>DASVGE010000163.1:0-17840 GCA_036379695.1 Pyrinomonadaceae bacterium | reverse complement strand
CCGCTTTGGTCTTTCTATCGGACATATTGGCCAAAGCGGTGCCAAGGCACCGCACTCCAAGGAGGCGTCCTCAACTCGTCGTGTCGTATAATCCCACCCATGTTGCGAACCTTATTGTTCCCTCTCCTGCTCCTCTTGTTGGCTCAATCTGCGTCTGCCCAGTGTACGAAGAAACTGAGCGAGCTGCCGGCTGCACCTGAGTTGCTCGGCTTTCGACTCGGCATGACCAAGGAACAGATCAAGGCGCACGTTCCGCAGACTGCGTTCGGGAAAGCCGATCACTTCGGCGTCAGCAAGACCACCATCAATCCTTATTTCGATCCGAAGATCGATAAGACGAAGTTTGAAGGTGTGCGAAGCATCTCGCTCGATCTGGTTGACGATCGACTCACGTCTCTCTGGATCGGATTCGACGAAACGTTCAAAGTTCACACGGCGGAAGAGTTTGTGAAACTGATCTCGCAGTCGCTGGGCGTTAATGGAAACTGGTCGTCGTGGCGATCAAAAGGCCAGCAACTTCGCTGCGCTGATTTTCAACTGATCGTCACCACAGTCGCCGGCGGACCAAGCTTCCGTCTGCTCGATACCGGCGCGGAAGATCTCGTCGCCGAACGAAGACAAGTCAAAGAGGAACAGGACGCGCTCGCCGAAACCAACGGCCCAGGCGAAAGCACTGAAACCACTCCACCGGAAATAATCGCCGACAAGGATTCAAAGACGTATTATCCCGACGGCTGCCCACCGTCAAAAGAAATCTCGGAAAAGAACAAGGTGGTTTTCAAATCCGCGGCCGACGCGGAAAAGGCCGGTTTCAAAGCAGCAAAGAACTGTCACTGACAAACAACACCTAAGCACCAGATGCCACGGGCTTTTCCCGTGGAGTCTCACGGTCGAGGCTACAGGAGAACACAACCATGTGGAAAGAATTCAAAGAGTTCATCGCGCGCGGAAACGTGGTCGACCTGGCAGTTGCAGTAGTTATCGGCGCCGCCTTTGGAAGAATCATTACCGCGTTTGTCGAAGGCGTCCTCATGCCACCCATCGGACTGGCCCTGGGCAGAGTCGATTTTTCTAATCTCTTCATCGATCTTTCCGGGCAGAATCCGGTGTCACTCGCAGATGCACAGTTGAAAGGTTTGCCCGTCATCGCTTACGGAAGGCTTTTCAACGACATTATCAACTTTCTGATCATCGCGTTTGCGGTGTTCCTGGTCGTCAAAGCCGTTAACCGGTTGCGCGCTGCTCCGCCACCGCCGCCCAACACCAAGGATTGTCCTTACTGCCTGACCGCAATTCCGCTGGGCGCGAAGCGTTGTGCCGCGTGTTGCGCTGATCTGCCGGCAGAAGCTTAATTAAGACGTATGCGCGAATGTCCCCGCTGCGAATGTTGCTTCGAAGACGACGTGGAGATCTGTCCCGAGGATCAGGTAAACACAAAGCACACACTACCGGGTCCGCGGCTGCTCGCCTCACGATACCTGCTCGAAAAACGTCTTGGCCGCGGCGCCATGGGTCAGGTTTATCTCGCGCGCGATCAGAACCTGCAAACACGCCGCGTCGCCGTGAAAACAGTTCGTCCGGACATTCTCAGTGACGAAGATCTACAGGAAGGCGAAGCCATCGCACGTTTCGAACGCGAGGCACGCTCCGCCGCTTCGATTCGCCATCCAAACGTGGTCGACGTTAACGACTTCGGCAAGAGCGCTGACGGCGTGTTCTTTCTCGTGATGGAATACGTGGAAGGCGAAACTCTCTATCACCTGCTGCGTCGCGAAGGAACCGTCAACCCGCAAAGAGCAGCGACGATCATGCAGCAGGTTGTTGCGGGCGTCGAAGCCGCTCACGACGCCGGAATTCTGCACCGCGATCTAAAACCCGCCAACATCTTTCTGATGCAGCAGAAACGCAAGACAGGCGGTGAGGACGGCTTCGTGAAGGTAGGCGACTTCGGGCTCGCGAAGATCGTCAACGCCGATCGATCCGAGGTCACTTCCGCGAGCGGTCCAGCTTCACAGGGCATCATCGGCACGCCCGAATACATGGCGCCGGAACAGATGCAACCCGGCGAACAACTCGACGTACGCGCCGACGTCTACGCGCTCGGCACGATCGCGTATCACATGCTCGGTGGCCGCCCGCCGTTCACCGGCAACATCACGCAACTGATCGCGCAGAAGTTGACGCAGGCACCGCCGGCGTTGTCGGGTTTGCGTACTGACGTCAGCGCCGAAGTCGAAGCGTCGATCATGAAAGCGCTGGCGAAGGAAGTTAACGAGCGTCCGGCAACTGCCAGTGAGTGGTTTGAGACTTTTGCAAACGCAGTTTCGTCAGACTCAAGTGCAGTCAAACGAAAAGATTCGCGGCTCGTGATCATGGCGCCGTCGGGCGCGGAGGTTTACGTTGACGACGAGCGTTACGGCAGTGTTGGGCGCTCGGGTCGTGTGATTCTGACTTCGCTCGCGCCCGGACAACACGTGCTGCGCGTTTCAAAGGCGGGCGAGCCGGACGATGAGCGCGTAATCGAGATTCGCAGCGACATTGCGGAACAGATCATCGAAGCGCAACTCAAGCTCGGCGTTTCGAGCAATCAACTGACGCCGTCGCGCGGTGGCAGTCTCGATAGTAAACATGGCGGCAACTCCACGACCCTGGTGGTCGTGATGTGTACCAAGTGCCACTCGCGTTTTGCGGAGGGCGTGAAGTTTTGCGGCAGGTGCGGCAACACCACGTTTCAGCCGGTCTCAGCGGAAGTGCAGTGCTCGCGGTGCCGGCACAATTATCCTGCGGGTACGAAGTTTTGCGGACGCTGCGGCGTGCCGATCGGAACCGCGTCGCTCGACTGGCGCCCTCCGAAGCCTGTCGAAGTCTTTTGTAGTGGATGTAGTAGCAGTTATCCTGCCGGGACTAAGTTTTGCGGGCGCTGCGGTAAACCCATCAAAGCTTAAGTCTAAAACCATCCACAGATTACACAGAATCTGTGGAATCTGTGGATGGTTTTGTATTAATCTGTCCGCCTACAATGAAGCGCTGCCCCACTTGCAATCGCACGTACACCGATCTCTCCCTGAACTTTTGCCTGGAGGATGGTACTCCGCTGGCCTCCGATGCGCCTGCGGTTGATCCAAACGCAACTATCAGGTATCCCGCGGCGAGGGACACTTCCGAGCCGCCACCAACAGAGATCTATCGACCGGAACCTCCTGCTCCGAGGCCGACCACACCAACGCCGCCTCCGCCGACGCGGCCGGCGCCGGCTCCGCCGCCACCACAGTGGCAGCCCAGACCCGCAACCGCGCCACCGCAAAAGAAATCCAACGCCATCTGGTGGATTCTCGGCGGACTCGCCGTAGTGCTGGTTCTCGGCGGCGGCGCCGTGGTCTTCGTTATCCTCCTCGCTCTGGGCAGCGATAACACGAACGTGAACGCGAACCGTAACGCGAACCGCAATGCCAACGTGGTGGTAAACACGAACACCAACACAAACGTCAACGCAAATGCGACGACGACTCCGGCATCACTCGCGGACGACTTCAGCGATCAAAAGTGGGGCACGGGGAATTCGCCGTTTGGAAGGATCTGGTACTCCAACGGCGAGTATCACATGAGTTCGAAAGAAAGAACTTTCGTCGTCATGTACGCTCCTTCCGACGCCTACAACACGGAAAACGCGACCGTGAAGGTTACTGCCCGCAGCGTCGATGGCAGTGTTCCTTCAGCTGGATTCGGATTGATGGTCCACTGCGTGCAAACAAAGACGAAGAAGCTCGAGGACTACGCACTGCTGATCTATCCGGGCATTGAACCCGAGTATGAAGTCATCATGCACAAAGAGGGCAACCAGTCGTCGGTTGTGCAAAGGACCAAGTCAGAAGCGATTCGTTCCGGTAGCGCTCCAAACCAGTTGGAGGTCAGAATTCGCGGTTCGGAGTTGTCGTTTTACGCCAACGGCGAGTTTTTGACGCGCATTAAAGATGACGCAAACTTCAGGCGTGGCCGTGCCGGACTCTACACCAGCGATATCCACGAAGTGGCATTTGACGATCTTACGATAGACCGTTAATCCGCAGATTACACAGATTACACAGAAAATATCTGCGTAATCTGTGGATGGTTTTATGCAAGTAAACCTGAAAGTCACCGCTGGTCCATACAAAGGCCGCATCTTTTCGTTTACGCAACACGACAGCTTTCTGATCGGGCGCAGTCCCGAAGCCCATCTCTGCCTGCCCGAGGATCGCTTTTTCTCGCGTCATCACTGCCTGCTCGAGATGAACCCGCCGCACTCTTATTTGCGCGATCTCGGATCGACTAACGGCACGTTTCTTAACGGTCATCGCGTCAAAGATGCATTCCTGAATAACGGCGATCGAATTCAATGTGGTGAGACGATTCTCGTGGTGGAAGTCACGACCACGGATTCGATCGATCTTTCCGAAACAACCCAGGACGCCGGAGTACCGAAACGGCCCGTGCTCGTGATGGTCGAATGTCAGAACTGCGGACGCCGCGAACAAGCACAAGCATCGGCGCCCGACGAACATCTGACCTTCCTGTGTGAAGACTGTCGCATCGAGCTCAAGCGTTCACCGCAGGCGATTCCGGGATACGACACAGTTAAAGTTATCGGCCGCGGCGGCATGGGCTGCGTGATGCTCGCGCGCGATCAACGCACAGGACGCCCGGTAGCGATAAAAACTCTGCTTCCGGAATTCGCCGTCAGCGACAAAGCGATGCGTCGTTTCATGCGCGAGATCGACGTCGCGGCAGCACTGAAGCACAAGAACATCGTCGAGTTTATCGATCGCGGCACGCACAACGGCGTGGTCTATCTCGTCACGGAATTTGTCGACGGCGCCGATGCGTCAAAACTGGCAGAGGAACGAGGCGGCCGGCTTCCTTATGACGACGGCATCTCGATCATCTCGCAAGCGCTCGACGCGCTGTCGTTCGCGCACGCGCAGGGCTACATTCATCGCGACTTCAAAGACCAGAACATCCTGGTTGCCGGTAGCTCGCCGAATCTCGTCGCAAAGTTGACTGACTTTGGCCTCGCGAAAAGTTTTACTCACTCCGGGATGAGTGGCGTAACCATGGCAGGCGAGATGGCGGGTACGCTGGCGTACATGCCGCCGGAACAGTTGCGCAACTTTCGCGACGTCAAACCACAGTCAGACATCTATGCGGTAGGCATGACGGCCTACAGTTTATTGACCGGTTCACTGGCTTTAGAGCTGAGTAACAACAGCAGTATCAACGACACCATCCGCGCCATCTTCGAACAACCGGCGGTGCCGCTCCAGCAGCGAGCGCCGCAAATCCCCCGCCCTGTCTGCGAAATCATCGATCGCGCGCTTGCAAAGGATCCTGCACAGCGCTGGCAAACCGCGGGCGCCATGCGCAACGCCCTGCTGCATTGCATTTGAGCGCGTAATTACATACCCCGCCCCACGGTGAATAATCGGTGAAATTTTGTTTAATACGTGGCATAATCCGGGGCTAAGGAGAGGTTCCCCTTATGAGATCTATTTGGAAAGGCCACATACGATTCCTGCTGGTTGCCATCCCGGTCCGCATCTACAACGCCATCGAAACCAGCGAAAAGATTCAGTTCAACCAGCTGCACCGCGAAGACTTTGGTCCCATCGGCTACGACAAGCGCTGCAAGAAGTGCAACGAGGTCGTGAGCAACGATCAGATCACTAAGGGTTACCAGTATGAACCCGATCGTTATGCGATCGTCGAACCGGATGACATTGCCAAGATAAAGATCAAGACCACCAAAGCAGTCGATATTGTCGGCTTTGTAGATCGCGAAGAGATTCCGAGCACGTTCTACGATTCGCCGTACTTCGCAGGACCCGATGGCGCCGTTTCGGAGAAGCCTTACGCGCTGCTTCGTGAAGTGATGAAGCAGACGGGCAAGATCGCGGTCGGCAAAGTGGTGTTACGCGATCGTGAGGATCTCGTGGCAGTGTTTCCGCATCAGGATGGCCTGGTGTTGCAGAAGCTTCACTACCCGCACGAGTTGCGGAAGATGGAAGACGTGCCCGACCTCGAGAACGTACAAAAGCTCGATGCACAGAAATTGAACAAGAACGAATTGAAGCTCGCCACCACCCTGGTTCAGGAAATGGCGACCACGCTTGCAGAGATCGACACGGAAGACAATTACTACAACGCCCTGCGAACTTTGATCGATTCGAAGATCAAAGGCCGCGAGGTCGCGGAATTTGAAGTTGAAGAAGTTCCGAGACTTGATATTATGAGCGCGCTGAAGAAGAGCTTGCAGGCGTCAAGTCGTAAACCGATGGTGAAGGCGCCCGCAACCGCCGAGAAGAAGAAGCCGCAGATCACGTTGGTGAAACCGCGTGCGGCAAAGAAGCGAAAGGTAGGTTAGTCGTCAGCCACAGAGTTTCGTGCTAATGACCGATAAGGGCACTAAGGTACTCTCGTTTCCCTCACCTGTCCCTTCGAAGGCAGATTACCAACGTGTCAAATCCTCCTATTCGATTAAAGAGATCAAACAACTGTTCGGTCTGAGCGAGAAGACTATTCGCCGTTGGACTGAACAAGGCATCATCCAGGCCGCGCCATCTTCGCAAGCTCCTGACTTTGTTTACGACTTCAATGCGTTGACGCAGTTTCGTCGCGTGCGCGAACTGCGCGCGCAAGGTCACAGCATTCGCCAGATCGAAGCTGAGCTACAGGGACAGCTCAACTTGTTTCGCGTGGAGACTCCGCGACTGGCACGGCTGCTAACGCCCTTTGAAGAAGCGCTGCTACTGCACGAGCAGGGCGACGCAAACGCCGCCGAGCACTACCGGGAAGCGATCACCGAGGGCGACAACGTCGCCGAAGCTTATTGCAACCTCGGCATCATCAATCTCGAGCGCGGCCAGATCTCCAGCGCGCTCGACAACTTTACCCTCTCACTCAAAAACGATCCGCGCCACGTCGAAGCCCACTACAATCTCGCGAACCTTTACTACGATGCCGGCGATTTCCACCTAGCGAAACTTCACTACGAGGCGGCGGCGCAAATCGAGCCCGGATTTTCGTTGGTCTACTTCAATCTATCGCTGGTCTACCACAAGCTCGGCGATCTCGATGCCGCGTCGACCACGCTGGAAAAGTACTTACAATTGGAACCGGAAGATGAAGATCTTGAGGTGCTCAATCGGCTTTTGAAGGCGATGAAGAGCCACAAGTCAGTGTAGATTTGCTGGCGGTGGGCAGGAGGGCTGCCCACCTTGCTAGTACTGGATCGCAAGAAAGGTGGAACGATCCGAAATACGTAGGTACCTTAAGGAAAACGCGAATCACGCGTCTCTTCCAGATTGTGATTCAGACGGATTGTGAATCGGAGACGCCCCGACTATAATTGGCGCGCCCACTGCTTCTCCTGCTTTCAGTGGAAAGCAAAAATAACTGACCCGATTCAGGAGGTTTTCTGTGACAGACCCCAAATGTCGTGTGCTTTGTGTTGACGATCATCGCGACACATCAGAGATGCTGCAAATGCTCCTCTCTGAAGAGGACTATGAGGTGCACACTGCTGAAACTATGACAGAAGCCTGCGACATGGCTGGACGCACGAAGTACGATCTCTACGTGCTCGACAAGCGCTTGCCTGACGGAACGGGGGTGGAGTTGTGTGAGACATTAATGAAGCTGACGCCGTCAGTCCCCTGTATCTTCTACACGGGCGATGCCTACGAGATTCACCGGCGCGAAGCATTCGCCGCGGGCGCCTCCGCCTTCGTCGCCAAACCCGACGTCGAAGGTCTCATCACGGCCGTCCACCAACTCCTCGCCGGCAGCGAATGCGCGACTACGACCTGATGCTTGCTTGACACTCCAAACACCGCACGTATAATTTTTCGCGCGTCACACGCAAGGGCCGATAGCTCAGTTGGTAGAGCAGCTGACTCTTAATCAGCGGGTCGCAGGTTCGAGCCCTGCTCGGCTCACCATTATTAGCAATGATTTACGGCAGGTCTAACGGCCTGCCGTTCTTCGTGTGTGAAAAACTTGTCGTCGCTTTTGTCTGTATTCCGACAAAACCGTAATCGCACCCCCTCCAACGTCGCTCAGAATCTTTAAGACTTGAGACCCCCGAGAAGGCATCAGATCCAAAGGTGATTAGTCGAGTGAATCGGGATTAATGATATGCCTTGATTTTTCGTCATGTTCTGTACGTTATAAGCACTTTGGCGTTTCAAATGAGCCCTAAAAGCTAGAGATGTAGCTAAGAGCCTTTTGGTCTTGCTAGACCACGGTATAGAATGTTAACGATGAATGTCGTAGAAATTAACAGTCCTCCCGCGTTTTCCCCGGGGCTTTGGCGTTCGGAGAGGGACCAAACGCCATGGATAGGTGCTCCCACATCTGCCACCAGAATAAACACTGAACAGCTACCCGAGATATTGCCCGACACACATGAGTTCGCACTGTCTATAGAAGTGCCAACATTTGGAGCAAGGCTAACCGGTGAGATTGTCGAGCTTCAATCTTCAGACAACTACAGCGAAATCACCTTCAAATCGATTATCGGTATGGGGGTTGCGGCTTTGCTAACAATCCGAAGCGAACCGTCGACGGGGCCTAATGAGAATCTAAAGATCAAAGAAGCGTCCCTCAGTTTTCAGGTGTCGGAGCACCGTGCTCAGCCTCTTTTTATTGCAGATACTCTGTATTCGATGTTGGGACTTGGGGGAACGGTCAGGGTTTTGATTCCACCGGTCAATATAGACATGACATTGCGATTCAATATACCTCTTTCAGATCTCAGTGAGTTATTGCAGAGACGTAAAATGTATTTCGGACTGATGGTAATAGAGAAAGCAACAGACAAGGAATTTGAAGTGCCTGAATTCATCTCAGGTGAGAATATGAGCGCTATTTTCTTTGCGGCTCACGCAATTTTGGACCGAAAGTTTATATGGAGAGTGAATCAGATCGTTCTGCCAACACCTGCAAACGAAGAAACTTTCGCTTGGTATCAGAGCCTACCACCTTCGGAACCCGGGATCCGTATCTTTAAATTGAGGTTTGGTCCTACTGATGCGTCGCAAACGATTCTTGGCCAAGAGATTTCACTTGGCTCTCGAATGGTATTTCTTGATGACGCGGTTATTGAGGATTACGAAAATGTTGGAGCTGCGCTTGCCCTGAAGGATGAGCGGATCGTTACTGTTAGAATTAGGCCGCTCAGCCGTGTAGGGCGATATGTTTTTCCAGATGCGCCGACCTTACTGAACAACGCGTGGGACCACAATGTTCGACAGTTCATCGAGCAAGACGGCCATCTTTCCCAAGCTCTAATTACTAGATATTTAACGTTGATGTCTATCGTCGTTCCGGAACGGCCGCCGGAGCAAATGTTTGCATTGATCAACCCCGAAACGATCGCCGTACTTGCGGAACAAGCGCACGCTAGACAAACCCCTGTCGACGAGTTCCTGGCTAGTTTACTTAAGCAAGATCTGCAACAAACTACTCCAGATCAGACGACTGAAGAGCAGTTCCATTCAGATATGGTTGCGTTCGCCGAAGGCACTGAGAACCTCCTACCGTATTCAGGCTCCTACTCACGATCCGATATCTACTTTGATCATGACTGATGGCATACCTCATCGATACGAACATTTTCATTAGGCTGGCCAGCCGGAACGATCCTCAACGTCAGATTTGCCTGGATGCAATGCGCAAGCTCCGCTCACGTAATGAAGAGCTTTGTTATACGCCGCAAGTGGTTATTGAATTCTGGAACGTCTGTACTCGTCCCGCCACTGCTCGTGGAGGGTTAGATCTTTCCGTTGACCAAACTGAACGGAAAGTGCGATTGATTGAACGCCACTTTGTTTTGCTGCCCGATAGCTTAGCAACATTTAGAGAATGGCGAAGGCTTGCCTTCACTCACTCATTGGTTGGATTAGCCGTTCATGACGCAAAACTTGTTGCTTCGATGAACGTTCAAGGCGTGCCCAGTTTGTTGACGATAAATGAGGCTGATTTCAGGCGGTATGCAAATATCAATGCCGTACATCCCTCGAATCTGTGACAGTGACCCTATATGTCTGACCATCCCATGATTTGAGCGATCTCGAAAGCGGTGTCTCCCTTCACCAAGCCTCGTCGCGCAAGTGTGCCGCGGATCGTGGAAATAAAAGCTTCGATTCCAGCTTACGCAGAGCATTTGTGAATGCCTTTACGTCTGTCAGCGGCCTGAAGGTCTTGCTGCCCGGTAAGACATCTCGCTCAGCCTGATGCTTGTGTAACGCCAAAAGTTCTTCTCGTGGCCATTGATGTGAGTAGCACAGAAGAAGTCGACTAAAGAGTAGTCGTTCCTCATTCGCCCACTTGAGATCGTCAAACGGAAATGCACCCACGTCCGCGCACAAATAATTTTAGACACCTCATTGAGCAGTTATTGAGAACTTCCTGAGGACTTGCGGGTGCCGTTTCATTCAGGATGTGCGGCGGGCGTCAGGAACTGGACTGTTTCCGGCTGAGTAAATTCTGGCTACTGATGTTGAACTAAATCACACTTACGCAGTTGTGCTGAATAGACGCTGGGAGTGTGGCGTGTTCCTTTTCACCGTTGTTAATCACGGGCCGAATAAAGAAGTAGAATTGAGGTACGCCGTTAAATCCTATCAAGTGCTTGATCCTGCGGCTGATTCGCCGGGATTCGATTGGGAAAAGAAGAGCCAGTAAATTCTTGACATCAACGGCAACTCAAGCGACGTTTTGTCCTACGAGCTTAGGTAAGTGCCTCACTCAAGTTTGCGATAAACTTGTGAGTACCCATCGCTGCTTCTAACCGAACTCTTAATTAGGGTCGCAGGTTCGAGCCCTGCTCGGCTCACCATTATTAGGAATGATTTACGGCAGGTTCCAAAGCCTGCCGTTTTTCGTCTGTGAAAAACTTGTGGAGGTCGCTTCGCGCTTCCTTGATCGAGCGCGTGAAGGTAACGCATCATCGTCAAAGGACGCGTGCCCCAGCGCCGTCGTTCGTGACTAAGACAATGCGCCTGGTAAATCAAGGCAGCCTTACGAGTGAGCGACTCAGTGAGCTTGAGGCGATGATACCTGCTCAGGAGAATCTCAAGGATCTGATGGAGTGGGCGCTGTCCAATCCGTCAGCAGGTTTCCTACCGCAGGTTGTGGCGGACGTGATTGTGCAGGACGAGTTCACGCACGATGTGGTCGTACCGTGGCATGACGGTTTGGTGCTTGTCTACGATACGACGTGAATGGGAGGTATCACAGCAGTTGCTGTGTGGGATCATTTACCAAGCGCGGAGGAGTTGTTGAAGTGCCGAGTACAATCCGGGTGGCGTCCAAGACCCTCAATCCTAAAGGAAAGAGATCGCGTTGTGGGCCACGCAGCTTGTCTCGTCACGAATGAATTGTCGTAGTGTGATGATCCCGCGGAAACGGTCGGACGCGTCGTAACCGCGGGTACGAGACGTACTCTCCCCTGGAAACGAGGAAAATATGAAATCGAAATACCCTTGGCTCGTAGTTCTTATTCTCCTGGTCTGTTTTCTAGGGTTGAATATTCGCGGTCAAAAGCGAGACCCTGAGAGGACTGACTGGGAATATAAGTCTGTATTCTCCACCAGCGGCAGCCTTGAATATGTGCTGAACGATCTTGGTGCGCAGGGTTGGGAACTGGTTGCGATCGATGTGACGGTCACTGATCAACTCGGTTTCAAAGGGGTGAAGTACTATCTGAAGCGGCCAAAATAGGAATAATCTGCCGCAACGCAACGAGCCACTGTTCGATTCTTTCGAGCGCTGTAGCGCGGCACGGGTGAACCTTGGCGTTCGATGGCCCATAGTTCATGAACCTAAAATCTAAGTGTTTATTCCTCACCTTGCTTCTTGTGCTTTTAAGTGGCTGCACGAATGACAACCATCGGCACAATACGAAAATTTATGTTCCCGAAGGCTACGTCGGTTGGATCAGAGTAGAGTATGGGGTGGATGATGCAGATCCTCTGCCTACGGAATGGCGGCTTCCGCCTCCAATGTTGTGGAACCGAGAAGTCATTCCGGCTTCAGGTCTATTACGAACGTCAACAAGACTCCACAGGACGGTAGGTGGCGAGTTCTATTTCTATGATGGTGATAAGGTAAGATCGGCTCCCCCGCAGAGCGCGCTTTGCGAAATTACATCTCTTCACAATTTTCAGTTCAGGGATCCCAATGAGAAACAAGAATTCATAAGCTACTTCATTGGTCCTAAGTCCGAAGAATATCGTTGTCAGGAACTTGAAAAACTAAAAACGGGTCAGCGGTTTCCCATTTATTCGGCGAACACCCTTAAAGATCTGCCGGCCGTTGGGAATCTGAACGATATGCGTTAACTTTTCGCATTTTGTGAAAAGTGCGGTTGAATATCGCCTATGAAACTCCTATTTGGATCCTTTGCTACAGGCATACTTATTACTCTCGGTATTTTTATAGCCGTGTTGTTTGTGAGGGCGCTCTTCAGAGACGAAGCTGCGGTGATGTTTGCGTTGTGGTTCTTTGGATGGCCTATGTGCTTTATAGGACTATTGCCAGGGGTTTCTGATCGCGCTTTGATTTGGGTCTCACTCGCAACGGGGATGGTCCTGGATATGGTGATTATCTCCTTAATGACTTACGGTGTCCTGAGGGTAATCGTCGCGAGGCAAAAGCGAGTGCGCGGTGCTACCCCTCCGCAACCTCCCACTGCCTGGTCACGTTAGGCACAAATCTGCGCGTCTTTGATCATTGCCGGGTTGGCGAGGTACAAACGCAGTGCGGCGCAACCACCCTGGAGCAGTTGATCGAGATCCATGCTCCAGAACTTCTGCTGTTTTCCCACGAGCGCGAAGATTCCCTTCCCGTCGCTGCTGAACCATGCGTCTTCAATACCCTGCGTGGAAAGCGAGTCGAGGAGTTCTCCTTCGAAGGTCCAGAGTTTCAAAGCTGCTTCGCCTTCGCTTCGATCAATCCAGGTAAGCAGCAAACGGCCATCCGAACTCGGGCGCGCATTTGTAAATTGATCGTGCGCAACGATCCGGCGAACCAGTTTGCCGTTTATGTCCCAGAAGTTCACGCTGCCATCGGCGCCACCCGATAAGAGAAGCTTACTGTCAGGACTGAAAACGAGACTTTGGAACGCTTCTGCAAAGTCGGCGCTGGGCACCTGACCGCTATCAAATTCCGTGATTAGCTGCGCAGGGGAACCTGAAGGTATGTGCCAGAGCGCGATTTCCCCACGATTAGAAACGGACGACACGGCCGCGTACTGACCGTCAGGGCTAACCACTCCCGCTCCGTCCCCCTCGCCGAACACTTCGGTGGTTTCAAGGTCGAAACTCGAGTCGCCGAGCTTCAGTTCTCTCTTCGGTGCGGTCTGTCGTTTCTCCTGATTCGGCACTGGTATCGAAGGAGTAGACAAATCCCAGAGGTGGACGACAGTAGTGTCTAAGCCAGCGGAAACAGTAGCCAGTTGATTTGAACTGTTGCTGAAGGTGGCGTTGAATTGATGAGGCAGTCGTAGCAGGGTAGCGGCATTTCTCTTAACGGTGATCGCCCCGTCACTACCGGAACTGGCGACTAGAGTCCCATCTTTGTTTGTGACTTTCACGTACTCGGAGTGATCAATGACCGGCGCCTCCATCGGAGTTCGAGTCACTTCACCGTTGAAGGTCCAAACACTCTGTTGCGTCCATTCTCGAATCGTCACCGACTGAGAGGCGAAACTTATTTTCGAATCGACGATGCCAGTGCAGTACTGATCCGGACCGGTCTTCTCTATGCCCAGGTCGAACCGGCTAATCTCTTTTCCTTCGGAATTCCAGAAAACGAACGTTCCTTCGCTTCCGAGTGTCGCGATCACCTTGCCATCCGGCCTAACGGCGAAGTTCTCGATTGCGTCGCAGCCGTCACCTTCACCGATATGTTCGGTTTCAAAATTGAGGAGTTCTTTGCCATCAAGACTCCAGCGTTTGATGTCACCGCCACTGCCAACCGTATAGATGGCCTGATCGTCTGGAGCGAAGGCGATGTGAGTAACGCCACGAAAGTGCCCCGTCGCTATGCGATTGCGTTCGTGATTACCTTCGATTGCGTGCCTGAGGGCAACAAGTGTCCGAACAACTGCGCTTGAGCCGTCTCGAAGCGCTTCTTCTTTCTGCAATTTCTTTCCCGCTTTGACACTTGCGAGGAGTGCCTCAAGGCCGCGTCCGAGAGCGAGTGACGCACTCGACTCATTCGTTAAAGCGACGACACTTTGTCGTTCTGCCTCAATCCGTTGTGCTACAGCTTCCTGCCTCCGAGTGTCGGCTTCGACCTTGCGCTCTTCGGCGATCGTTGCCTGCCTGGTCGCTTCCTGTCGCTGCACCCAGGCGACTACGGCGAGACCAATCGCCAACACTAAACCCGCAGCAACTGCGGACAGTGTCCGTCTTCCACGACGTGTCTCCTGTGTGCGACTCGCGAGCACATAGTCGCGGTGCAACTCGGTCGGCTTCGGTTCTTCGTCCGCACCTTTTGCCAACCACTCTTCCGCTTCTCGAAGATCAGTTCCGCGAAGCAGTAAACTGGCGTCGGAACCGCCATCACGCCAATCGACTGCACGGACCAGCAAGCGTGTGTGCTCCCGCACCCATTCGAGATTGAGTGTCAGGGCTTCGAGCAGTGAGGCAGAGGCACGCGTAAAGTCAACTTCATTGCGGCAGATGATCCAGTTGAGCCGGCGCAGTTCGTCAGGGACCCGGTCATCGACTATGTCACCCCAAACGAATGGGACCAGGCGCTTTCGGCATTTCACCGCGTGCTGGATCTCACGCGCGCAAACTTCGGACGCGAGCGATGCCTGACTCAACACGATGATGAAATTGTCTGCCGACTCAACCGCCGAGAAAACCTCCGCCATCCAATCGGCAGTAGGCGGGATACCCTTCCAATCAACCCAGGCGCGACGTTCTTTTTCGTTAAGAGTGTCGTAAAGGCGTCGTACAAATACCTCGTCGTCACGCGAATAGGAAATGAAGACGTCAAACCGCGAGACGTTTGGACTTGCCTTGTTGTCTGATTTTAGAAGACCCATCTTACTTCGAAGCTGGTCTAGCGATGTGACGTTTGAGTCGACCTGGAAAGCGGCAGAACTATATGCCTATTCGGCGTGGAGGTACAGAGCTAAACAGAACGTAGGCTCAACAATTTTGCGTGGCAATGCTCCGAGTCAGGTGATGCGAAACAAGTGTCTGTTTATCAGGCCGGAGAGATGTTATTGTGCGGGCACAATCGGCCTTGCCGGTAGCGATCGGTCGTGGCATCAGGTTTGCGCATCAAATGTTTCTGGTAGAAAAATTGTTTGATTTCATTGCATGAGGAGGTTTAACCATGCGCAAAGTTTTGTTAGCTGTATTTTGTACGCTTTGTTTGATTACAACTGTTGGTGTTGCTGCCGCTCAGCAAAATCCAACACCCGAGAAAAAAGACAAAAACGCGGCGGAAAAGGCCGCTGATAAAGCGAAAGAAGCAGGCCAGGAAGTCGGCGATGCGGCGGGCGACGTAAAGGACAAGAGCGTAAAGGGCGTCAAGAAGGCCGGCCAGAAGACAAAAGAAGTCGCGGGAGACGCTGCTGACAAAGCAGAAGACGTCAAGGATAAGACCGTTGACACTACGAAGAAGGGCGTGAACGAAGTCGGTGACAAGGCTGAAGACGTCAAAGACAAGACAGTTGACACAACGAAGAAGGCTGTAGATGTAGCCGGAGACGTCAAGGACAAGACCGTTGACACCACGAAGAAGGGTGTGAACGAAGTTGGTGACAAGACTGAAGACGCCGCAGACAAGACGGTCGACACAACGAAGAAGGCTGTAAACGTAGCGGGCGACAAAGCCGAAGACGTCAAGGACACGACAGCTACGGGCGTGAAGGTAGCCGCGGATGGAGCGAAAAAAGTTGGTAGCAAGACTGCGGACGCGGCCGTCGACGTCAAGAACAAAGGCGAGAAAGCCGCGAAGAAATCCGGCAACTGGTTAACCCGCGCCTTTAAAAAGATCTTCTAAGAGCTTCGTTCCGATAACTACTCGAGTTTCCTCTGCGCGAGGCTAGCCCTCGCGCAGAGCCACCCTCACTTTCTAACATGCACTGGAAAAGGTTTGGGCCGACCTGCCTCTGGAGTCTGACTCGCACTTGGAGGACGTCAGTACAGGGAGCGGTAGCGACCTGGTCGGTGATCAGCATGCGATATTTTCCTAAGAATTTTGACTCCTGTGGTTCGACCAGGTCGCTACCGCTCCCTGTACTGACCTCATCCAGGAATGATGCCGACTTTGAGCAAAGATTCGACGTTGTCGAAATCGCCGTGCATCGGACGTCATACTAACGAGCGAGGGTCCAACCACGAGAGGAGAACGAGATGCTCTATGCCTTATTGATCTATGAGAAACCGGACGACTTTGCGCGCCGCGAATCACCCGTCGAGTCAGAACCATACGCTGCCGCCTGGCGCGCGTATCACCGTGCCATGCTCGACGCCGGCATCTTCGCCGGCGGCAAACCACTGGACGCGCCCGAAACCGCGACGACCGTCCGGTTGCGCGAGAGCAAGCGCGAGATCCAGGATGGGCCATATGCCAACACGAAGGAGCAATTGGGTGGGTTTACACTACTCGAACTGCCTTCGCTCGACGCCGCATTGGAATGGGCGGCAAGATGTCCGGCCGCTTCCTACGGCGCCGTCGAGGTGCGGCCAATAGCCGTTGAAATTGAGCCACGCGTCACCGTTGCAAACTCGAACTCATGACCCGGCGCACCGCGCGGTTGAAGCAATCGCGCGCGAATCTTACGGACGCCTCGTGGCGCTGCTCGCAACACGCACGCGTGATGTCGCAGCCGCTGAAGACGCGCTGGCGGACGCACTCGTGGCCGCATTGACGACGTGGCCCCGCGACGGCATTCCGAAGAATCCGCAAGGTTGGCTCTTAACGGCTGCGCGCAATCGCCTCCTCGATCATGCGCGACATCAGCAAGTACACGAACACAGCACTCCGACTTTAAAACTCATGACGCGCGAGTTTGATGAGACGGCAGATCCCGATCAGTGGCCCGACGAGCGTCTCAAGCTCCTGTTCGTGTGTGCGCATCCTGCCATCGATCCCAACATCCACACGCCGCTCATGTTGCAAACGGTGCTCGGGCTCGATGCGGTGGCGATTGGACGCGCCTTTCTCGTCGCGCCGAAGACGATCGGACAACGACTGGTGCGTGCCAAGACGAAGATCCGGCAAGCACGGATCGCGTTTGAGATCCCTACGGCGGATCAGATCCCCGAGCGCCTCGAAGCAGTGCTGAACGCCATCTACGCTGCGTACGGCAACAGTTGGGAAGACGCGAGTGGCGCCGACCAACGCATCACGGATCTTGGTCAGGAGGCAATCTGGCTCGCTCGCGTGCTGCGTGAGCAGATTCCGGACAATCCGGAAGTCCGCGGCCTCTTGGCATTGATGCTGTATTGCGAGGCGCGACGTCCGGCGCGTCGCAGTACCGAAGGCCGGTTCGTGCCGCTCTCCGAGCAGGATCCAAAAGACTGGCTCATGCCCATGATCGAGGGAGCGGAAGGCGAACTCGCCGCCGCCTTCCAGATGCGGCGGCCAGGACGATATCAGATCGAAGCTGCTATCCAATCAGTTCACGCTGAACGTGCTCGCACAGGTCACACTGACTCTGCTGCCATTGCTGCGTTCTATGATCGACTGATGCAACTCGCGCCTTCGATCGGAAGTGTGGTCGCACGCGCCGCGGCGCACGCTGAAGTTAGCGGACCCGAAGCAGGGCTGACTCT
>DASVGE010000162.1:0-3960 GCA_036379695.1 Pyrinomonadaceae bacterium | reverse complement strand
CAATCGACGTGATAGTTCGGCGTTAGACGCGAGCAGTTGTCGCAGCTTCACAAACGCACGCATGATCTCGATGTTTACAGTTATACCGCGCTTGCTTCGTAACACACTTGAGAGCATGGCAACGCCCTGTTCAGTGAAAGCATAGGGAGGAAAACGAGGATCGCGGTGCCTCTCCGAACCGGTCACAAACTGTGACCGGTTCAGCTCGGCAACCTCTTTTTCCGAAAGTTGGAACATGAAGTCAGCGGGAAATCGGTCGAGATTGCGCCGTACAGCTTGGTTGAGCGCTTTTGTTGGCACTTCGTAAAGCTCGGCTAGATCGCGATCGAGCATCACCCTTTCGCCGCGAATCAGGTAAATGGTTTTTTCGATTCTTTCGATGGAGATGAGGTTTATGTTGCTCATGTGAGGTCCTTTCGTGAGATTTAGGCGCGCATTGTATTACGAAGCCGCCGCTGGTTGGAACCGGCTACTGAAGGTGTTCAGGACGCAAGCGAGGTGCCTGCGAACAACTCGCTTTCAAGTAGTTCTATCTCCGCCTCCGCCGCGCCATTCAGTTCCATGAACTACGCCTGACCATTGCACGCGAGACTGGCGACCGCCGAGGCGAAAGCGCTGCGCTGTGGAATATGAGTCTGGGGCTGGACCAACTCGGCGAACGCGCTCAAGCCATCCAACACGCCGAACAGGCACTCATCATTCAAGAGCAGATCGAAGATCCCAACGCCGCGCAAGTACGCGAGCAGCTTGCCGACTGGCGCGGGCAAACAAACACGTGAAACTCACTTCTTCACGGGAAAACTGTCGCTAAGCTCCCCGAACGTTGCGATACTCCCCGAAGCCCAATCGGGGCAACGAACGCCTTCCAACGAAGGCTGTAGAACTTTCCGGTAGACTTTGCCCGTATCCCAAGAGCATTAAGAAGTGAAGCCGCGTTCATTCTCGTCGCATTTACTGATTAGGATCCCGTTTCATCGCGGCGTCCAAATGGTTTTGAAATACTCTTGAAAGACTTTTTCCATCAGGTCAAAATAGACTTCGCTACAAGTTACCAGTGCGGAGGTTCAGGTTATGATCGCCAGAGGGCGTTTATTATTATTTACTTTCTGGTTGGTCATTGGAGTTTGTCTACTTACTCCTCCGTCCTCTTCAGCGCAGGAACGACTCTGCGACCCCTCGTTTGAGAACTGCTACTGGCAACTGCAAGACCTTATCCGGGCCGAAACTGGCGGGATCGACGTAGCTTTTTACATGATCGAGCTGCCCGTGGTGGTCGACGAACTAATCGCCCGGCATAGAGCAGGCGTGCCTGTCCGTATCGTCGTGGAACCGCGAGCAAACCTGAAGTTCCCGATGAACCAATCTTTACTCGATAAGTTAAAGGCGGCCGGCATCCCGATGCGCTTTAAACTCGGCGACGGCATCGTTCACGTGAAGCTGATGCTGTTTGCCAACCAGAACACGGTCGTGTTCACCGGCTCGAATTTCGGCGATGCCGATCTTGCGCCGTACGAGCCATTCGCAAACTACGTCGACGGAGCGTGGTATTTCACCAACGACCCCGCAGTATCAAACAGTTTCAAAACCAGGTATGACGACGTTTGGACTAACACAACGTTGTACGGTAACTACGGCAACATTGCCGGCGCGTTAACCCGCAAGTATCCGACGTTTCCGATCGATCCGTCGGTGAACTTCCTGCCCAACAGTAATCTTGCCGAGGATTACGGCGCGCGGACGATCGCGCAGATCGATCAGGAGACACAGAAGATCGATCTGACGATGTATCGCGTCACTGACGTCGGCATCTGCGACGCACTTCTGCGCGCGGTTGCTCGCGGTATACCCGTGCGTCTGCTGGCGGAGCCGGGAGAATACCGTTTCGATGCGAGCAGGCTCGGCGCCGAGCTGACCGGGCCTTACAACATCGATCGCATGCACGCTGCGGGCATTCAAATCCGCATGCGAAAACATCGCGGGCTCAATCACCAAAAATCGGTATCGCTCTACGGTCGGGGCCTGACGATCTTTGGGTCATCGAATTGGAGCTGGCAGTCGTTCAATTTCCAGGAGGAGCACAACTACTTCACGACGAAGACGTGGTTCTTTGATTGGTTTGTCAATCAATTCAACCGCAAGTGGAACTCGGCGACGGAGTACGAACCGTTTGTGCCGCTGCCTCCGAATGTTCCCGTTAACTTGTCGCCGTCGAACGGTGGCACCGCTGGGCTGTCGGCGATGCTTACGTGGGAGGGCGGACGGTGGGCACACAAGTACGACGTCTACTTCGGCACGAATGAAACAAACTTGCCGCTGGTAGCATCAGACGTGGTTACGGGCACGCTTGGTTCCGACGGTTCGGAAAGCTATCTCGTTTCGGGATTGCAACCGGGAGTTACGTACTTCTGGCGGATAGTTGGTAAGACAATGGCGAACCAGACCGCGAATGGTCCGGTGTGGCGCTTTACAGTGTCCGGCACGGCGCCAACTCCGACACCAACACCAACGCCAACTCCGACACCAACGCCAACGCCAACGCCAACGCCAACTCCGACACCAACGCCGACGCCGACGCCGACGCCGACACCAACACCAACTCCGACCCCAACACCGGCGGCGGAGTCTCCGAATAACACGCGCGTGCCACCAGCGACTCAGATTGTCGATAGCGCCGGTGCTGTTTGGACTCGTACCAGCAACGGAACGATCTTGCGCAACGGTGTAAGCACAGGCGGTGTCGGTTCTGAAATTCTTTACTGCACTCGCATCGTGTACGTGTTTGGCACCGATTTCCAATGGTGGCGGTGGAGCAATGGCTGGACACCTATGGGACCGACTGATCCTTGTGCCAGCCCAACGCCGACGCCGACACCAACACCGACTCCTACACCTACGCCGACACCGGGGCCGGAGTCTCCGAATAACACGCGCCTGCCACCAGCGAATCAGATTGTCGATAGCGCCGGTGCTGTTTGGACTCGCACTACTAACGGAACGATCTTGCGCAACGGCGTAAGCACAGGCGGCGTTGGTCCTGAGATTCTTTACTGCAATCGCATCGTGTATGTGTTTGGCACCGATTCTCAATGGTGGCGGTGGATCAATGGCTATACAGCCGTAGGACCCATTGATCCTTGTGCCAGCACGACCCCTCCACCCGCATCCGTACTTCTCGAAGACGATTTCAACGACAACTCGTTGGATCTCGCGAAGTGGACTGCGAATAATCTATTCAGCGGATTCACGGATGCTTCAGTGCAGGCTCGCGAGACCACTCTGCGGCTGCAAATCGGTCCGTTGCTGAGTGGACAGTCCGGATCGCATTACAACGGCATCAGGTCGGCGCGGAGTTACGATTTCACCGGAGCTTATGGCTACGTCGAGTTGGTCCAGGGTCCTTCTACGTCGACTAAAGCGGATGCGATGTTCACTTTAGGTTTGGATGCGAACAACTATTACCGCATCTACGTCGAAGAGGGGCTTTTGATCTGCCAGTCGAAGACGGGCGGAGTCAAGCGCAACTTGTTTACGTCAGCTTACAACTCAGTCGCGCACCGGTACTGGCGCATACGTCACGAGCAGACAACGGGCAACGTTGTATTTGAGGCGGCGAGTGACAGTCCGGACCAGGCAGGTAGTTGGGTCGTGCTTTACAGCGAACGTTGGGATGCGTCTGTACCGATCGGGTCGGTCCTGTTCGAGCTCAAAGGCGGCACGTGGCAGGTTGAGTCGTTGTCGCCCGGACCGGTAGTTTTTGACAACTTCAAAGTTTTAAAACCGTGACGCTTCAGCTCGGCGCCCACGCAACGCGACGAGGATTCAATTTCTTATTTGCGGCTTCGCCGCCGGATGTGAGGCGGGGCCTTATTTGCGGCTTCGCCGCCGGATGTGAGGCGGGGCCTTATTTGCGGCTTCGCCGCCGGATGTGAGGCGGGGCCTTATTTGCGGCTTCGCCGCCGG
>DASVGE010000161.1:0-4481 GCA_036379695.1 Pyrinomonadaceae bacterium | reverse complement strand
GGCGCACGCGCAACATGAGATCTGGCGAGAAGTGGCGGCCACGTACATCGCGGCCGGCCAGTTTGAAGACGCGCGCACGGCGCTCGACCAGTTTCTCGAGCATCGGCCGTCGGATCCGGAAGGTTTGTATTTGATGGGCCGGGCGCACGCAGGTCTCGGTCACAAGCGCGAAGCGACCAGCTTGATGCAAGCTTGTATCGAAGCAGTGAAAACGGCGCCGGCTTACAAGTACCGCAGCAGCAAACGATGGTTGAATGAAGCACAGCAGTTTATTAAGAGCAGCCAATAGGTCGTATAGGACCTATAGGACCTATTAAAGGATGAAAAACCCTGCACTTTTAGCACTTGAAGATGGTCGTACGTTTCGTGGTCGCTCGTGGGCGGCCGAGGGTGAGGTGTGCGGCGAGATGGTTTTCAATACGTCGATGACGGGATACCAGGAAGTGCTCACCGATCCGTCATACGCCGGCCAGATCGTTTGCATGACTTACCCGCTGATCGGCAACTACGGCGTCAACGACAGCGATGCAGAATCGGATCGCCCGTGGGTGGAAGGATTTGTCGTCCGGGAAGCCAGCCGGATCACTTCAAACTGGCGTGCTGAAGAGAGTCTCGAGTCGTATCTGAAGCGCTGGAAAATCGTCGCCATCGAAGGTATCGACACGCGCGCCCTGGTGCGTCACATCCGCGACAAGGGTGCGATGCGCGCATGTCTTTCAACTATCGATCTCGACGAAAAGAGTCTCGTCGAAAAGGCACGCCAATCGCCGTCGATGGAGAATCGTGAACTGGCGAGCGTGGTGACGACAAGCAAGCCTTACGAATTTCCCGCTGAAGGTGAAGAACGGTTTCACATCGTCTGTTACGACTTCGGGGTGAAACGAAATTCTTTGCGGGAACTGGCACAACGCGGAGTGCGCACCACCGTCGTGCCTGCCTCGACTTCAGCGGCAGAAGCGTTGGCTTTCAAGCCGGACGGAATATTCCTGTCGAATGGTCCGGGCGATCCGGCTTCGATGAACAAGGAAGTAGCGGAGATTCGCGAGTTGTTGAAAGCGCAGGTGCCGATGTTTGGGATCTGTTTTGGTCACCAGTTGCTGGGACGTGCTTTTGGTGGAAATACGTTCAAGCTCGTGTTCGGACATCGCGGCGGCAATCAACCGGTGAAAGCGTTGTCGCACCCGCATGTCGAGATCACTTCACACAATCATGGTTTTGCAGTCAATGCGGAGAGTTTGCCGCCGGAAGTCGAGATCACTCACATCAACCTCAACGATCAGTGCGTCGAAGGAATGCGGCACCGCACGTTACCCGTGATCTCGGTGCAATACCATCCTGAGGCCGCGCCTGGACCACACGATGCCGAACATCACTTTCAGCGTTTTGTAGAGTTGATGGAAAAGACGAGCCACGGATGAACACGGATTTCATACACGGATTAAGAATAAAAATCCGTATACAATCCGTGTTTATCCGTGGCTAATCTATCCCTTCGGGCATCTTCAATTCACCCGTCGTCAAATTAGGGCGTGCGCGGACCATCTGCTCAGGTGTGCTTTCCGCGTGAAGTTCTTCGACGCTTGCTGCAGCGAGGGCCGCCACTTTCTCAGGATCGGGCGGAGTTGGTTCGAGTAGATCCGCAATACCCTCACTGCCGCGATGCTCCATCCAGTGTTTATAACTGACAGTCAGTATTGCCACGACTGGAATAGCAAGAAAGATACCTGCCACGCCGGCGAGTTTTTCACCCGCGAGAATCGCAAAGATCACGGCGAGTGGATGAAGATGAATACCCTGGCCGATTAGTCGCGGATAAACTGCGTAGTCGTGAATGATACGCAGGACGCCGAGGAACAAGAGCACCAGGAAAGCATTGAACGGCCCGGCATGAAACATCGCGAGGATTGCTGCCGTGATCGCGACCACGAGTGGTCCAACCAGTGGGATGAATTCAAGGACGCCCGCAATAAAGCCCATCACCAGCCCATACGGTAATCCCAGCAGCGTAAAACCCAACGCGCAAATAACGCCGATGAGCAAGCACGCAGTCAATTGCGCGCGGATGTAAGCCGCGAGTGTGCTGTTGATGTCCTGGAAAAACTCGTCACCGCGCCACCGCCAACGTCCGCGCGGCAGCATCAGCAACGCCGAGCGACGGAAGCTCTCGGCATCCTTCAGCAGGAAAAAAGCCAGAATCGGAATCAGTATCAACCAGGGCAGGTAGATCAGGTACCCCACCGATTCTACAAAGAAGACCTGGACGGTGTGGATCACGGTGTCGCGTACCTGTGGGATTGCGTGATTCAAACCCTCAACTACGGGCGCGGGTAAGCGCCGTGAGTATTTGATGAGCTCTTGAAGCTGGTCGCCAAGCGACTTCCAGTAAGCCTGTGCTTGTATGGCAAACTCAGGAAACTGAGTGCCGAGGCTCGGTACAATGACAAAAATCGCCAGCACTACCGTGACGAGAATCAGCAGGTAGGCAAGCACGATAGCGCCGACTTTTGGAATAGCGATCGTCTTGCCGCCAATCGTTCTGGGTTGACGTATGAACTCAACCAGCGGGGCCACGAGATACGCGAAAAAGATCGACAGCACGAGGAGCAGGATGATTCCCGTGAGCTTGGAGATCCCCCAGAGAACGACCAGTACGGCCAACAGAACGATGATGATTCGCAGGACCGTACGCGTGGGAATTCCTGATGCTTCCACCGCTGCCTGAGCCGCTACAGTTGCTGTTTGTTTGGTTCTTTTTTCGTTACTCACGTGATTAGAGTCGCGCGTGCAGCCGTCCGATGAAATCGCCTACCGCTCGTTGGTCCTGATGGCTCAAGCCCCGAAATTCTACTCCGAACGTATCAGGCGTGGAATGATGCACTACTTCTCCTGCTAACGACAACGCATCCTCGCCGTCGAGCAGCAGCAGTCCGAGTTGATCTCCGATTTTTACGTTGGGGCACGAAGGAAGATTGGTAACGCGTACGCCACCGAGGCTGATGTCTTTGGGTTCGCCGATGCCGAGCGACTCTTTCAAACTCTCATCTTCGATGGCGAGAGTGATCCGGGAAGTGACGTAATAACGTGGGTAGCGTCTGCGATCGTGAGAGTGAAAGCCGTTGCGACTATCGGAGTTTTCCATCGTCAACTTTCCTCAGTGAGCTACCTCGTCGTCTTCTTCAGGCGCCGCTTCACCTTCAGTCTCCGGTGGCGGTGGTGGCGAAATGCGAGGAGCAGCCGGCTCCCACACGAGGCCTCGCCATTCGTCAGTTTCACCGAGTAGCTGAAGGGCAGCCAGTGGGTGACCGGGATGGCGCTCGATGCGCAGTACTTCTGCGATCACCTGTAACTTCTCGCCCGTTTCGCCGAGCACTTCGAGGCGCACGCGGCTACCGACTTGAGGTAACTGGCGTGGCAAGTGAACGAGCGTGCCCTCTGGACCAACGTTCTCGGTGGTGCCTTCGGCGACGATGTGCGTACCGCTCGGCTCGTCCCACTCTGCTTTTACTTCGAGAGTGGCGAGATAGCGTGGTCCGGAGCGATTGTCTGATTCGATTCGGGACATGCCTTACACCTCCTCCGCAAATCCATCCACAGATTACACAGATTCATTTTTATAATCTGTGTAATCTGTGGATCACTCTTCTTCAGCTCTCAATTTTTCCAGCACCGAAAAATCTTCCAGCGTCGTCACGTCGCCTGCGACCGAACCGCTGGTGGCGATCTCGCGCAGGAGTCGCCGCATGATCTTGCCTGAACGAGTTTTCGGCAACATGTCGGCAAACCTGATGTCGTCGGGCCGAGCGAGGGCGCCGATCTCTTTAACGACGTGTGCTCGTAATTCCTGGTTCAATGCGTCAGACGGACTGTGTGATCCCTCGAGCGTTACGAAAGCCACGATCGACGATCCTTTCAACTCATCCGGACGCGCCACCACCGCCGCTTCGGCGACGGCACCGTGCGACACCAGTGCGCTTTCGATTTCCGCTGTTCCGAGTCTGTGGCCGCTTACATTAATAACATCGTCGATACGGCCCATTATCCAGAAATAGCCGTCCTGGTCGCGCCGCGCGCCGTCTCCCGCGAAGTAAATGCCCTCGATTTGCGACCAGTATTGCTGTTTGTAGCGCTCGTCGTCGCCCCAAATCGTCCGGAGCATCGACGGCCAGGGACGCTTAATTACGAGGTAACCGCCTTCATGTGCTGCCACCGGCTTGCCGTCTCGCGTCATTATGTCGGCGTCGATGCCAGGGAAGGGCTGCGTGCCTGAGCCGGGCTTTGTTGTCGTGGCGCCGGGGATCGGCGTGATCATGATGGCGCCTGTTTCAGTTTGCCACCAAGTGTCGACGATGGGGCAGCGCTTCTGCCCAATCACTTCGCGATACCACATCCACGCCTCAGGATTGATCGGTTCGCCGACCGTTCCCAGCAGACGGAGACTCGAGAGATCGTGTTTCAGCGGCCAGTGCTCGCCCCACTTGATA
>DASVGE010000160.1:0-13768 GCA_036379695.1 Pyrinomonadaceae bacterium | reverse complement strand
ACGATGCCGAGCAGGCCGAAGACGCTGATTCCGCCGAGCACTGAGAAGAATACCAACAGTTCATGCAGCTTGGTCTGGCCGCCGACTAACTTCGGACGTAGAAAGTTGTCGATGGTGCTGATTACCAGTGCGCCCCAGATGATTAGTATTATGGCCTTGGCCCAATGGCCTCCCACCATTAGATAGATCGCGAGTGGTAACCAGACCAAAAACGAACCAGCCATCGGAATCATGCAGACGAACCCCATCAGCACGGCCCACAGCAACGGCGAGGGAATGCCGAGAATCCAGAACATCAGTCCGCCGAGGATTCCTTGTATAGCGGCAATGGTCACGACGCCGTATACGCTCGCGCTGACCACCTGCTGAGTGCGCATGATGATCCCTTCGCTTTGCTCACGCCGCAGTGGCAATGTGTCCGGCAGTTTGGCGACGATTTTGTCTGAGTCGCGAAACAGGTAGTACATCGTGAAGATGACAAAGAATCCCTGTACGATGCCGCTGAGTATGTTTCCCACCAGATTAAAAGACGCACCGAGCAAACCCTGACCGGCATTTCTGAGTTGCTGGACAAGAAACTCCTGCAGACGCAAGGTGTCGATGCCAAAGCGAGCTTGTAACCAGTCGGTTGCTCTTCCGATCAATGGCATCTGACGGTTCGCTAGTTCAGTAGCTTGCGAAGGAAGATTCGGAATTGCTCTTGCCAGTTCCTCACCGATAGCCACCGTCAGCACTACGAGGGGCATGACGATTACCAATATCACCAGCAGGCACGACAACAACGCGTGCAGCCCGCGTCGTTTGATCCTGGTCCCCAACTGCTTGTGAACAGGATAAAAGACGATCACCAGCACGATCGCCCATGCCAGAACGCTGAGGAACGGTCGCAGCATGAGCCAGCACAAATAAAGCGCGATCGCGGTCGCCACCAGCACTGCAAGCCAACGAGCCTGGTCTATTTGGTCTCTCATCCGTTGTCCACCTTAACTATAGTTAGCCACAAAAAAGCACAAGGGCACAATGATCCAGTCAATCTTGTGAGCTTATGTGCATTTTTGTAGCTAGGCTCTATAAGACCAGTAGTTCGGTCGTCGTTTATGGTGAGCTACTGCTACGATCGTGATCTCAGATGCATCGACCCGATAAACAATACTGAACGGAAATCGTTGTAGGATGAACTTTCGTGTGCCGTGTTCTGCGGGCGGAAAGCTATTTGGTGATTCCCTAATCTGGAAAAGGGCGCGATCGACCGCGTGTGAGAACGCTACGAAAGTAAGCGGACTACGCTCGTAGTACCACTGGCGCGCTTCAAAGAGTTCGGCGTGAGCGTGAGGATGGAGCCTAACCTTCATCTGGTAGAGCTAAGAATTTGGCGCGAACGTCCTCCCAGGAAATCAGTTCAACCGTTCCAGCATCAATTTCTGCGACGCGTCGCTTGATCTCTTCTGACCAGGCCATCTCCACGTCTGGATCAGAAATAGGATCAAGTGTCTCGATGAGCAGGCCGGCGAGGGCGGCTCGATCGCGTTCAGGCAATTGCGCTGCTGCTTGTAATACGTCTTCGAGGCTTTTTCCCATGGAACTGAGTTTACCCCAGACTTAATCCTTAGACCACACTTACCCGGATATTTGCGTGTTGCGGCAGGACAAAAGTGTCCGGGTCTCAAGTGACGCTGAGATAAGAACTTACGCGAGGTGCGTCAAAACTCGGGGGCGTAGTTAGTCCGGGCCGGGACCAGTTTCTCAAGCAGAATGCTCGCATTTCCAGTTGGTATACGACGTGCAACCGCACTCGCAACTGCAAAGTGATGCGTGTGTGATGAGTAGTACGAGCTGGGAACATTTGCGCGAGGAACTCGAGCTGTTGAATGCGTGTCTGTTGCGCGAAGTGCAGAACCGCAGCAAGAAGAATACGCAACTCGATATGCTCCAGGGGCTCGTGCTGAACGAGCACGACATCGTCGAGATCCTGACTCAGCCACTCAGCAACCCGACAGCCGACGACGATCAGGACCGTCTCGCTGGACGCACCCAAAGCGATCGAACCAACACTTCGCTCACTTACATCACTAGTCTCTTCCAACTCGATCGCACCGAAGAACTCTGCCTGCTGCTCTGTCTCGCACCGGAAATCGACTCGCGCTACGCAAAAGTCTTCGCCTTTCTTCAGGACGACGTCACGCGAAAGCAGCCGAGTGTTGAGCTCGCTCTGAAATTATTCTGCAAAGACACGGAGGAGTCGCTGATCAAGCGTCGCATCTTCGCTTCCGGCGCCTCGCTGTTCAGTAATCGGCTGGTCCAGTTCGCACAACCATCAGACAAGCAGTTACCACTGCCGCAACGCTCGCTGAAGATCGACGATCGCATCGCCGCCTTTCTTTTGCAGACACCACAGCTCGACGAATGTTTGCTCAACTGGGTCGATCTGATCAGACCATCAAACGAACCGATACACGCGCCCGTCCCTCAGGACATCATCAGCAAAACACTGCGGCTCGTCCAAAACAGTCTTTCCGGTAAAGAGGCCTCCGTTCGTCCCCTGATCCATCTCTACGGCAGACAAGGCTCGGGCAGACGTTCACTCGCGACGATGGCGAGCCGTCACGTCGGCCTGCCGCTGCTGATCGCCGACGCGAGAAGAATTCCGAACGGAGAAATGACTGAAAGCGATTACCTGTGGCGACTCTGTCGCGAAGCACTGCTCCTGCCGGCAATCCTGCTGATCGAACATTTCGACGACCTTCTCCCCGAGAATCGACATCGCGAATTTGCCGTCCTGATTGAAACAGCTCAGTACTTTGCGCCCGTGACGTTCCTGTCCGGAACCGGGCTGTGGAAGCCAGACAATCCACAGCACTTCTGTCTCAGCCTGGAGTGTCCCGTCCCTGACGCCACCACGCGCATCGATTTCTGGCGCGCACACCTGAAAGACAAAGGCGAAGACTTCAAAGACACGGATCTCGTCGAACTCTCCAGCAAGTTTCGTTTCACGGAAGGCCAGATCAATCAGACAGTCAAAGCCGCAGAGCATCGCGCCTACTGGGAAAAACAATCAACTGAAGGTCTCACGCCGGCATTGATTAACGAAGCAGCACGCACGATCGCGACGCCGAGTTTGATGGGGCTCGGTCGCAAGGTCGAATCGGAATTCTCGTGGTCTGACATCGTCCTGCCCGAAAGCCAGTTAACACAGCTCCAGGAGATCGCATCGCACGCCAAACGATCGCAAGTGATTTTCGAGCGCTGGGGCTTCGGCAAAACTTTCTCGTACGGACGCGGCATTGCAGCGCTCTTCGAAGGCCAGAGCGGCACCGGCAAAACCATGGCCGCCAGCATCATCGGACGCGCCCTCGGTCTCGACGTCTATCAGATCGATCTCGCCAGCGTCGTCAGCAAGTACATCGGCGAAACGGAAAAGAACCTGAGCCGCATCTTCGCCGAGGCACAGGACAGCAACGCCGTTCTTTTCTTCGACGAAGCCGACGCGCTCTTCGGCAAGCGCTCCGAAGTGAAGGACGCACACGATCGCTACGCCAACATCGAGACTGCTTACCTCCTGCAACGCATGGAGGAGTACAGCGGCATCGTCATCCTGGCTACAAACATGAAGCAAAACCTCGACGAAGCTTTCGTGCGCCGGATGCGCTTCATCATCCACTTCCCATTTCCAAACGACGACGATCGCGAACGCATCTGGGAGAAAGTCTTTCCTGAAACCGCGCCCATGGGTGACGACGTCAATTTCCGCTGGCTCTCACGCAAATTGAAGATCACCGGCGGCAACATCAAGAACATCAGTTTGCGCGCGGCGTTTCTGGCTCTCGAGAAGAACTGTCCCATCGGCATGGACTGTCTGATCGAGGCCGCGCGACGAGAAAACGAAAAGATCGGAAAGGTGGATGGCCTCGGCGACTTTCGAGCGCCGGCTAAAGACGTGCGGGAGGTCGCGGTAGTGGCATGAGCTCGGCAATTCGCGATGTAGGTGAAACTTTGATCGAACTGCTGCGAAACGATCCGATCGTGACGATTCCGGCTGCGCAGATCGCACTGATCTCGCCCGCGGAAGCGAACGCGAATGGCGTGCGTCTGACGTTGTTTCTTTACTCGATCTGTCCGGCCGCGGAGTATCGCAACGAGCTGGAGATCCCGGGCAACGTTCTCGACGACGAACCGGTGTCGCAACCACTCAATCTTTATTACCTGCTCACGGCTTTTAGTCCACCACAGGATCCGACGATTCGCAGCCTGGAGTCACAACTATTACTCGGCCAGGCGATGCGAGTGTTTTTCGATAACGGAATCCTGACCGGTTCGCAATTACGCGGCGATCTCCCCAGAGATGACGAGCTGCGCATCAGCTTGCAGCCAATCACGATCGAAGACTTAACCCGGGTGTGGAGTGTCTTTCCGGAAACCGCACTGCAGTTCTCAGTCAGCTATCTCGTGACGCCGGTGAGATTGCGCTCGAACCGAACGCGAGGCGGCGCTCCAGTTGTGTCGCGCCGGATCGACGCCGATCACGTGGTCCCAATTAACACGCCATGATCTATACGCGCCCGTTCATCACCACGAAATTCATCGGCTACGAAGGCGATTCGCGCATCCGCGAAGTGTCGCTGGCCGTCCAGGTGATTGACTCGTTCAGCGAGGAACATCCCGACGTAACGTTGAGCGTGAAACTAAAAGAACTGCCCGACGTGCGCACATTGCGCGGACAACGCGGGTTCTACTGTTTCGAAGGCCGCGAGACCGTCCGGATCAATGGCACGACGATTACTCGCACAACCATACCAAACGGGAACTACACCCTCGTGGTCCAACCCGATCCGATTTCGGGCAACAAGTATTTTTTGCACCCACGACTGGTGGGACAAGCGTGGACCAGCAGCTTCGAGCGTCCGATCGTCCTGCCGATGCCGGTTCCGCTCAATCCTCTCGAAGTCGTCACTTTCGCGCCCACGCCCGCGTATCCGTTTCCCGCAAATGCGACGCTCGTGCGCGGCACCGTGGTGCAGGCAGGAACAGGCGCACCTGACATCGTCGTCACCACGACGTACGACGAAGTCGATCCGCTCGATCCGACACTGACCGCAGCCAGAACCATTGAGACGTTAACCGATCGCGCAGGCGAATTCGTGCTCTTTTTCAAAAGACTGCCATTAAAGACTCAGGCAATCACAGTAAGCGTAAGAGGAACCGCGGTCCAGATCGCGGTGGTAATCACGGAAGGTACCACGCTGAAGAACCAGGTACTCAACCTTCCTTAATAGTTGGCCAGCAACTCATTTCGAGATGACGAAGGAGTAAAGAAATGTACGACCCTAAAGGCGGTAACAAACCCGCTTATGAGCCTCCGTATCAGAAACCGCCGGTCGAAGAGCCGCCTCAGGAAAACCCACCTGGGTACCCGTCCGGTGAAAAACCGCCCACCGAAAAACCTCCGTACGGCCAACAACCGCCGCCAGAACAACCGCCGTACGAACAAAAGCCGCCGACTGGTGAACAACCACCGTACGGGAAAAAGCCGAACGGCAACGGCAAGACCTGCGACCCACCAACCGGCAATTGCAAATGTCCTGATTGGGAGCTTGAGGGGGGTCCAGCGAATGAGCCCTTCAGGCGACTCCTGCAGCGTCTCGAGGACATCCTTGAAGGACTGGCCGAGAAACCGACTGATGCCACCAAGAAGTTTGCGGACGATCTAAAGGACGCCGACAAGGAATACCAGGGTGTCGTCGCTTTAGTAAACAAGTACAAGGAATTTTACGACAAGCTTGATTGCAAGATGGCCGAAGCCATCAACTGGCGCGAAGATATGGCCGAGTGGATTGCGGGCAAACTCACGGAAGCCGAAAAGAACGCCATCCAACAGTCGCACCAGTCAAATTACGGCGACGTCGAAAAGCGGATCTGTTGCGAGTGGATCAAGTGTCGCGAGTATTTCCTCTCCATGCAGGATTGCCTCGAGCAGGCGAAGAAGAAGGAAGAAGAAGCAAAAGAGAATTACGACGCGATCAAGAACCTCGAAAAGACGCTCGGCGATCGTTTCGCCGATCTGAAGTCACTCTTCGACAAAGCCAAAGGTTATCGCGACGAAGACAGGTTTCGAGCCGTTTACGCCGTCAGTCTCGAGTTCGAGGCAGTGTTCCAGGATCTCAGCCTGATTCGCGACTGGTTCAACGCGCGCACCGAGTGCAACATCGATTCTCAACCAACACAAAGCGCACAGGACACGGCCGGCAACAACGATCCGAGAAAAGTCTGGACACCACAGAACTTCAAAGCCGAACTGGTCCGTCGTTTACGTCTGCTCCTCCTCGCCAGGTATCAAAAGCTTCGCTGGTGGCACGACTTCCTGACACGCACCAGCGACAACCAGAAGAAGAAAGAAGCATGCGAGAAGTTCCGCAAGGAGCGTCGCGACAAGTTTATTCAGGAAGCCGACGATATCGAACCCGAGGAAACCGGTGAAGGTGAGGGCAGTGGTTATCCGGGTGGTGGTGGTGAGACTCCCAAGTATCCGGGTGGTGAGACGCCGAAGTATCCCGGTGGTGGTGGTGAGACTCCGCAGTATCCGCCGCAAACGCCACCTCAACAACCACCAACGCAACAGTATCCGGGTAAGGAGTATCCGCCACCACCCCAAACACCACCGCCGCAATATCCCGGTGCAGAAACTCCGGAATATCCGCCGCCAACACAACAGTATCAGGGTGGCAAGCAACCGCAATATCCACAGACGCCACCGCCACCGCAATCTCGCGGCCGGCAGAAGAGTTAACCGCGGTTAAAGAAGGGAGAAGCACAGCATGCCGGAATATCTATCACCAGGAGTATATGTAGAAGAGATCGAACTTGGCCCACGCCCCATCGAGGGCGTATCGACCAGCACGGCGGGATTCCTGGGCGAAACTCTTCGTGGACCAGAAGAACCCCGACTCGTCACGGGCTTTGAAGAGTTCAAGCGACTGTACGGTGGCTACCTTCAAATCGACGTCTCCAATCTGCCCTTTGCGGTTGACGGATTCTTCAAGAATGGCGGTCAACGCTGCTTCATCGGACGCGTCGCTGCCGGCGATGCAGTTTCGACGCTGGGCGAACACGATGGCAAGGTCCGCCTGACCGCGCTCGGACCAGGGCTCTGGGGAAATCGAATCGCCATCAAGGTCGACCCGGCCAGCTTGCAACTGGTTGGCGTTCCTGCGAACCAACAGCGATTCAAACTCACCGTGATGTACTGGGACGTCGATCCACCGGCGCCGGTGGTGGACCCAACCGATCCGTTACAAATCACCAATCCAAATCGTCGCGAGCCAACCATACTGGAAGTCTACGACAACCTTTCTCCGGACCAGGCATCGATCGATTTCTTTGAAACGGTCGTTAATGCGGGATCGAGTCTGGTGCGTGCCGAACGCATTGGACCAGATACACCGGCGGACCTGCCGCTGACGATGCTCGGGACGCTCGGTGTTCCCGGAACGGCGGGCTCACCGGTCGCACTTGCTGACTACCAGGGACGTGCACTGCCGCCGTTGCCGAACGGCACTGTTTACAAAACCGGTCTGTTGGGTTTCGAGCAGGTGGACGAGATCGCGATCCTGGTCGCGCCTGACTATCATGAGATCGCCGCTCTCGACACGGAGCTCATCACGCACTGCACGCAGATGCGCGATCGGTTCACGATCCTGCACTCGAATCCGGCAGTTCATACACTCGCAAACATCAACAACATTCGTCCGCCTCTCGACACCACGTTCGCGGCTTTTTACTTCCCGTGGATCAAGGTCTTCAATCCTTTGATCAACCAGGATTCGAAGATCCCGCCGTCAGGTCACATCGCCGGCATCTACGCCAAGACTGACGTCGAACGTGGCGTGTTCAAGGCGCCCGCGAATGAAGTGGTTGTTGGCGCGCGCTCGGTTGAGTTTCAGATCACGAAACGCGAACAGGACATCCTGAACCCGCGCGGCGTGAACTGCATTCGCGTCTTTCCCGCACGTGGCATTCGCGTTTGGGGCGCGCGCACGTCTTCAACCAACACGCTCTGGAAGTACATCAACGTACGGCGTTACTTCCTCTACGTCGGTGAGTCGATCGATGAAGGAACGCAGTGGGTCGTGTTCGAGCCCAACGACGAGAAGCTCTGGGCGCGCGTGAACCAAACGATCACGCAGTTTCTGACCACCGAATGGCGCAACGGCGCGCTGATGGGGACGAAGGCTTCGGAAGCATTCTTCGTGAAGGTCGACCGCACCACGATGACGCAAAACGACATCGATAACGGGCGACTGATCTGCATCATCGGCCTCGCGGTAGTGAAGCCGGCCGAGTTTGTGATCTTCCGTCTGGCGCAGTTCCAGGGTGGCTCAGAAATAACGGAGATCTAACTGACCTGAAGTTTCAATGAGGAGAGCGACATGGCAACAAGGAAAGATCCAATCAGAAATTTCCGGTTTCGCCTGGAAATCGATGGCATCCAGCAGGCCGGGTTCAGCGAGGTTAGCGGCTTCGACATCACCGTCGATCCGATCGACTACCGTGAAGGCACCGACCCCACGCACGTGCGCAAGCTGACGGGACTGACGAAGTACGGAAACGTCACGTTGAAGTGGGGGGTAACCACGTCGATGGAGCTATACAACTGGCACCGCCAGATTGTCGATGGGGAGATCGTTCGCAAGAACATCACCATCGTGAGCGTCAACGAGATTGGTGACGACGTCAACCGCTGGGAGATCACCGAAGCATGGCCCAGCAAGTACGACCCGATGGATTTCAACGCCAAGGGCAACGACGTCGGCATCGAGATGCTGGAGATCGCGAACGAAGGTGTCAAACGGGTCAAGTAAAACTCTGGAGTGCGGTGCTTTGGCACCGCTATGGCCAAAGCGGTGCCAAGGCACCGCACTCCAGGGAGGTCGAAGGAGAAATAGAGATGGCTTTTCAGACAGAGGTTGAGTTCACCTTGCCGCGTGGATACATGGACGAAGGTGGCATGCTTCATCAGCAAGGCGTGATGCGTTTAGCCACCGCGGCTGACGAGATCCTGCCTTTGAGAGATCCCCGCGTGCAGTCAAACCCGGCGTACCTGACTGTGATCGTGCTTTCGCGAGTGATCACGAAACTCGGCAGCCTGCCTGATGTGAATCCACGGATCGTCGAGAACCTGTTCGCGTCCGATGTGTCTTTCCTGCAGTCGCTGTATCAGCAGATCAACACCAACAGTAATGGTAACGGGCACAAGCGAGTGTCTTGTCCAAACTGCAACGAGGAGATCGAAGTGGAGGACCACAGCCTGGGGGAAGTCTGACAGGCTATCCCCTCGATCAGCTTTACGAGGAGATGGCCTTCATCGCTTACCACTTCCACTGGTCGCAGGAAGAGTTGATGAACTCCGAACACCGCGAACGCCGGCGTTGGTGTGAGGAGATCTCGCGCATCAACCGGAAGTTGAACGACGAGCCGGCAAACATTTTTGCGCAGTAAGCGGAATGAATTTCATTCACACCGGGCTTCAGCCCGGTGCTAGCGAGGAGGGACCAGCAGAAAACCGTTTAAACGGTTTTCCGCTCTCGGTTATGTGCTTTCCACCGGGCTGAAGCCCGGTGTGAATAAGAGGAATCGTTGATGAGATTACCTGATCCGTACAAGGTTTTCCGGTTCGTGGTGGAGATTAATGGGACGCGCGTGGGTGGGTTTTCGGAGATTACGGGGTTGGAGGTTCGGACTGAGGTGGACGAACACCGCGAGGGAGGTGTGAACGATTTTGTTCACAAGATCGCGAAGGAGACGCGTTACCCGAACCTGACGTTGAAACGCGGGATCACTGATAAGACGGATCTTTGGGACTGGCACCAGCAGATCGTGAGTGGCGAGATCGAGCGGAAGACCATTTCCGTGATCCTGCAGGACCAGCAGGGTAACGAAAAGTGGCGCTGGATCTTTCGCGATGCTTATCCGGTGAAGTGGAACGGGACGGATTTGAATGCGTCGGGGAATACGGTGCTTGTTGAGAGTGTCGAGCTGGCGCATCACGGGATGACAAAACAGTGAACGATTTGAGGGTAACAAAGAGTCGGTTCAGGGGTGTCATCCGGTTTCGGCCGGTGGCGAAGGATTACTGGAAGCAGAAACGGGAGTTTGTGTTGGTGAGTCAGCGCGCTGTGCGTAGAGCGGGCAATGTCACGATCACGTTTGCGCCGTCGATTAACGTAACCACGGATCGGACGGAGTTGAGAACGGATTTTACGCGGATTTTTCAGACGCTCAATGTGAGGGGGGCGGAGTTCTGGTCTACTACTCAGCAGACGAAGGTACGCCAACTACTTTCATCGCTCTTTTCGACTATTCGCGAGAGCACGAGATCCACATCTCGCGAGAGAGATTTTTACGACAAGACGGAAAGTAGCAAAGAAAGCCGCAAAGAAACTGCGACGTTTCTTAGCACCTTTGCGACTTTGCGTGAGAACACTGTCGCGATCGCAAGGGCAGTTAACCAGTTTACTCATGTCTCCGAGTTAAGGCTCTGCAGCGCCAATTCAAATCAGCACCACGATCACTGGCGTGTGCTGCGATCTAAGAACACGGAGCGTGAGGTTGAATCGCCCTCGACAACAAACGTATTCACCACACTCTCGCTAAACTTCGCGTCGCCCAAAGTCTCTGAAACCGAGTTGATCCAACAACAGATCGCGCGTTTCGTTTCGTCCCCCGAGCTCACTTACCCGAAACGCCAGCAGGCAACGTCAGACAGCATCGTCCAGGCCCTGCGCTCTATAAAAGCTCCCGACCCGGAACCAAAGCGAGTCGCAGCGCCTGCACTGCCGTCAATCGAACAAATCACAAACCAGGTCAAAACGCAGTTGGAACGTGAACTAAGAATCGAAAGAGAGCGGCGAGGACTCTAACGTGGCCAGCAAAGATCTCAAACGAGCTTACATTCTTCCGATTAACGGCAGTCACCGGGGCGCGCGTTACGAAGTGCTGTTCAACCCTGCGGAGTATTCGATCGACAAAGGAAACACCTTTCAGAGCACGTCGCTGCCCGGCCTGGCCACACCCGTGACTCAATTCGTCACCGGCAATGCCGACACGCTGAGCATGGAGTTGTACTTCGACACTTACGCCAAGTCGTCGCGGCACGGCAACGTCACACTCAAGGAAGACGTTCGCAACTACACGCGACCGATCGCCAACCTCATGGAGATCGATCCCGAGCTACATGCGCCGCCGATCTGCGAGTTCATCTGGGGCCCGCCGATCGGAACACCTGAAGGTCTCGAATTCAGAGGCATCCTCGAGAAGTGCTCGCAGAAGTTTACTTACTTCCTCGACGACGGCACGCCGGTGCGCGCCACGCTCAGCGTCAGTTTCAAGGAATACAAAACGGTCGAGCAGCAACTGTCGGAAATGAAGCAACAGTCTGCCGATCGCACGAAGTTACGCGAGTTCAAAGAAGGAGACGCCGTCTGGCTCTATGCCGCGAATGAATACGGCGATGCCGAAAAGTGGAGAGTGATCGCGGATCACAATCAACTCGATAACCCGCGCCTCGTCGCTCCGGGAACGAAATTGGAGTTGCCGCCACTACTATGACGTTAACACTGGTCCAACTCGAACAGGCACACCTGAATTTCTACGTGCCCTCCTACCGGATCCTCGTGAACGGCAACGATCTGTTGCGCAAACTGTTTCTCGAGATCACTACGGTGCAGGTGGACAACACGCTCAAGGGCGCCGATCGGTTCAGCTTTACCGTCAACAGTGCCTTCAATTTTGAGAATCGTGAGTTTCGTCTCAGTAAAGACTTTCCGCTGATCTCCGACCTGTTTGCTTTCGGCAACGCTGTCGAGATCTCGATGGGATACCAGGACAACAAAGACCTGCCTCTGATGTTGCGCGGCAAGATCACCGCCGTGCAGACGAGTTTTCCTGCGGGCGGCCTGCCGCAAATCACCGTGAGTGGTTACGACCTTACTTACTGCATGACCAAGGGCAAGAAATCACGCAACTGGAGCGACAAGACTGACAGTTACATCGTTTCGCAGATCGCGCAGGAGTATGGGTTGACGCCCAAAGTCGAGGACACGAAGGTCCAGCATCCGAAGACGGAACAGAGTCAGGAAAGTGATTCACAGTTTTTGGAAAAGCTGGCGGAGCGAAACGGTTACGAACTCTACGCCTTCGACCGCGATCTGATCTTCAAGCCACCGGCAAACAAAGAAGAGGCGGTCGTGTCGCTCGAGTGGGGCAGAGGTCTGCTCAGCTTTACTCCCGAGATCAACATTGCCGAGCAGATCACAAAAGTTGAAGTGCGTGGATGGAATGTGGCGACGAAGAAAGAGATCGTCGGGACGGCCAGTGTTGGTGAAGAACCGGGTCGCGATTCGGGCCGTCGCAGTGGTGGCGAAGTGCTCAAGCAGGTGTGTCGCGATCAGGGTGAGTTGAAAGTGCGTGTGCCCGTTTTCTCGCAGCAGGAAGCGAAGCGCAGGGCGGAAGCGATTCTGAAGAAGCGCTCGGAACTGTTTGTGCAGGGTTCAGGTGAGTCGATTGGGCTGCCGGAGATTCGCGCCAACACCAATATCGAACTGACCGGACTCGGCAAGCCTTTCAACAAGACTTACTACGTCGAACAGACCACACACACGATTAGCACTGCAGGTTATCGCACGACGTTCAAGGTGAAGGACACAACGATATGAGTCTGATGGATCTGGTCCTGGACGAAGAAAAAATCGAAGACACGACCATTCAGGGCGTGGCGCTCGCTGAAGTCACGAATAACAAGGATCCGAAGAAGTTTGGGCGCGTCAAGGTGAAGTATCCGTGGCGTGAGAACTCGCCGGAGAGCGAGTGGGCGCGAATCGCGACGCTCGCCGGCGGAAAAGATCGCGGCACCGTTTGGTTGCCGGAAGTCGGGGATGAGGTCCTGGTTGCGTTCGAGAAGGGCGACATCGATCACCCTTACGTGCTGGGCGGGCTTTGGAACGGCGTTGACGTGCCGCCCGAAACAAATGACGACGGGCAGAACGATACGAAGTTGATCCGCACGCGTAGCGGTCACCAGGTGAAGTTCTTCGAGAAGGCCGGACAGGAGAGCATCGAGATCAAGACGCAGGGCGGGCACGTGTTGCTCATGGACGACACAGCAGGCAGCGCGAAGGTCGAGATCAAAGACAGCTCAGGTCAAAACAAGCTCACGATCGACACAACCGGAAGCAGTATCACGATCGAGAGTGGCCTGAGTCTCAAACTCAAATCGCAATCAATCGACATCGATGCCGGCGCCTCGATGAATATCAAAGCCACCGGCACCATCAGCATCCAGGGCGCGCTAGTGAGAATTAATTAGCCACGGACGAACGGAATAAATCCGGATTTTTATTTGAGGACAAGCCAAGAGCTTCTGTATGAAAGGTCATTTTAGTTTTCACGGCGCAGCTTCGCCGCCAGAGATGAAGAATAAATTTGGTTCCGATGATACGGCTTGCCGCCGGATGTGAAGAATAAATTGGTTCCGATGACGCCAGAGATGAAGAATAAATTTGGTTCTGATGATACGGCTTTGCCGCCGGATGTGAGGAATAAATTGGTTCCGATGACGCCGGATGTGAAGAATAAATTTGGTTCCGATGATACGGCTTTGCCGCCGGATGTGAGGAATAAATTGGTTCCGATGACGCCAGAGATGAAGAATAAATTTGGTTCCGATGATACGGCTTTGCCGCCGGATGTGAGGAAAAAATTGGTTCCGATGACGCCAGAG
>DASVGE010000159.1:0-11488 GCA_036379695.1 Pyrinomonadaceae bacterium | reverse complement strand
CTGCTGGTCGGCATCAACGCGGCCGTCGCGTTCATTCGTCCGGGCGGATTGCTAGGAGGAATTATCTATTAATGGCCAGTAACGGAATGAAAATCGCGATTGTCGGTGGAGGACTGGCAGGACTCGCGGCCGCCATGAAGATCGCGGAGGCCGGCCATGCTGTCGATCTGGTTTCCGTCGTGCCCGTGAAGCGCTCGCATTCGGTTTGCGCGCAGGGCGGCATCAACGGCGCCGTCAACACCAAAGGTGAAGGCGATTCGACGTGGGAACATTTCGACGACAGTGTTTACGGCGGCGACTTCCTCGCTAATCAACCGCCCGTCAAAGCAATGTGTGAAATGGCGCCCTCGATCATTTACCTGTTCGACCGCATGGGTGTTCCCTTTTCACGCACGCCGGAAGGATTACTCGACTTCCGGCGTTTCGGCGGCACTAAACATCACCGCACTGCATTCGCAGGGGCTTCGACGGGCCAGCAACTCTTGTACGCGCTCGACGAACAGGTGCGACGCTACGAAGTCAACGGCAAAGTCAAAAAGTTCGAGCACTGGGAAATGTTGTCGCTAGTCCTCGACGACCATCAGGTTTGTCGTGGACTGATCGCGATGGATTTACAGACGCTCGAGTTGAAAGCGTTTCCGGCTGATGCAGTGATCATCGCTACCGGTGGTCCGGGTCTGATCTTTGGCAAATCGACCAACTCGATGGTCTGCACCGGCAGCGCAGTCTCAGCCTGTTACCAGCAGGGTGCGAAATATGCGAACGGCGAGTTTATCCAGGTCCATCCGACGTCGATTCCCGGTGAAGACAAGTTGCGATTGATGTCTGAATCGGCGCGCGGCGAAGGTGGACGTGTTTGGGTGCCGCGTAAAAAAGGTGACGTTCGGCCACCGTCTCAGATTCCGGAGAGCGAGCGCTGGTACTTCCTCGAAGAGAAGTATCCTGCGTACGGCAACCTCGTGCCGCGCGACATCGCCACGCGCGAGATCTTTCAGGTGTGTCTCGACGGCATGGGTATCGGCGGCGAGAACCAGGTTTATCTCGACCTGACGCACATTCCGGCTGCGGTTCTGGAACGGAAACTGGGCGCGATACTCGAGATTTACGAGATGTTTGTCGGTGACGATCCGAAACACGTGCCGATGCGCATCTTCCCCGGCGTTCACTATTCGATGGGCGGACTCTGGGTTGACTATAACCAGCGTACGAATATTCCGGGCCTGCTCGCGGCCGGCGAATGTGACTACTCCATTCACGGCGCGAATCGTTTGGGAGCAAACTCGCTGGTGAGTTGTGTCTTCGGCGGCTTCGTCGCAGCGCCTGCGGCGATCGAGTATGCGAAAAACATCGAACGTAACGGCGCCGACGGCTCGCGTATCTACGATCAGGAACTGAAACTTCAGCAGGAGATCAACGACAAGCTGATCAAACAGAGTGGTAGCGAGAATCAGTATGTGCTGCACCAGGAGATGGGCAAGTGGATGACTGATAACGTTACCGTCGTTCGTTATAACGACAAGCTCAAAGCGACCGACAACAAGTTGCTCGAGTTGATGGATCGCTACAAGCAGATCTCGATCAACGATTCGAACCTTTGGGCGACCATGGCGCTGCCGCACGCGCGTCATCTCGCCAACATGCTCGAGCTCGCGCGCGTGATCACGCTTGGCGCTTTGAATCGCAACGAGTCGCGCGGCGCGCACTACAAACCCGAGTTTCCCGATCGCGACGATGAAAATTTCCTGAAGACTACGATCGCGGAGTACTCGGGCGAGGGTCCGGTCTTTTCGTACGAATCAGTCGATATTTCACTGATTCCGCCGCGCAAACGCGACTACAGCAAAGGCAAGAAAGCTTAGATCAAATGTCAGCACAGCCAAGATTAAAGACTCCACCAAAGACCGTCGAGATTCACATCAGGCGTCGCGCGAATCCTGACGCGCCGCAGTACTGGGAACAGTTTGAGATTCCCTACCGGCCGAATCTCAACGTCATCTCGTGTTTGATGGAAATCCAGAAGAACCCGGTGAACAAAGCGGGCGAGCGTACTACGCCGCCGGTGTGGCACATGAACTGTCTGGAACAGGTCTGTGGCATTTGCACGATGATCATCAACGGTCGCGCGCGGCAATCGTGTTCCGCACTGATCGACAACCTGGAGCAGCCGATCAAGTTGGAGCCGATGTCGAAGTTTCCCAACATTCGCGATCTGATAGTCGATCGTTCGCAGATGTTCGATCACCTGCGGCGCGTGCGTGGGTGGATCGAAATGGACGGCACGTACGATCTGGGACCAGGGCCTCGAATGGACCAGGACGAAGTGCAGGAGCGGTACGCGTACTCGCGGTGCATGACTTGCGGCTGTTGTTTGGAGGCGTGTCCGCAGTACGAGGGCAACAACTACATCGGACCACAGGCGATCGCGCAGGTGCGGTTATTCAACATGCACCCGAGCGGCAAGATGAATCGTGAAGAGCGGCTCGAAGCGATCATGGGTGAGGACGGCATCACCAACTGCGGCAACGCACAGAATTGCGTGAAGGCCTGCCCGATGAACATCCCTTTGACCCGCGCCATCTACGAGGAAAACCGCGAGACCGTGATCCACGGATTACTTGGCTGGCTCAAAGGCTGATCCGCGTAAATCTGCTTTGAATAATCCGTGAAATCTGCGGCTAGATTCCGAGCACGTTGACCAACTCCTGCACCGCGGACGCGCTCTTCTGTAGCGCAATCCTCTCCTCCGCAGTCAGGTTGATCTCGATGATCTGCTCCAACCCGCGCGCGCCCAGCTTGCACGGCACCCCAACGTAAAGCCCATTGATCCCGTACTCACCCTCGAGATAAGCCGCGCACGGAAGAATCTTCTTCTTGTCCTTCAGGATCGACTCCGTCATCTCCACTGCCGCCGCTGACGGCGCATAGTAAGCCGATCCCGTTTTCAGCAGCGCCACGATCTCTGCGCCGCCGCTGGCAGTCCGCTTCACGATCGCATCGACCTGATCCTTCGACAACAACTCAGTAATCGGAATACCCGCACACGTTGAGTAACGCGGCAGCGGCACCATCGTGTCGCCGTGTCCGCCTAACACAAACGCCGTCACGTTCTCAACCGAAACATCCAGTGCCTCGGCGAGGAAACAGCGCATGCGCGCAGAATCGAGCACGCCCGCCATTCCGATCACGCGATGTTTCGGGAAACCCGATCGCTTCAACGCCACCTGGCACATCGCATCCAACGGATTCGAAACGATGATCAGGATCGTGTTCGGCGAGCGACGCACAACCTCGTCCACGACTTTCGAGACGATGTCGGCATTCGTCTTCAACAGATCGTCGCGGCTCATACCCGGCTTGCGAGCCAATCCCGCGGTGATGATCACCACGTCGGAATTGTCAGTATCGTCGTACGTGTTCGCGCCGATTATGCGCACGTCGAAACCCTCGATGGGTGCTGCTTGCGCGAGGTCCAAACCCTTGCCCTGCGGCACTCCTTCCACGATATCGACCAGGACCACGTCGCCGAGTTCCTTGGCCGCCAGCCAATGTGCCGCAGTGGCGCCGACATTGCCTGCGCCCACAACCGTAATCTTCTTTCGCGCACCCATTTCGTTGTATTCCTTTGATTAAAATGTAGGATTTGAAACGCGCGAGTTTACAAGTGCGTGTGAGAGGGTGTCAAATCAACGTATGAGCGACATCGATCTCGACAACCCTTTTCCGGAGCCGGTAGAAATCGAGATCACTGATGTCTTTGATCTTCACACCATTCCTCCGCGCGATGTGAAAGCCGTCGTCGAAGAGTATCTGCGCCTGGCCCACGAAAAGGGATTTCCCTGCGTTAGAATAATCCACGGTAAGGGCATCGGCGTGCAACGCGAAATGGTCCGCTCAATCCTCGCCCGCACCCCCTTCGTCTCTGACTGGACCGACGCTCCACCCGAAGCCGGCGGCCTGGGCGCCACGATTGTGACGTTAGATATAGACGCCACTCTCGGCTAAGCCATGCAAAATGGTAAACTGACTCGCCAGAGAAAGGATAGTTATGGGTACCAGCATTGAACAATTGGTAACGCAGGCAATGGAACTGCCCGGTGAATCCAGAGCGCGGCTTGCTGAACTTCTCGTAGAAAGTCTTGAAGCCGATGACATTGGACCCGTGGAGAAGGCTTGGGTTGCCGAGGCAAAACGGCGCCGGGACGATGTACGCGCCGGTAGAGTTGAACCGATTCCGGGTGAAGAGGCTTTGTTGGATGTGCGTAATTCGATTACTTGATGAAGTACAAGTTTCACCCCGATGCATTGGAAGAGTACCGTGAAGCTGCTATCTGGTATGCAAAACGCGAACAAGAATTAGCACAACAGTTCATCGCCAATGTTGAAGATGCCATTCAAAGTGTCGTTCAAGGGCCGACTCGCTGGCGCATAATAGACGAAGATGTTCGTCGGTACCTTACCCATCTGTTTCCCTACGCAATTCTCTACACAATAGAAAACAACTTCATACTCATTGTCGCGGTAATGCACCTCAGTCGTGAACCAGGCTACTGGCGGGAACGCATACGTAAACCGTAGTTGAGCTCAAGCTTTAATCAGGCGTCTGGTGATCGCTGATAAGTGAGCGTCAATTGCTGGTAGGAGTTTATGAATCGGGGCCGTTCACTGTCGACGAGCATGCGGCAGATGAGGATGAGGCCGATTGTTCCGGCTGCTAAAGTTAATGCGAAAATGAGTAGTAACCAAAGTCGTACCAGCGACTCATAAAGTTCTTCTTTGTTATTCACCGCCAACACCTCTAGCTGAATTGCTTCCACTAGAGGTGAAGTGGACGAAAAGTTCAGCTTATTACCGGCGCGGTGAAAAACTTTCTTAATTCTGAATCCTGATGTTTCCCTGGTTACTCTCCTGATCGTGCACTTTGATTTTGATGTTACAGGTGCCGGGCGCGAGGTTGTCGGGCAGTCTGAATGTAACCTGCGAAAAGCCCGCTATCGGCGCCGGCCTCACGTCTTCTGCCCCGAGATCATAAGTTTGGCCGTTGCTGCCAACGAGATTAACCCTGACCGTCGACGCCGTATCGCCCGGCGCTAGCTGTAAATTCATCACGAAAACAACTACGCGCGTGTTTTTATCAGATCCCTGCGGGAACAACAGCTCCACGGTATTTATCACGGGGAACGGATCCCGCATCAGCCATATCGAATCCAGTGCCGCGACCTGATTGGGATCTAATCCGGCTTCTTCCAAAGCCAGGAATAGTTGCGGAGCCTTGATCGTGAGCGTAGCCGTCGTCGGGCTACCCAGGGTCGCGCCTCCGGTCACGTTGCTCAAAGTGACGGTGAGTGTCTCATCGGGTTCGAGAACATTGTCTTTCACGAAGGTAATGAAGAACGACTTCGATGTCTCTCCCGGGTTCAAAGTGAGCGTGCCTGTAGTCTCAGGGTAATCCGATCCGGCAATGGCGGTTCCGTTGCTGGTGGCGAAATCAACCGTGACGGCATCAGTGGCTCCATCGACACGATTTACCGTAACAACAACTCCGCCGGCATCTTCAGTCGCACTGAATGTTTCACTACTGAATTGCAGCTTCCCATGGGCGTCGTCGTTGATGATCGTTCCGGTACCCTGCCCATCAGCTATCGTCGCATTACTTGGGAATTGCAGATTGACGGTGAACTGCTCGTCAGGCTCGATATTGAAATCGCCGAGAATCCGAATATTGAATGTTCCTGAAGTTGATCCTGCCGGAATGAACAAGCTTTGCGAGAACACCTGCGAAAAGTCGACGCCCGGGGTTGCGGTACCAGCAGCGGTCCCATAACTCACAAACACATCTTGTACGGTTGGCGCTGAAAGAGTCACCGTAAAGACCATATTCTTGAGTCCGATATTCCCTTCCGTTACTGAAGCATCACTGAGAGTCAGAGTCGGACCATCATCATCCTGAATCGTGCCGGTACCTTGAGCGGTAGTGATGGTGGCGTTGGTCGGATTACTTAGATTTACGAGAAACGTTTCGCTGATCTCGTCAACGTTGTCGCCGAGTACTTCGACGGCGACGGATTTAACGCCTTCACCAGGATTGAAAGTGACAGTGCCAGACGTCGCTACATAATCGCTGCCCGCTGTCGCAGTCCCATTCGCAGTACTGAAGGCAACTGTAATGGTCTGAGAGGAAGGGTTCGACAGTCTAACTTCGAACAGAGCATTACCACTCGTACCTAACGCGCCTTCGGTTCGAAACGATGTGCCGATCGTTATGGAAGGTTGCGGATCGTCGTTAATGATCGTTCCCTGCCCTACGCCATCTGCGAGAGTGGCGTTGGTCGGATTACTCAAATTCACGAAGAAGGTTTCATCCGGCTCAAACGTGTTTTCGAAGGTTATCGGAACATTGATGGTTTTAGAGGTGGTTCCGGCGGGGAATTCCACTGTACCTGAGACGTTCGAGTAATCGACGCCTGACGTGGCCGTGCCGGCTTCCAGTGCGTACTGGACAGTGATCGGCTTTTCACTCGGCGCGTTGAGAGACACGGTGAAATTGGCCGGGGCCTGGGTTGGAAATCCAGTTCCCTCCGGGACCGAAATGTCGTTGATCGTGATGGTAGCCGGGGCATCGTTGTCGATGATCGTTCCGAGGCCTTTTCCATCGCTGATGGCGGCGTGGACTGGTGTTGTGAGTACGACATTGAAGAATTGATCGAACTCGTCAGTGAGGTCGCCCTTGACGGGGATCGTAATAGTCCTCGTGGTCGTAGTTGGAGGAAAGATCAACTCGCCGGAAACGTTTTCGAAATCCACGCCTTTCATAGCCGGCGGAGCATTCGGCCCGGAACCTAAGGCCATAACGAAGTAGTTCACCTTTATAAACTGCTCGGTCGGCGACGATAGTGTCACCGTAAAAGTGGCATCAACGGTTCCGGAATCATTCTCCGTAACGGTTACATCGTTCACGCTGAGGCATGGCTGTGGGAAACTGAAGTTATTCAGTGCTAACCCAATTGCGTTTCCTCCCGATTGACTCAGTAGAGTGTCGACTTTGCCATCGTTATTGAAGTCAGCGACAGCTAAATGACTCAAGGTTGAGCCGACAGCGAAGTAGACAGGAGCATTGAACTCTCCATTACCCTTGTTAGTCAGGACTGCGAGGCCATCCAAGCCGGTGGACGCCGCCAGATCGGGATGATTGTCACCATTGAAGTCGCCAATACCGAGAACGCCGGCGCTCTCCGTGGGGTAGCTTGTACCCGGATTGAAGCCCGAAGCGCCGTCCTTGATGAAAACAACAACATCCGTCCGCCTGATATTGTTCTCAATAATTCCTACGCTGACGGCAATGTCTGGCTTGCTGTCTCCATTAAGATCTCTCACAACGATCGAACCCGGTAATCCCGGTAACGATACAATGGTGTAGTCAGAAAAATTGCCGGTCCCGTCTCCCTGTAAAACGTGAATTACATTTGCGGAACTCCTGATGACAGCCAAATCCGATTTACCGTCGGAGTTGAAATCGCCGACCGCCAGATCATCGGAAAAGCCGGAGCTGCCTTGCAGTGGGCCGTTGAAAGTTGGCGCAAAGGCGCCGGTTCCGGTTCCGAGGAGCACAAGAAAGTTACTGGTGTTGCGGCCGAGAACAATCAGGTCAGCCTTATTGTCGTTGTTGAAATCACCTGCTGTGATCGCGGCGGGCTGGGCCCCAAAGAAAACACTTGGGGCGTTTAATGCATCCGTTTGGAAGCCCCCAGTGCCATCATTCAAAAGGAATGAGACCTTTCCGGTTAACGGTTGTGTGACTGCCAGATCCAATTTGCCGTCGTTATTAAAATCGGCGGTTGCAATTGCGAAAGGGCTTGATACGCCGAAGTTACTGATCGATTTCTTCGTGAAGCCGCCGTTGCCGTCGCCATGGGCCACTTCGATTGTCGAACCCTGTGGCAGGAAAGCACCACTAGCGGTGACAAAGTCTTGCTTGCCGTCGTTGTTGAAATCCGCGGCAACGAGATAACGCGGGTTCGGAATAGTTGTCGTGTAACTAAGCGCATCGTTGAACGCGCCCGTGCCGTCGCCGTCAAGGATGCCGATGCCCTTCGGCTGAACCGCTGCCAGATCTATTTTTCCATCCTCATTGAAGTCTCCGAGAAGAGCAGGATTCCCGGCGCCGAAAAGAGTAAACCCGGATGTATAAGATTTCCCCTGGACCAGGTTTCCCGTTCCATTGCCCAACAGGATCGTGAGACCGCTCTGTCCAGCCGCCACGACATCGAGATGGCCGTCCTGATTAACATCTCCCTCGAGTTTCGCGCTGCTGTTTGTTGGCATGCCTACTACTATGGGCGCGCCAAAACTGCCGGTTCCAGTTCCCAGAAACATCCGGTTGCCGAGCAGTACATCGAGATGCCCGTCTTTGTTAAAGTCGCCGGCCGCCAACGATGAAAAACCGCCGGTAACAGGTGGCGGTGGTCCAACTGTAAAACCCCCAGCCCCATCTCCAGGAAGAATATCTGCTTCGCCGGCACTGTTCGGTACTGCCAAATCAGGTTTGCCATCCTCGTTGAAATCGCCAATGACGAGTTCATGGACACCGGAGCTGAACGTTGAGAACGGCGAATTGGGTGCTTGAGAAAAACCTCCTGCGCCATTTCCTAAAAGGACCGCAACCCTGCCATCCGTTGTCCCGGTGGAAAGTCCGACCGTGATATCAAGCTTACCGTCATTGTTCAGATCGGCGAGGACAGGTTGGGCCGGATCGCCTGCCAGGCTGATAAGGGTCGGAGCACCGAATTTGCCGGTACCATCATTAAGTAAGATCGACAGCTTACGGATCGACTCTCCGATGCTACTCAGACTAACGGCTAAGTCTGGCTTACCATCTCCGTTGAAATCCCCGGTCGCCATCCTGCGTGGCAGTGCGCCAGCGGGGAAACCAGTCGGTGGGCCAAATTTATCTGACCCGCCTCTGCCGAATAGGATTATCACTTCACTATCGAGATTATTGGGCGAAACGGCGAGATCGAGATGACCGTCAGCATTGAAATCGGCAACCGCCATTCCGAAGGGAGAGGCTTCAAGGTTGATGGTTGGAGCTGCCTTGAAGCCTGCTGTGGAACAGCCGTCAACGGCGTATGTTGCGGGAGTAAAAGTGAAGAAGAGCAGGGAGATTAATAGTGATTTGCACAAATATTTCAAGAGATTCAGTTCCACCTCTGGGCATATTAATGAGGACGGCGTGTCCGTCAAAGCTGATATCGATGCAGTTTTGATAAAGCAGATGGCCTGGTTGAAGGCCACTCAAGATATCTGGGCCGTTTAACTTTACCAAAGATGCGAAAGAAGTGGAATTGGTGGGCCGGAGCTTTGCCCAAAGTCGGAGTCACTCTTGGATCGGGTCAGTACAGGGAGCGGTAGCGACCTGGTCGGTGATCAGCATGTGATATTTTCCTAAGAATTTTGACTCCTGTGGTTCGACCAGGTCGCTACCGCTCCCTGTACTGACCCGATCCAAGAAAGCCGTGGGCCGGGCTTGAGTTTCAGCAACCACAGGCCGATGCCTTTGACAACCAGTCTTTGTTTTCTCCTTAACACTTCTTGACCGCGTTAACCACAAGCCTCGACTGAGGCTTCACCCGCTATCTTATATCAATCGAACTGCTAAGCTGCGCCGCATGTTCGATAGGCATTCTCCCGTAGTATTTTGGCTACTAATAGCTCTCTCGGTCGCAGTTAGCATCAAGCCTCCGGCTCGACCTACCCAGGTTCCAATCGTGTTGCGAGAAAATGATCCGCTGCACTACGCAGTCGTTTACGCGCGCAGGTCAAACAATCAATATGGCCTGAGTCAGATAGCGATTCGTTACGCCGAGCTGGGAGACTTCGAACGGGCGATGAGGATCAACGAATCTGCCAAGGGAGAGGATTGGCGCACCGAAGCATACGGAAAGATCGCACTCGAATATTGGAAACACGGTCAACGAGACAAAGCACGCGAGTTGTTTCTCCGCGTTGCCAGTCTTCCGCTTCCCAAAGACATGATCTACATCTGGGGTGACGTCATCGAGTATATGGCTGAAGCACAGCAGTTCGATCTCGCTTTGGATATCGATAATGCAATGGGGGCAGCCGGAGGCACCACTGCCGGCCATGAGCTGGCAACGATTGTTGAGAAATTCGTTGAGGCAAAAGCTCAGAACCCGAGTTTGCCAGACATCTTGCCGCGCGTGGTTTCGATTGCGAGGGGCTTACCCGAATCAAGCGACAGTACGTTTGCGCTCAAGAGTGTTGCAGTGGCCTATGCGGCTCGAGGCCAGCATGATCGCGCTATTAAACTGATTCAACGATTCGAAGACGATTACGATAGAGACGATGGCGCCCATCGTCTCGCGATCGAATTTGCGAAACGTGGTTGGTACGATCGCGCCCTGCAACTCGCGAATTCGGGAGTCTACTTTCGAGAAATTGCACACGTCGGAATCGCGACAGAGGCTTTAAAGCGGCAGGACAAAAGGAAAGCACTGGAAATTGTCGTGCGGACAGAAGCACTTCTCGCGGAAGTCAAAGAAGACGAGTATTACGAGCCTCTTGAAACGGAAGTTCGTCTACTCTCGGAGCTTGCGGATTTGTATTCACAACTCGACCGACAGCATCGTGCCGTGGAGATGGCGGATTTGTCGTTCAAGACAGCGAAGGCAATGCGCAAGCCTGGCGAGCGATACGGCGCTTTGCGAATTGCAGTAAACGGATTCTGCGAATTGGGTCTGTACGACAAGGCACTCGAGGCGACAAAGGCGCTCGACGATCACCATCAGTTTCAATTCGAGGCTGCCGCCGAAGTCGGCGCGCACGCCGTACGTAAGGGACAGCTCGATGCAGTTGACACGATTGTCAAAACGATAGAGTCAACCCCACTGAACGGCGACGAAGAGCCAAGAGTAAGAGCACTGGTTGCAATCGCCAGGGCACAAGCAGAACAAGGTCGTTACGGAGAAGCGCAGACGTTGTTGATAAGTACGATGCCATTGGTTGAGAAACGAGAGCGAACGCAGATCACGCCAGAGACCCTGAAAAATCTCGCCGTTGCCTTTGCCGAGGCGGGCAACATTCGCGCCGCCTTGCAGCAGATTCCCAGGATCAAAGCACCGATCTTCATCACTGAAGCGCTAATAGACATTGGCACGCTTTGTACGAAGAACAAATTGACGCTTGATGCGCACGATCTCGCTGCTTTCAATAGGGTACTGGAAAAGTAACCTCGAGTTGCATATCATGTTGGCACGTGAAAGTTCGTGAAGTCCTCAAGCTCCTCACAAAAGATGGTTGGTATGTCGTAAGGACGGTGGGAAGTCACCGGCAGTTTAAGCATCCAACAAAACGCGGTCGGGTTACGGTCGCAGGTCACGCGTCTGATGTGCTTCATCCAAAGACTCTCAACAGTATCTTGACGCAAGCAGAATTAAAGAAATAAAGTTTTATCATGCGCTACGCAATGATCATC
>DASVGE010000158.1:0-31256 GCA_036379695.1 Pyrinomonadaceae bacterium | reverse complement strand
GCCTTCTTCGAAGTCGTTGCGGATGTCTTCGACCGTTTCGCGCTGAAGCTTTTCCGTCACGCGACGGTAAATCGTATAGGCCAGCCATGCCGCCTTCTTCTCTTTGCGCGCCTGCTCGGGATCGTTTCTCAAAAACGAAAGCAACTCGTTTGCTTCATCAACCGTTTCCGGAAGCTCGTCGGCGCCCGGCAAATCGACTGCCCTCGCGAACGTCATGAAGTCGGGCGCAAACTGGTCCAGCGAACGCCGGGCCAGCGAGCCCAGTCGCCGCGCTGAATCTGATTTGAACAGGTGCGCGCCGCCGTAGACGGTGTGTACCGGTTGCCGGCGCCCGGTTTCACCGGGGTAATGGCGGCTAAATTCTTCGTTCGCCTGGCGCAAACTATCCGTAAGGTCAGTTAGAGAGGCGTCGGAAAGAGAAGATGTCATGGCTGTCCTCGTAATGATTTGTCGACGTGTGGGCGCTAGTCTAACAGACCCGAAATAGTTTATTGACACACCAGCACCAGCTTCGCTAATTTGGTGGTGAACCCTTCTCGCGGTTCGGCCCCGATTCTCACCTCAGTTGCAATAACCAATTAGAGCGTTTGGAGAAGTCAAATATGAAGAGACTCCTGCTTGTTTTCGCCTGTGTTGCTGTACTTCTGTGTCAGGCCGCGGACGTGAAGTCGCAAGACCAACCGGTCAAACACGGCGGCAAGATCGAGACAAAATACGACGGGTTTAACTACGAAACCGTCATGCGGCTGCAAAAGATGAAGATCAGCTGCGACGGTTTCAAAGACAAGTTCAAAGATGCATGTGTAAGCATCGAAGTTTCGTTGCACTTCCCCGGCACGCAGCTCAACTACGTCCGCTACGTCATGCTGCAAGTCGTCTTCGAAAACAAGGACTGGGTGCACCTCCATCCACCGGATCAGAGAGATCTGATAGTGGTAATTGATACCGAAACGTTGAAGCTTGGGAAGATGGCTCCGGTCATGAAGAACCAGTCAGGCACGTGGGAGACGAAGGTGGAGACGTTGGAGTTGCAGATTCCGTACGCGACGTTCAAGAAGATCGCCATGTCACAAACTGCGCAGATTCAGGTGGGGCGAAGCCAGGTAGCGTTGCGAGAGAAAAATCTCCTGGCGCTGAAGGATCTGAACAGCCGCGTGCTCACGACTACGGCTACAGCCAAATAAACCCTCTACATGCACATCTGCCACGACTTAAGCGCTTCTACCGGTCGCAGTAACATCAGAATCTGCAACAAGAGACTATCGCGAATCCACAAGATCAAAACCAGTTCGACCAGTGCAAACACAATCAATGAACGGCGCACGCCGAGTTGCCGGGCGAGGAGAAATCCCGTCAGCGCGCAGGTGAGATCGCCGAGTGAGTTCACGATTGTGTCACCCGTATAGCCGAGTGCGGCTGTTTCCGTGCGGTACTTGTCGATAACGAACTTTGTGTTCTCGAAAATTTCCCACGCCGCTTCCAGAAACAGCGCCAGCCAGAGCTGCCACGCCGGAGTCAGTCGCCTGAACAAAAGCGCAACCAACCAGAAGAACAAAAAGCCGTGGATTACATGCGTGAAGCTGTACGGGTCAAATAACTGCTGCGACGTACTCGAGCTACACGTGTCGCCAATCCAAATTGCAAACTGACCGCACGTAGCGCAAAGGAACAAGCGTCCCAGGCCACGTAGCGACACGATCATCAGCAGGAAGACGAGGCCCGTGGCCACGATCTGCAAAAGCCGGTCGCGCTTCGATTCTGTTGTCATTCAGCAGGAGAAGTTAACAAAGCACGGGACAAGCCGTGGTCTCTAAGGCGACTGCGTGAGAAAATCTTCAATTAAACGTCGGTCGTTCTCTTCCTTGATGCGAGTGAACACTTTGAAGCCGAGCTTTTTGATCGTGCTTGGTTTATCGAATGGCAAACGGTCGTACATCTGTCCGCCGGTGAAGTGACAAGGCATGCACTTCGATTGAAAGATCGGTTTCACCTGAGTATCGAAATCGACCCTCGCCTTCGGAGCCGGTGCAGCCTCAGCAGATGTGACAGCCGCCACGGTCCGAGCAGGCTTAGCCACTCCGCCGGACTCAACCAGCAACAACACTATCGCAATCAGGAACAGCACCACTCGCATGTCTGTTGGGTCGGGTCAGTACCACCTTGCTCGCGGTAGCGGGTGGTGCGTAAACACCTCGTTAGATCAATGCTGCATATATTTTGCGTTGAGCCCACCCACCTGCTCAAGGGCCGCGCACCCACCCGCTACCGCGAGGTGGTACTGACTGTTTCCACCCGTCCGAATGCTACGCCTCAGCTCACCTTGCGGCAAGCCTTACGAAATACATGTACCAATTCACTTCCCACGTATTTCCATTATCAGCAGAGAAAGATTGCTGCCAAGTTGGCGTTTCGGGATTTGTTTTATCCCAGCGAAATTCAACCAGGACAGGAATACCGTTATGCTGATCGTGGCCGCTAAACAGTCCGACGGCGTCTGAGAAAGAACCTTCAACCGGAGGATAGAGCGTGGCGCCGTTTGTATCCATCCAATAAATGCGCCAGAGGCTCGCGCTCTTATCAAACAAGCGAAGCGAAGCACCCTCATAAAAACCGTCTGACTCGATTCTCAAGTGGTCAATATTGCCAAGTCCGCCAAGAATGAGTTGGTTAGTCGCGGGAGTTTGAAACTCGTCCCACGTCTCACAACCAACCAGACGCTCTGCCAGTTTCTTGTGATGGATTAGCCACCGCCCCTGAAGGAAGTCAAAATCCTTCGCCCCAGGTGGACGAGCGTTGAGGACTTCTTCTGGTATATCAAATAAACTCACGATTCAACTCCAAAAGAAAGGCCGCTAGAGTTTGAATTCTAGCGACCTTCCTCAGATGTTGGTAGCTCCAGGACACACCCGGCACATAGTATATTGTCTCGTATCTACCGGATTGGGTATATGTAAAATCGTCTGACCCACGAGCAACCGCATGAGCCTTGCCAATCTGTACCTAGCGCGTCAAGGCCTTTGGGATGAGGTGAGATTTTATTGTGGCGCTCTCACCACAGACCAAACAGCTCATTCGAGAAATTCTCAATCAGGTAGTCTTACTTTTCCAAAACGACAGTGAGACAACGGAAAGCCATCCAACTTTGCGCTTGAGCGGCTCGCCCTCTCAACTATAAATAACGGCTACTCACCGACGAGTTTGCTCCATGCGACCGGCGCTTTTGAAAGAGCCTGTTCTCAAATTCGATCTCGTCCGAATTGTTAGCCCAATATTCTTCTTGGACATCTTCATAGATCTCGACCCTGTTCTTGCAATTACGAACACGGCTTGGCAAAAAGAAAGGCCGCTGGAGTTAAAGCTAGCGACCTTTCGTCAATATCTTTGGTAGCCCATACGGGACACTCTTCGCAACTTTTTCGTATCACCACCGGCAGAAATGCTGAGTTTCTTGCAACAGTTACGAGAAACGGTTTACCAAGAAGGGCATTTAATAATCGCTGCGTCGCTGGCCGAATGATGCCAGCTTTCCATTTAAGTCAGCTCAGTTCATCAAGTCGAAAAATGCTACCGACGTTTTATACAGAACGGGATAAAAGTCACAGAACCCTGCACTAACGGCGATTTGAGGATGAAACGCCATGACCGAGTACCTTTTATATGGAAATGGGACTGATCCATCTCGTAGGGTCGTTGGCAAAAGTCACGCGTGATTCCTTCAACTTCAATCTCGGCACTATGACCCCTCTTAATTCTTGCTGTCTTTGCTATCCCATTCGTTCATCTGTTCCTGAGTACGTTGCGAATGAAGCGTGCCGCAGAGACGTGCCTGGCGGAGTGAGTTTGATGATATATAGAAGAGTCAGAAGTAGAGCTTCTTCTTTGGCAAGCGTCGCACCGGCACCATCAATTCAACCAGTTGCTTTAAAGGACTTACGAAGACGACCCAGCGCATGAATAATACCCTGACAAACACTGCACCCGGAGGCCGTATGCCTCCAAACCTCTCGCAACCGGGGCACGTTGAGCGCTTTTGCATCTTCAACGCTGTACTCGTCGAGCTTTCGCACATCGAGTAAGCCGTCGACGATCACTCCGTCGACCGCGTTGAACAAGGCATACACATCGCCAGCCTCAGAATCATGAAAGTCTGCAGCACTGAGCTCACTCTCCATTTTCGCGTTCCTTCCGGTGGCACAGTTCGGCGGTCGACTATCACAGGGATAATCAGAAAACCCGCAACTTGACGCGCGGGAAACATTTTGCGATTGATCGCGCCGGCCGGAAAGGCCGGCGTTTGCGAACTCGATGCTTATATCACATTGCTGAGGAGTTGTGTGTTGCCGGAATAAAAAAATCATGCTGCCAAGCCAACTGTCTTGATAGCATTGCGGAACAACTCACTAAGCCCGTTGCGATCGTCCTCAGCAGATTCACTTAGGACCTGATGAACAATGGGTTGCTGCAGGATTCGTTTCTGCCAGGCGACTAAGTGCCGTTGAACCGTTGCAGTGGCTATGCCCATTACCGCCGCGGTCTGCGCGAGATTCATATCGCCCGCGCCCCAGAGAAAAACGACGCGGATATCTGTAGGTGAAGAGTTGGCTAGCTCGGTTCGTACTGCTGACTGCAACCTTGCTCTGACTCGTTCGCAAAACTCAGCTATTTCGCTTTCCAAGCATGACTGGTACGGTGAATTTTCATCCGTTGAGCGAAGCGGTTTTGCACCTCCTTCGACTGATTTTCGCCAACCCTGAACACCCTCACGGGCTGCTACATCATCCCTATGGTTCTGTTCCACCTGGATATGTCTGTGTTCGCTCGAGCAAAAACTACGGGCAATCGTCTTGCACCACGCCTGAAAGGATCGAGCGTTGGGATTCTCAACGTCCTGTATGCTCTCGGAGATCTTGTCAAAAATAAAGTCCCGGATTTCCTCGGCGTCAAGACCGGAGCGATAAGCCCAGCGCGCCGATGTCTCCTTTAGGAACTTTGTGAACCACTTGCTAAATCTAAGACGATCAAGCGATTCCTTGTCTCCCTTGATTGCGTCAGCAAGGACCTGATCCACGTTAATGTCACTGGGGTCTGAGGTGTTACTGAAGTCTGAGGTAGCCATGTCCATCTCCCTCTCCCATTGAAGGGCGTTCGAACTATTGCAGGTTCCGGACTTTGCGACTGTTTAAGAGGGCGGGTGTGGAGCCGTTGTTGCTGACGGTTGGCCCGCCCTTTGAAGTTTGCTGATACGTTAGACGCGCGCGGTGAGCAGTTGGCTCTTAAATCTTTGTTAAGCGTGCTGCTCCTTTTCAAAATAAGACGCTGTCTTGAAGTTTTTCTTCTCGAACTTGACGAATGACGCGGCCGAACAGAATTTCTCCGCACCTTTTACGCCGGAAAATGCAGACGTGAAAGCTTCTTTGTGGTTGTCCTTGAACATTGCCAGCCCGTCATCAAACTGCTCTTGGTCGTCATACGCGTTGAACTTGTTCGCAAGACTCACGGCTTTGAACACGACCTTCCCGTCCTTCTGGTTTTTGTTGAACCACTGTTTTCCGTCCTTAAGTGCCTTCGGGTTAGCTTTGTTGAGCTTGCTCACTACAAGCTGATCGAAGTTCTTATCCAGGACCTGCGCATGCGACTTCGGGGAAAAGAAGCTGATGGCGGCGATGATCACGATAGCGATGATCGTGAATGCGGCGATGCCGATGATGATGTTGCCCTTTTTGATTTCGTCCTTCTTCATTGCTGTTCTCCTTCGCTAAGAGGTTTGTTTACTTCCGCTAAGTAGACACGTGAGATGTTTTCCGTTCCCACACTTTTGGACGGGGCATTTCTCCCCGATGGAGTCGATGTACTGAGCGAGTGCGCATAGTGAGGCTGGCGTAGGCACGCGTGATCTAGCGGCAGCCTGTCGGTAGTGAATCTGTGAGTGGAAGTTTTCGAACTTTAGGATTGGGAAAGAAGACGAGATGGACTTCGCGCTACGGCGTAACCAGCGAACAAATCACAGGCGACGTGTAGCCGGGGAGAAAAACCTGTCAGGTGCTCGCTGGTACGATTCCGTATGTTGATCATAGAGCAACCTGCCTCTAGGAATCGGATCTAATGCGACTCGCATTATTTTCCTGCCCAGCGTCCGTATCCGTGATGTCCGTAATCTCACGAAGCTCCCCTCGAAGAGCTTGGAGTGTCTCGATGATTCGACGGCACTGTGGACAACCGGTCGTGGTATGTTTCCACGTTTCTTTCAATTGGGATACCTTGAGGGCTTTTGCATCTTCCGGACTGTATTTGTCCAGCTCGGTGATGTCGAGGAAACCATCTTCACGAATGATCCCGTCGCATGCGTTGAAGAGAGCAAATACATCTACACCTGAGTCGCTATCATGAAACTCATCGTTAGTGTCTTTTGGCACGGGCGTCCTCCCTCGGTTTTCCGACGACAAGCTTGACGGCCAGGTTGAGTCACAAAAAAACCCGGCCTGATTAGGTCCGGGCGGTGTTTTAGTGAACTCTTGGAACATCGACAGAGCCGCACCTTGCCGTGTTACTAGGTGATGCTTCAGATCCGAGCCAGGTTTGCTCACCCGGACTGATTTAGGATACTCGCTCTTGCGAGATCCCTCGGTTGGAGTTTGACTAAAATAGCCGAGCTTGCCGGTTGACAAGCTCAACAACCTCACTTTAACGGTTTTAGTACTCATGGCTTTAAGCTTCCCTTCTGAATAAGTGATTTCTGTCCCCTGGTCAGAATTCGCTGAACTTCCTCGATCGGTAAGCCAAATTCGTCGGCTAATTGACGCAGGTTTTTATCTCCAGTCCGCCACTTCGCGAGAATTATTTGGGCGGTTCGTTCGATATCAATGCCACTAATGCCATCCTCGCTGGAATTCTGTGCTTTGTTCATTGCGGCCTCCTAAATTTCACTTCGTCAGTTAATCGAACTGCAAGGAGCGACTACCGTCGTTGCCGTGGTCGGCCAGATCCAACATTGTGGAGCCGCTGGCTACCTCACGCGCGGCTCATTACCAGACTCCCGCTACTGCAACACTCACGCTGACTGAATAGCCCACAACTTTGCATGGGCCGGTGTTCAGCTCACCAAATTTAGTAACGTTCGTTCTTAAGCTAAGAATGGAAATAAGGACAAGGAATAAAATGCTTATAATTGCTTTCACTTTCATTGTTGTTCCTCCCTGAAACCCTCACCGTCAACTGCAAGACACGCAAGAATCAACTAATTCCCATTGCGCTTCGATGAAGGGGGTTGAGAAAGAGAAAGAGTGAAGGCCTGAGTGTCTTGCGTTCGGAAGAATTTTGAAGGAGGGACTGGGCTATGAAAGCAGCTACCAAAGAAAAAGTTAAACGCTATTCTCTATTCCTTTTCGGAGTTTCAGCTCACCTGGTGCTGGTGTTTGCTCTTTTTGTGAGTGCACTTGGACTAGATTTCAGCAAACTCTCGTTCAGTTAGAAAAGAGTAAATAGGTGGGGTGGTAGCCCATACGGGACACTCTTCGCAACTTTTTGCTGAGGCCGACGACAGAAATGCTCAATTTTATACAACAGTCGCGAGAAACGCTTAGTGCCGCATCTTGATCTTCGAATCACGAAACAAGAGGAACACGGCGGGGTCACTATGCATCGGCCTGCATAGCCGCCAGTTCGTTGCCGCCTGGGTCGAGGAAGTGGAAGCGCCGGCCGCCGGGGAAACTGAAGATCGGTTTGGTGACTGGCGCGCCGGTCGCAGTGACCGCGGCAAACGTTGCCTCCAAATCCTTCACCTCGATCACGGGGAGGGGAGCCTTGGTCGCCTCCTGTTGGTCTGCTTGGAGTCCAATGTCCACGTCCCCGGTAAGTGTGCATGCATACGTCGGCCCGAAGCCGGTCATCGCCATGCCGAACACCGTTTCGAAAAAGGTCTGGCTCTCCGCGAGGTCGCGCGCGGGCAACTCGATGAAGTTTGGTCTAGCCACGATATCCCTCCTTGGTTAAGCCGATCCACGAGATAATTGGGTCAGGCGAAGTGGTTATCAATTGCGGATAAGTGTCGGTTCCTTCTCGAACGCAGTAAAGCACTTTCGCCCAAACTCTTGCCACACCTGTGCCGTCTAAAGAGCGAACTATGAACCCAGCCGACCGTTAAGCGGTTTAGGTCCGACTGGAGGGGCATTGTTAAATGGACATGTCGAACTCAGTCCTGTCGATGGTCTCGATCTTGTCCAACACGCAAACCTACCTGAGCGGCCTTAACCTCTAATGCCATAAGCAATCTCTTATACCCTTGACCTTCAAAGAAATTTACCCATTGCCATCGGCTAAGACGTTGGGGCACATCACATTCTTCAAATCTTATCGGGATGAGAAATATTGATCCCTCTGGCTGCTCATCAGCGATGTCTAATGCGTATTTAATCTCCTTCTGAACATAGCCAGATTTACTTATGGACTTTTCCGAAAGACAAACGAGCACAATATCGCTCCCGCGAACTGCCTTAATGATTTCCCGGTTCCAATCTTGGCCAGGCAAAAGTTTTTCTTCATCCAGCCACGGATCAAAACCATCACTTTGCAAGCGTTTATACAGCTCACGAACTGCCTGTTTATCGTTCGAAGAATGACAGAGAAATACTTGAAGAGTTTGCGCCGTTTCAAAAGGTTTCTCGGCAAAGATATTAGCCGAGGCTATTGAAAGTGTGGCATCGATTTCCCCTTCTGATGAAATTAAGCGAAGTATTTCGCCATGTTTAATTCCGGCGTCTCGTAAGGTCTGTCCGTATTTTAGAGAATAGTTCTTATTGACGATGAAGATCGAGTACTCAATTTGTTTCCCATTCGCTATTCGCGGATATCCCAACTCGTCAACTATTTCTGAGATGATCTCTTCAGTCCGCATATCATCAGGTATTAATGTTCCTTCGAGAGTCATGCCACTCGATGTCTGAAGGTCTACTTTTATGTCAGCCAAATTAACACCCCTTACAATGCTATAGTGCCAAATCTCCGTTCAACGTTGCGCATCAGCCACGGCCGAAGCCGGTCGGATGCATCGTCGTGTTAGCCAGACAGGCTCATGCACTGGTGGTCCTGCAATTCCGGTTATTGAGTGCAAGATTCATCGGGCGACTGAGGAACGTGTCGTGAACGATACGCAATTGCTAGCACCGGTCCGTAAGCACTGTCAATAGCACCTCCTCACACAACTGCGCTACAGTAGGTGGAGCTTTAATAAAACCGACACATTTGCAGACGTAACGATTCAGCTTGCGGGATCTAAAAGGAGTTGGTAGCGCATACGGGACTCGAACCCGTGGTCTCTGCCTTGAGAGGGCAGCGTGTTAGCCGACTACACCAATGCGCCTCAGAGGACTGGGATTATAGGAGCGCGGCTGTCGTCTTCGCAAGTTGTGGGGCCTCCGGCGAAATGAAATTTGCGAATTGTACATTGGTAAATGGGCGGTGGCGGTGATATAGAGTCGCGCCGTCGTACCGAAGTCTCGAGCCCTCAAACCTACAAAGGAGACTTATGACATGAAGACCCAGATTCGTAGATTATTCAGTCTTGCTGTTGCTTCGATCCTGCTCGGTTGTTATTCGCTGCCGGCGTATGCCTGGGGAGCTGACGGCCATCGCATCGTTGCTCGTATTGCCCAGCAGAATATCCGGCCGCAAACCCGCACGCGAATAAGGCAGATCCTCGGCAATGGCGTCACGCTAATGTCAGTGGCTAACTACGCTGACGCAGTACGAAACAGGTATCGCCACACGTATAACAATCATTTTGTCGATATTCCCAGAGATCTCAACGACTACGTAGCAACGCGTGACTGCGTCGTCCATCCTGAGAAAGGTAACTGCATTCTCGGGGCCCTCGAAACGTACCGTTCCGAAGCGGTGAAGTCTGATTTGAGCATGGGCCGCCGCCGTTTTGCTTTGAAGTTCATTGTCCATCTCATCGGTGACATGCATCAACCGTTACACTGTTCAGACAACGAAGACCACGGAGGCAACGACGTCGAAGTTACGTTCCTCGGAAATGACAGCAATCTCCACAGGGTATGGGACAGTGGAATCATTAACGCTGGCGGGCTCACTGAACAGGAGTTTGCGGATGCCCTGGCAAGCGATTTAAGTGCACAGGAGATCAATGATCTCAAGAGAGGCACCCTGATTACCTGGGCGCTGGAGGCGCACACACTGGCAAGAGAGTATGCGTACGACCTCCCCAGCAACAACAGACTCGGCAATGCATATTACGAGCGGAGTATGCCGGTGGTAGATAAGCAACTCCTGCGCGGCGGCATGCGCCTGGCCCGCGTCCTCGACTGGATGTTCGCGTCACACACGGGAACAAATACTCAAAATCCATTCGCGCAACCGTAGTTTTTCAACCACAAAGGCACTAACTTTTCGCGTCTTAGTGCCTTTGTGGTTGGCTCTTTTGCTATACTGCACTCGCCTTGAGCGCTAGCTGACCCCACGAACGCGTTTTATTTAGTCTGTCCTATGCCAAACTACGGAGTTGTTGGCGGCCATACAACGCGAGAACTTCACGCCTTTTACTTTCTATCCTGCAAACGGAGCGGCTTATGAGGATTGTTGTGTTGCGGGAGACACAAGAGGGTGAATCGCGCGTCGCGCTGATGCCGGAATCGATCAAGAAACTGGTCTCATTGGGAACTTCCGTGCAGGTCGAAAGCCGCGCCGGGTTGAATGCCGCCCGCACTGACGACGACTATCGCGAGGCCGGTGCGGAAGTAACCGGCGATCGAGAAGCACTGCTTGCGGATGCAGACGTGCTCGCGGTCGTCAATCGTCCCTCACCAAACGACTTCGCCCGACTCAAAAAAGGCGCGATCGTGATCGGTTTTCTGCGTCCACTCGACGAACCTGCCGCGTTACTCCCGGCGCTCGATCGCGGAGTCACGACTTTTTCAGTCGAGCTGATTCCACGTATCACGCGCGCGCAGGCGATGGATGCGCTTTCGTCGATGGCGACTGTTGCCGGGTACAAAGCCGTCCTGATCGGCGCAGCGCACATCCCGCGGATGTTTCCGTTGTTGATGACTGCCGCGGGCACTGTGCCTCCGGCGCGCGTGTTGGTCCTGGGCGCGGGCGTGGCCGGATTGCAGGCGATTGCAACTGCGCGTCGTTTGGGTGCGGTGGTCGAAGGTTACGACGTCCGTGCCGCGGCGGGCCAGGATGTGAAATCGTTAGGCGCTACGTTTCTCGAAGTCGATCTCGGCGGGATCAAAACGCAGGATGCCGGCGGCTACGCAGTTGAACTGTCCGAGGAAGCCATGAATCGTGGACGTGCCTTGATCGCCGAGCACGCGAAGACTGCCGACGTAATCATCACGACCGCACAAGTCCCGGGCAGGCGTGCTCCGCTTTTGGTCACAAACGAAGCTGTCGAGGGAATGAAGCGTGGCTCGATCATCATCGATCTCGCTGGTTCAACTGGCGGCAATTGCGCGTTGAGCCAGGCAGACGTGACGGTCGAACGCGATGGCGTAACGATCATGGCGCCGACGAACCTGCCCGCGACAGTACCGGTACACGCCAGCCAGCTTTACTCACGCAACGTTACCTCTTTTCTGTCACTGATGATCAAAGATGGACAGTTGCAGCTCGATTTGAACGACGACGTTGTTGGTCCATCGTGTGTTACGCACAACGGTGAGGTTGTCAATCAGCGCGTCGCGGCAGCTTTGCAGGCTCAACCAGGCTAGGAGCAGATCGGATGTCACATGAAACTTTAATCTCCGCGCTTTACGTTTTCGCGCTCGCGGCGTTCCTGGGTTACCAGGTGATCTCGCGAGTGCCGCCGCTGCTGCACACGCCTCTGATGTCGGCCACAAATGCGATCTCGGGCATCTCGCTGGTGGGTTCGATCGTCACCGCGGGAGCAAACTACAACACGGTCAGCACGATCCTCGGTTTCGTTGCGGTGGTTTGTTCGACCACGAACGTAGTCGGCGGTTTCGTGATCACGGATCGCATGTTGAAGATGTTCAAGAGGAAAGAATTAGTAAAGAAGGACTAAAGCCACGGATTACACGGATAAACACAGATCCTAAAATAAATCTAAATCCGTGTTTATCCGTGTAATCCGTGGCTAAGTTATGCAAACCTATTTCATCGAACTCAGCTACCTGCTCGCTTCAATCTTCTTCATCCTCGGATTGAAGGGCATGAGCCATCCTGAAAGCGCGAAGCGCGGGATGCATCTCGCCGAGTTTGGCATGTTGATGGCCATCATCGGCACGTTGATGCACCACGAGATCGTCACCTACACGTGGATTCTCGCCGGGCTCGCGGTCGGTTCTGTGGTCGGACTCGCGATGGGTTTGTGGGTACCAATGACCGCGATGCCGCAACGAACTGCGCTCTCACACGCGTTCGGCGCCTTCGCCGCAGCACTCGTCGGCATATCAGAATTTTACAAACACGGCGGACACGTCGAACCACTCATCATGGGCGCGCTCGGCTTTGAAGTGATGCTCGGCGCACTGACAACCACCGGCAGTCTGCTCGCCTTTGCAAAGTTGCAGGGCCTCGTCCGCGGCACGCCGATGACTTACAAGGGCCAGAACGTTTTCAACATGGCCCTGCTCGCAGTGACTGTCGGAATCTTCATTTACCTGATCGTCGTGCCTGGTTCGATGCCGCTGTTTTTCACGATGGCCGGACTGGCATTCATTTTTGGACTGCTGCTGGTGATGCCGATCGGATCGGCTGACATGCCCGTCGTGATGTCGTTGCTGAACTCTTACGCGGGCCTCGCGTCGGCTGCGACAGGCTTTGTGTTATCGAACAAGGTTTTGATCATCGCCGGCACACTTGATGGTTTTTCCGGTTTCATACTTTCGATCCTTATGTGCCGCGCGATGAACCGTTCCATGACGAACGTTTTGTTCGGCGCGTTCGGAAGCGCAGCCACCGCCGCAGCCGGAGGCGAGCAACAGGGATCGATGCGCGAAGTCGGCCTGGACGACATCGCCACTCAACTCGCTTACGCGAACAAGGTCGTCTTTGTGCCTGGTTACGGACTCGCCACCGCACAGGCGCAACACGCTGTGCGCGAACTCGCAGACGTACTCGAGAAGCGCGGCGTCACCGTCAAATACGGAATTCATCCGGTAGCCGGACGCATGCCCGGACACATGAACGTGTTGCTCGCGGAAGCAAACGTTCCTTATTCGGCGCTCTACGAACTCGAACAGATCAATCCGGAATTTCCCTCCACAGATGTCGCGGTAGTGATCGGCGCAAACGACGTCGTCAATCCGGATGCACGCGACAATCCCACCAGCCCCATCGCCGGGATGCCGATTCTTGAAGTGGATCGCTCAAAATCAGTCGTGGTTTTGAAGCGCGGGCAGGGCAAAGGTTTCTCGGGCCTCGAGAATCCTTTGTTTTTTAAGCCGGTAACAGGCATGCTCTACGGCGATGCGAAAGACACGTTGACGCGGCTCGTGCAAGCCGTGCAACACGCGTAACGAAAAAGTTCATCCAATTAACCGCTAAACACAAAGGCATTACCAAAACATGCGAAGATTCCTGACCGCACTCGTGTTGACGAGTTTGCTCGTCACCACGTTTCCTGCAACTTACGCTCAACGCACCGCAGATAAAGGCGTCGCGGCATCTGTAACAACCCAGCGCGCGATCGAAACGATCTCTGCAGACCAGATGAAAGACTATTTGACGTTCATCGCCTCCGACGAAATGGAGGGCCGCGATACACCGTCGCGTGGTCTCGACACGACCGCGAAGTTCCTGGCCGTCAATCTTGCACGCTGGGGCTTCAAGCCCGCGGGCGACACCGGCAGTTTTTTCCAACGCATCGATCTGCGCCGCGACCGCGCTGATAACGGCCAAACCAAAGTTGAGATCAACGGACGCTCACTGACAGCAGGAACCGATTATCTGCCCGTAAGTGGCTCCGGCGAGATCAGTGGTCAACTCGTCTTCGCAAGTTCCGGGTGGTTTATTAAGTCAAAAGAGATCGATGCGTACAAGGATATCGATCCCGCCGGAAAGATCGCCGTAATTTTTGGAAACCCAAATGAGCGAATTCGCATGATGGTGGGGGGACTCGGGAAGCTGGGCGAAGACTACATGCCTCCAATCGACTACGCGCGCAGTAAAGGCGTGGTGGGTCTGATCTACGTGCCTGACTTTCAATACCTTGCAAACTGGCAACGTAATCGAGAGCGCCTGATGCAAAATGGTTCGACAGTGGTGGCGAAGCTTTCCAGTCAGGCCGCATCGCCACTGCCTTCGATCGTGATTTCACCTGAAACGGCAAACTCACTCTTCGCAGGCGAGACACAGACTGCTTCCGTGATCTTCAGTGCCTCGCATGGTGGCGCCGGCACGACTCCTCCCAGTCCGTTCCTGATGAACCCAACGAAGAAGATGACCATGAACCTTGCCAGCAACAACGAGCTGGTGGCGACGCAGAATGTCGTAGCAGTTTGGGAAGGCAGCGATCCGGTTTTGAAAAATGAGTATGTCGCGCTCGGTGCACACTACGATCACGTGGGTAGCGGTTGTCCACCAGTTGGCAACGACAGGATCTGTAATGGCGCGGACGACGACGGCTCAGGAACGACCGCGCTGCTCGGCATGGCAGAAGCGCTCGCGAAGGCTCCGACGCGACCGAAACGTTCGGTGTTGTTTGTCTGGCACTGTGGCGAGGAAAAAGGATTGTGGGGCTCGCGTTATTTCACTGAGTTTCCCACCGTGCCGCTGAATCAGATCGTGGCCCAACTCAATATCGATATGATCGGACGCAGCAAGAAGGAGGGCGACACAAATACGCGCAACAAGGATCTGACTGGTCCCAATGCGGTTTACGTGATCGGCTCGACGTTGATGAGCACCGAATTGGAAACGCTCGTCAATGAAGTCAACAAGTCGTACCTGAATCTTACTTTCGACACGCGTTATGACGCTCCGACCGATCCGAACCGCTTCTTCTTCCGCAGCGATCACTACAACTACGCGCGCAAGGGAATTCCGATCGTCTTCTTCTTTTCGGGCACACACGAAGACTATCACCGCGCCGGTGATACGGCTGACAAGATTGACTATCAGAAGATGGAGAAGATCTCGCGCACGATCTACATGATGTTGTGGGAGATCGCGAACCGCGCGCAGCGATTGAAAGTGGATAAGCCGGTGCCGTCCCAAATCGCAGGTAATTAGCCACGGATTTTACGGATTTCTTTCAGCGATTAACTTTCGATAGGCTTCGGCGCGTGAGAGACCTAACTCACGCGCCGCTTTCTTTAGTGCGGCGCGATGATCGAGGCCGTCCTGCTCGAACTGGTTGACGAGGGTGGCAATGCTTGTCGACTCGGTTGTGGCGCCGCCGATGACGGTGCGGTCTATAAGAACGACGATCTCGCCGCGCGGTTCCGCATTCTCGTAATACTTGCTGAGTTCGCTTAAAAGACCACGCCGGATCTCTTCGTGAAGTTTTGTCAGCTCACGGGCGACGACTGCTTCGCGTTCGCCCAGGATTTCGTGAGCGTCTTTTAGTGTTGCGGCGAGGCGGTGTGGTGCTTCGTAGAAGATCAACGTGCCGGGTACCGATTGCAATTCGCTCAGCCGTGCGCGTCGCGCGTTCGATCGTGGCGGCAGAAAACCGGCGAAGAAGAATTCGTCAGTTGGTAGGCCTGCGGCGATGAGCGCTGAGATCAATGCGCTTGGACCAGGCACGGGAACTACCGGTATCTCATTCTCGATTGCGGCGCGTACCAGACGGAAACCAGGATCGCTGATCGACGGTGTGCCGGCGTCGGAAACAACGGCGATGTCGCTTCCCTTTTGCAACGAGTCGATCAGTTGCACAGCGCGTTGCTGTTCGTTGTGTTCGTGATAGCTGATTGTCTTAGTCGTGAGCCCGTAGTGTTGCAACAGCTTGTGAGTGTGGCGCGTGTCTTCGCAGGCGATGAGATCGACGTCCTTCAAAACTTGCAATGCGCGGTGAGTGATGTCAGCGAGATTGCCGATGGGAGTCGCGACGAGATACAGAGTGCCCGGCATGAAAGCAATATACAGGATTTAGATAGATAAAGGCCCCGGCGTTTGAGCCGAGGCCCTGGCAGGGTAGACCAGCGGGTTAACAAGCGGAAGTCAGATGCGGGCTAGTTCCGAGGGAATGGAATTCGTCTCCACCAGTCGTCGTTGCGATCGCGATTGCGGTCACGCCGCCAATCATCGTCACGACGCCAGTCGTCATCGCGGCCGTAGCCACCGTTGTATCGGAAACCGTAGACGTCGCTGATGTAGCGTATCTCCTGCCGGATCTGCGACCACTGTGAAGTGAATCTGCCGAGCCGCGCGACACGGTCTAAGTCGTTAGCTTCCTGGATGACGCGTCGTGCTTCGTCGGCACTGCGATTCAGGTCTCGGCCATTGCCGACTCGCGATTTCAAATCGCCGACTGCATCGCGAAACTGATGGATCTGGTTGTTGATCTGATCTTCGCGACGGGAGCCATTGGCGCGGCTGCGGTCGAGAGCACGATCCATGTCGCGCTCGAAGTCTTTGGCTAATCGATCCAGCCGGTGCACGGAATCGCGGAGGCCGCGCTCGTCGTAACGTCCATAACCGCCGCGATCATCGTCGGGGTAGCGTCGTCCCCACTGGGCGGATGCTGCGGAGGGCAAAGCCAGCGCCAAAATCGCCGCAGCAAAAATTGAAAACTTCAGTGTGTTTCGGTTCGTCATTTCTGTAATTCTCCTCAGTTTCACCTCGGGTCGACTTCACGCGATGCCCGATGTCGATGGCTGAGGGTTCGCAAGTGTTGTGCCTTTTCAGAAATGGCCGCAAAAACATCATAGTTTCAGAATGAGAGCGCCAAAAGGTGCATGGAGTAACGGAAAAGCCGCAAAAAGGGCACAGAAAGTTTTAGCCACAAAAAGGCACAAAAAGCACAAAATGAATCTTGATTTTAGAGCGCCCTATTTATGGAATTTAAGAGCGCCCTATTTATGGAGATTTTCTGAGCGCTCTCTTCTAGAAATATTTTTGTGCTTTTTGTGCCTTTTTGTGGCTAAAGACTTCTGTGTGCCTTTTGTGGCTAACGTTGGTCGAGGAGGATGGAGAGGTGGCGGCGCATGTCGGATTGGTGAAGGAAGGTATGGTTCCTGGAGAGGGACTTCCAGGCGGGGGCGCCCGTCGTCGACTTCACCAGCAACAACTCTTCGTTCGCGGTTTTGATGCCGAGGTGACGAATATTCGCGGCAGCGAGTCCACCGCCGCGTACCACACCATCACGTGGTGTCCTGGGCCATCCCGCTTCCACGAATAACGTCCGCACGCCGTTTGTAAACGTGATCAGGTGGCCCACCATCGTCGAAGGGGAGGCGCCAAAACGATGGCCTTCCTGTTTTGAGATCTGAATACTGGCGCCGCCGCGGTTTGCTTCACCGGCGAGAGTCGTGAATTCAGCGAGCAGCCAATCCACACCGGCTTTGCGCAGCAGATCGTTTGAATTCTTCAGTGAGAGATACTCGGCCACGTCCGCGCGCCCGGCCAGCCGCGCCCTACGCTCAGCTTCCGATAACGCTGCTGCCCAAGCTTCATCCAGTTCGCCCATATCAGCTTGCCGATGGTATCATGAGCGCCGAATCGTCCCCCCACAGATCCAGAGGCAAACTATCGAAATGGTCCCATCATATCGACTCATATCCCGGCTATTGACGCTGATTACAGCAGTTGCTTTGTTTCTGCTGATCTGCGTTAACCCACTGGCGCAATCAAACAAACTACCAGCACCCGGCAGTTACGTCAGCGATTTCGCCGGGGTGATCGATAGTGCAACCAAAACCCGGCTCGAAGATTTCCTGCAAAAGCTGAAAGAAAAAAGCAACTTCGAACTCTATGTCGCGACCGTTGAGAGCACCGGCGACAAGGAGATTTCGAAGTTCTCGCAGCAACTCGCAACCGACTGGAACATCGGCGCCAAGACCACGCGCACCAAGAGCCTGCTGCTCGTGGTTTCAACCGGGGCCAAGACGTCGTTCATGCAATTCAGCCGCTCAGCGCAAACAGCGCTACCGGACGGCATTCTGGGTGAAGTAAGTTATCGCATGAGTGGGCCATTGAACGATGGTCGTTTCGGGGATGCAGTTGACAGTGGAATACACGTGCTTGCAATCGCCGTTGCCGAGAAGATTGGCTTCAATGTTTCAGAACTTGAAACATCAGCGGTGGCGAGTAACAGTCCTGAAGTTACAGCCACGTCGGAACCCGTTCTCGTCAGCGCCAAGACGTCGCGAACGCGCCCGAGAGTTGTGAGCGAAGCTGCAAAAGCCGAGGCAACTCCACCTGCCGACCCACCGGCAGAACCAACGCCAACTGAAACGCCGTCAGCAGAACCAACGTCCAGCGAATCACCAAAGACTGAGCCAGTCGTTACTGAGTCGCCGGAGACCGAAGTTGTCACACCGCCGAAAAAAGAACCCGCAACCAACAGCCGCAGAAAACCGACTGCAAAAACTACTCCGGTAGTGAAGAAGACCGCCGAAGAAATCGCGGAACAAGACGCCGACGAGTCAGAGGAAGTCGAACTCACACTAACGAAGCCGTTACCCGAACGCGCCGTTAAGTTGAAAGAGTTTCTCGACACACATCCTGAATCGAAGGCCAGACCACGCGCGATCGAACTGCTGATCAGCACTCATGCCGCCATGGGCGATCAGAAGTTGAAAAACGGCGACACCGTTGGCGGTATCGAACAACTGCTGCACGCGATCGAAGAAGCCGACGTCAACATTTCCGAGCAACTGTTCAGCGGAGTAATCGCGCAGATCCCGACGAATCTCTACATGCGTGGTGAACGCGAGGCGGCGTTCAAGGCGGCGCAGAACGTAGAGACGAAGTTTGGCGCCGATCCGAAACGCTTGCTCGCTATTGCTGGTTTCTATCTCTCAATCGAGCGAGCGAATGACACGGTGCGCCTGGCTGAGAGTGCGGTTAAGCTCGCGCCCGACCTCGCCGAAGCTCATCGCATGCTCGCAGTCGGCCTGCACATTTCGTTGCGACTGGACGAAGCTATCGCAGAGTACAAACGCACACTCGAACTCGATCCGACATCGAAAGTCTCGCGCGGCAGTCTCGCGGATCTCTACCGCGCTTCAGGCAAGACTGAAGAAGCACTCACGCTCTACAACGAACAGCTCGCCGCCGATCCAAAAGACAACGCCGCACGCGCGGGCAAGGTGATCTCGCTGCTCGAGCTGAAGCGCACGGACGAAGCAAACAGCGCTCTCGAAGCCGCGCTTGCCGACATACCACGTAACCTGCCACTGCTCGCCGGCACCGCCTACTGGTACGCGGCCCACGACAATCACGAAAAGGCTTTCGAGTTTGCACGCAAAGCAATCGAGATCGAACCGCGTTACACATGGACGCAGATCGCGTTGGCCCGTGCTCTCCTCGGCATGAAGCGCCCGCTCGACGCCGAACGCGCGCTGCGCTTCGCACGCCAGTTTGGAAAGTTTCCCACTCTCAGTTATGAGCTCGCGAATGTTTTGTCGTCGATGGGACTCTACGACGAAGCAGTCGAAGTCCTGCGTGAGTCGTTCACGATGAAAGATGGCCAGATTCAGACTTACCTGGCCGGACATGTCTCCGCAACGGACGCAAATTTTATCGACCTGCTCGCGCCCGAACGACGAGCGGGCATTTATCAACCGACTTCGGCAGACAACGCTGCGAACGCAAAAAAACTGAAGGCGCTGCTGGCGCTCAACACCATAACCACTCCCACCGACGGCGAGAAGATCAACGAGACGGCAGCAGTTGCAGCAGCGAAAGAATTTGCATCCGGCTCCGACAGCATGCACGCTTTTCGTAAGGTCTATGCAGCCAGTCGCCTGGTACGCAATGGCGTCGGCAACGACACCGCAATGGATCTCGTAGCTGCCGCGAGAACCGCCGCGGACGAAGCGCTCAAACTCCCGGCCGCTACGATGGCCGTGCAAGCAGAGGAGTTCCGCAGCTTGCGTGCGCGCGCGATTTCAGCGGGCAACGTACCGGACGTCGCGCCTGCTCCGGCTGAAGTGCTGGCGAATATCTACAAGGGCCGGCTGGTCGATATCGAAGGATGGGCACTGTTCAATCAGGAGAAATATTCAGAAGCCATTACTCGTCTCAAGCAAGCAACGGAGATCGCGCCACCGCAAACGCCAACATGGCGCACGGCGCTGTGGCATCTGGGTGCTGCGCTCGAACAGTCAGGACAGAAGGAGCAGGCGCTCGAGGCATACATCAAGAGCTATCGCGGTGGATCAGTAGAGTCTGTTCGTCGCACCATCATCGAACAGCTTTATAAAAGCATCAACGGCTCGCTTGACGGGCTCGACGAACGCCTGGGAGGAATAGCGGCGGTGAAGAATGCACCTGCGCCGACCCCAACGCCTGAAACGACGACAACTCCCGCTCCACCAGTATTAACTTCCGACCCGCCGCCCGCCGAGACTCCAACGTCGGAAGCTTCTCCAACACCCGATCCTGCTCCTTCACAATCGCCGCCCCAGCAAATGTCTGAGGAGGAGTTGCGTGCTGCGGCGGCGCGCGGGCGTACCAACATCAGGATCACGGGACGTGTTGTGGATGCAAATCAGGAAGGCCTGGCGAATGCCACAGTGGTACTGATTACTCCCACCGGAACGGTAATAGGAGCCACTACCGATAACAAAGGCAACTACTCATTCAAGGTGGCACCGTCTCAGAAAACTTACAGAGTCATACCATCGAAGGAAGGCTACACCTTCACTCCTATCGATCGCACCTTGAACGGGTTGTTTGAGGATTTAAGACAGATCGACTTCGTCGGATCCAAACCTTAGCCACAGATTTACACAGAAAAACACGGATCAGAAAAGATGATTTCTGATCCGTGTTTTCCGTGTTTATCCGTGGCTTATTTGTTGTTGTTGCTCTCGGAACCCGTTACCGGTTTTCCTTCAGCGTCGTAAAGTTCAACTTTCCCATACTTCGACAGTACCGCGCGCGCCTTCGCAGCATCGCCTACAGCCACGACTTGCAAGTGGTCCAGGTCGAGGTACTTCTGCGCGGCCGTCTGCACGTCCTGCACGGTGATGGCTGCAACCTTCTGTGGGTAGGTGTCCCAGTAATCCGCGGGCAGGTTGTAGATCTTCTGCGTGATGACGTTTTGCAGCAGTGAATTCGGCTGTTCGAGTGAAAGTGCGAAACTGCCGATAATCGCGCGCTTCGCGTTTTCGAGCTCTTCCATTGGAACGGGATCGTTGCGCAATCGATTCAGCTCGTACATAAACTCCTTCATCGCGCCTTCGGTGACGTTAGTCCTGACTTCCGAACTCGAAAGCCACGTGCCTCTGAACTTCGAACCACCGAAATTGCTGTACGCCCCGTAAGTGTAACCCTTGTCCTCTCGCAGGTTCAGAAACAACCTGCTTGCAGGACCACCACCGAGAACGCGGTCAGCCACCAGCACCGCAAAATAATCCGGACTGGTGCGTTCGATACCGAGCGTGCCGAGCTGCAAAACAGTCTGCACGGAGCCGGGCCGATCGATCACGTAAATGCGTGACTCTGACTGCGCCGGCGCCGGTGGAACTGCTATCGCGGGAACATCTGCTTTCTGCCAATCACCAAAGTACTTCTCCAGCTTCGGCAGGAGTTCCTTCATTGTGACGTCGCCCACCACGGCGAGAATCGCATTGTTGGGACGGTAATAGGTCGAATGAAAGTCCGCGAGATCTTTGGTTGTCAGCCTCTTGATCGACTCTGCGGGCGGTGAAGCCAGCGCGGCCGGATGGCTGCCGTAGATGGCCTTTTGAAACTGTTCCGACGCCAGGAACTGCGCATTTGATCGTTGAGACTGAAGCTGGGCCAACATGCGCGACTTGTACTTCCCAACCTCTGCTTGCGGGAACGTTGGATTGCGGATGACGTCTGCAAACAGATCCAGCGTCTGGTCCAGATTCTCGACCAAACCTCCGGACGTGACATTGGTGGTAGTCGACGACAGTCCGGAGTTGGCGTTCAGGGTTGCGCCTAACGCATCTACCTGCTCGGAAATATCTTTGCTCGAGCGTTTGGCGGTGCCTTCACGCAACAGGGTAGCGGTAAAGCTTGCGAGACCGTGATAGTCCGGTTTGTCTGCGAGACCACCGCTCAATACCACCATCTGCATCGTGAAGGTGGGGACTTTGTGGGCCGGGAGCAGCACCACGCGGAGTCCATTCTTCAACGTCGTCTCTTGTGCGCGCGGGAGTTTAACCTTCAGAACTTCTTTGTTAACGGGCGCTTTGCCTTTGATGACTGCGCCCTTGGGTCCTTGTTGCTGAGGCGCCGGCGCACCGCCCTGGCCCAAAGCCAAAGACGACACCAGCACGATCAGCATGAGTGCGAGGATAGCGTGGCTTCTTTTCTTTATGATTTTCATTATTACTCCTTTACTGTCCCGTCGAGCTGGTTGCGGGCCTGGGCTTCGCCTGCGGCATGGTGATTACAACGGTGCGGTTCGTATCGACGAGATACTTGTTCGCTACACGCTGCACGTCTTCTTTAGTGACCGCGGCGACTTTGTCGAGACGGTTATTAATCAAGCCCGGCTCGTTGTAGTAGACCGTGTACTGTCCTATAGTGACCGCTCGCGAGAGTGAGCTCTCCAGTCCATTAATCAGGTTTCGTCGCGTGGTGTTCTTTGCTTTTTGCAGTTCCCAGTCCGCGATCGGTTCTTTCTTCAAACGCTCGATCTCAGCATAGATTATTGCTTCAACGTCTTCCGGCTTTGCACCAGGTCTGAGAGTGGAAGTGCTGTACAAAGCACCTGTGCCACGCTTCTCATCCATGAAACCACCAACATTGGTGACCAGCTCTTTCTCTCTCACGAGCTTTTGATAGAGGCGCGAACTCTGGCCGCTTTGCAGCACTCCCGCCAGCACTTGCAGCGCGTAGAAGTCAGGCGTGTTACCCGGGACAGCTTTGAACGCGAGGGCGACACGTGGCGCGCGTGCGAGCACGTCGTTGAGAGTGTCTCTTCGCTCTTCTTTCTGCTGCGGTTCAGTCATGTCGACCTTCGGCGGATCAGGCTGGCGGGGAATACTCTCGAAGCTCTTGCGAATCTTCGCCAATGCTTTCGCTGTTTTGAAGTCGCCGACCAGAACCAGCACGGCGTTATTTGGCGCGTAGTACATCTTGAAAAACTCGGCGACGTCCTCGACGCTCGCCGCGCTCAGGTCTTCCATCGAACCGATCGTCGTATGCTTGTAGGCGAAATTGTCGTAGAGCAATTCCTGCAGACGTTCGCTGCTCTTGCCGTACGGTTGGTTGTCCACGCCGAGGCGTCGTTCTTCCTGAACAGCGTTACGTTGGTTGTCGAGGTTCTCCCTGGTGATGGCCAAACTCTTCATGCGATCGGATTCGAGGAAAAGAGCCAGATCGAGTTGGTTGGCCGGCAATACTTCGAAGTAGTTGGTGCGATCTTCGTTGGTGGTGCCGTTCATGTTTCCACCGTTGTTGAAGACGAGCATGATGTGTTCACCCGATCCGATATTCTCGGAACCCTTGAACATCATGTGTTCGAAGAGATGCGCAAAGCCGGTGCGGCCCTTGCGCTCATCGCGTGAACCTACGTTGTAGGTGATGGAAAGTGCCACTACAGGCGCTGAATGATCTTCAACAGTGATCACGCGCAAGCCGTTCTTCAAAGTGGTCTCCTTGAAATCGACTCGCACGTTGCGAGGCGCCTGTGCCTGGGCGGAGAGAACTGCGAGCGCGCAGACAAACAGTGGGGACAAAAACTTAGAGACGCGTCTCATGAATAAAACTCCTTTAAATGTGGAAGATGTCTCGGTCGAAGGTTTCTGGGCTACTACCGTGTATTCGGAATGTATGCGCTGGGGAGAGCAGAGTCAAGCCGAGTCGCAGATTCACCCAGATAAACGCGGATCTGCGTAAATCTGCGGCTCTGACTCGGCCAACCGCCCCTGAATTCTTACCATCCAAACCCCTCGACTGTATAATTAGTCGTCATAAAGCCATGAAAAGAATGAAGCCTATTTTCCTCAGCGTTACGAGTGTTCTGGCCGTGTTGACGCTGGCCCTCGCCGTGCACGCGCAGCAGCCCGCGCCTCAGCAGGCCGCCAGCCGCTTTGATGTAACGCACTACCGGATCGAAGCCCAAATCATCCCCGATCAGCACCTGCTCCGCGCCGGTGCTGACGTGACGATTATGCCGCTCGATGCAACCCGTTCAGTTGTTTTTGAGCTCAACGGCTCGCTTAAAGTTGAGAGCATCGAAATGAACGGCAAGGCGTTGACGGGATACGTTCAGGACGCCGTTGGCGTCGGTTCACTGGGTCCGAGCGTGCGCATCGATCTGGGCCAGGTAGTTCCCGCGAACCAGCCGGTGACGCTGCGCGTTCGCTGGAGTGGCGCGCTCGTTTCCCCGGAAGGCGGGCCGCTCGCAACCCGGCGACTCGCCTATGTAGGCAACGAAGGTTCCTACCTGATGTATGCCTCGCGCTGGTTTCCTTTTCATGATTACGCCGCTGACAGGGCGACTTCCGACATCACATTTATCGTGCCTTCGGGTTTGCAGGTTGCCGGCACCAGCGACGATGCAGTCATTGCTCAACCGGCGCCGAAAGAGGGCGCTGTTCGCTATCGATTTGTACACCGCCAGCCAGTGCTGATCGGAAACTTTGCGGCAGGTCAGTACATCAACAAGAACCTTCGTTACAGCAACTACGACCTGCAACTCTACGCGATGCCGGGCAGTGAAAAACGGCTCGAAACCTTCGCCGAACTGACTGGCCGCGTGCTCGAGTTCTACACCAAACAGTACGGCAAACCACTCTTCGGCAACCGGCTCGTCGTGGTTCAAATCGACGACGAGAGTTTAGACACTTACTCGGGTCCGGGAATGGTCTTCCTGTCGAGCAAGATGTTCGACACGACGCGACCCGTGCCGGAAGAGAAGATTCAGCGAGAAATTGCTTACCAGTGGTGGGGTCAGACAGTCGGTCTCAAATCGTTTGACGACGCATGGTTGTCACAGGGTCTCGCCGAATGGAGCGCGTTCGCGTTTCGTGAGACTACCTTGAGCGCCGGCGGCCTCGATGCCGCTCAGCGCGAGCAACAGGAACGCGCGCTGACGTTTGAACAAACTGCATCGATCGCGCGCGCGCCGGGCGCTCTTGACGATCAATCCGCGGCCTATCAGTCGATCGTCTTTTACAAGGGGTCGATGATCTTTCGCATGCTGCGCGAGACGATCGGGCGTGAGAACTTCGATCGCTTGTTAGCCAATTTCCTCAATACCTATCGAGGCAAGAATGCGTCGATCGACGACTTCGAAAAACTGGCGGCCTCGGTCTCGCAGGATAATTTGCGCTACTTCTTCGCACAGTGGGTTGAAGGAACAGGCGTTCCGGAGTTTACGGTCGATTATCAAATCATTCGCACGCGCTCCGGCAAGTTCCGCACGCGTGGCACAGTCAAACAGAACCTCGAAACGTTGCGCATGCCGGTTGAGCTGCTGCTACGCGCCGAGGGCGACAATCAACAGAAGATTGTTCGCATAGAAGGACGCAGCGAGGATTTCGATTTCGAGTCGAATGGACAACCGATTGAGGTAGTGGTCGACCCGAACAACAAGATCCTGCGCATGTCAGACGACCTGCGTGTTTCGATCATCGCGCGACGCGGGATCGAGCAGATGAAGGAAGGAATCTATGCGGAGGCGCAACAGCAGTTTGAGGCGGCGCTGAAGCTGGATCGTTCCAACTCGTGGGTTTACTACAATCTCGGTTTGCTGTTTCTGGAACAGCGCAACTGGCAGCAGGCGCTCGACAATCTGGAAGCTTCGCTGATCGGAAACTTGAAGCCGGCCTGGATCGAAGTGTGGGCGCACATCAAGCGCGGAAATGCTTACGACGCCAAGGGCGAACGCAATCGCGCCGTTGCCGAATACAACAAGGCGGTGCAGTCGGGAATCGATTACGACAACGCCCAGGCGGTCGCGAAGAAGTACCTGGCAACACCCTACGATCCCAAAGCAGGCCAGACCGCCGAGGCTACCCCTCCCGGAAATTAGCCACGGATTTACACGGATTTCATTCACGGATTTTTATTAGATCCGTGTATGAAATCCGTGTTCATCTGTGGCCACGATTGAGATCTTGTTCTTCTCGGCGGTGGCGATCATCTCGGCGCGATCGAACATGAGGGTCTTGCCGGCTGTGATGCAGAGACAGGTAGCGCCGGCTTCTATCATCGCCTCGATCGTTGGGACGCCAACTACCGGCACGTCGAAACGCATATCCTGATCGGGCTTCGCCACTTTCACTACCGTTAGTCGTCCCTTAACCAACTGACCTGCCCGCTTGATCGTTGCGTCAGTGCCTTCCATAGCCTCGATCGCGACACACGCCTTGCCACGCACCACGATCGTCTGGCCCAGGTCGAGACGCGCGATTTCGCGAGCGATCTCCAGGCCGTACTCGATGTCTTCACGTTCCTGTTTGGAAGGCTCGCGCCGCGTGAGCGTGCCGCTTTTGGGTAACGAATCCTGCAGGAAGCAGGTCGAATCGACGAGTTCGATACCCTCACTCTGTAGTTCTGAAGCGATGGCGCCGATCAATGCATCGGTGTTGCGTCGTGGCAGTTTCAGCAGCACCTTCAACATCCGCGCGTCAGGCACGGCACGGCTGAAGATCTGAACGTGCTTCACCTGTCCGGCCATGATCGCCTTCTCCACTCCCTCTTCCTTGAAGAAACGGATCATGCGACCAAGCTGACCAATGCCGATCCACTTAACGCGTTCCGCGCGCTGGTCCATCTCCGGATCCGTCTCCTCGCGGATCGCCGCCACAACCAGCGGCACACCCGACTGGCGCGCACCCTCCACGACCATGAAGGGAAACTTGCCGTTGCCCGCGATCAATCCGAACTTCATTTGGTGACGCCGCGCTGGGAGGCTTCGATGAAACGAAGCAAATCGGAAACTTCCGGAGAGTCAGTAATCTCCTGCCTGATACGTTCGACCGCCTGGGTGGTGTTGAGTTTTGCCGACAGCAGCAGGTGAAACGCGTGATGAAGCGCGTCGATGGTCGCTCGTGAATAACCGCGGCGCTTCATGCCGGTGATGTTTAGTCCGTAACACTTCGCGTGATTGCCGACCGTCAGAGCAAAAGGCAGCGCATCCTTGACGACGACCGAGTAGCCGCCGATATAGGCCTCCTTGCCGACGCGGCAGAACTGGTGCACGCCGGAATACGCACCGATATTCGCACGGTCTTCAATGACAACGTGGCCCGCGAGCGTGGCGGCATTGGCCATGATCACACCGTCGCCGATCAGGCAGTCGTGAGCGACGTGGGCTTGGGCCATGATCAGGCAGTCGTCGCCAATCTTAGTGAGCATGCCACCGCCGGCAGTACCGCGGTGGATGGTGACGAATTCGCGTATCTGGTTGCGCTCGCCGATATGCGTTTCGGACGGTTCGCCTTTGTACTTCAGATCCTGCGAAGCGAGTCCGATGGAGACGAAAGGAAATACGTGGGTACCGGCGCCGACCTTTGTGCGACCGTCGATGACGCAATGAGATTCCAGCCGCACGCCGTCGCCAAGCTGTACCTCGTCGCCGACGATGCAGTATGGACCAACGAAACAGTCGTGACCGATCCGAGCCCCCGGGCTGACAACGGCCGTTGGATGAATGGTAGCCGGGTGAGTAGCTGTAGACATGATTAAATCCGTCCACAGATTACACAGATTAGATAAAATCCGCGTAATCTGCGAATGGTTCTTTACTCTCTTGGGGCGACAATACTCATGATCTCGGCGTCAGCCGCTAACTGACCTTCGACTTTCGCTTCACCACGCATGCGCTGTACGCGCGACCCGATGCGCAAGGCGGTAACCTCGAGCACCAGCGTGTCGCCGGGAACTACCGGGCGACGAAAACGCGCTTCTTTGATGCCCGTAAACAGGACCAGCTTCTGATCGCGGTCTTCGATCTCACGTAAAGCCAGCACCGCGCCGACCTGGGCCAACGCCTCCACCACCAGCACGCCCGGCATCACCGGCGCGCCCGGAAAGTGGCCCTGAAAAAACGGCTCGTTAATACTTACCTGCTTGATGCCTACAATTCGTTCCTTCGGCACCAACTCCACGATCCGATCGACAAGTAAGAAAGGAAAACGATGCGGTAGTAGCTTTTGAATCGCCTGTGAGTCGAGAACTGTTTCCATAAGAATCGCCACAAAAAGGCACAAACAGGAAAAGCTGAGGCTTCAGTTTAACCCATTTGTGCTTTTTGTGCCTTTTGTGGCTCTATTCTTTTTGGCCTTTTTGTGGCTCTATTCAGGTGGCGTGGTGGTTGTCGCGGCGGTAACCGGATTCTTTGTGTTGAAGTCGGTAATGAATGCGCGCGTGATGTCGGTGCTCTCGGCGGCGTACAGCAAAGGCACTGATGAAGCATCGATGATTACCGTGATGCCGCGCGACTTGGCGTAGGCTTCGAGCGCTCTGCCGACCTCGTCCTGCACAGGCGCAAACAATTCCTGCCGTCGTTTATTGTAATTAGTTTGCGCGTCTTCACCCTTGCGCTGAATATCTTTTTTCAACTGTTCGAGTTGATCGACTTTGGTCTGCAACGAACGTTGATCGATGGGGGCGCCGGCAGCCGCGGTTTGCAGTTTGTTGATTTCATCTTCCAGCTGTTGTGCCCTGGTCTGCATCTGGGTGAGCTCGTTTCTGACTATCTGAAACTCGCCATTCAGCTTGGTCAAGGTGCTATTAAACTTGCCGATGCCAGCCTTTTGATCCAGAAACAGGTCTGAGTAGATCACCGCCATCTTGCTCATCGGCAGGGCCACAGGAGCGGGCTGCGCCGGAGCGGCGGTGGGCGTCGGAGTGGGCTGAGCAGCGGCAGGACGTCCCGCAGGCTGCTGTTGGGCGCTGACCGACATCGCGAATACGACGACGATCAGCGCGCTAACTGGAAACAGATGATGTCTGATCATGGTTTGAAAACGAACCCTATGGTTGCGTCACTGACGCAGTTGCCGGGTTCTTGCTGTTGAAGTCGGCGATGAACGCACGAGTGATATCGATGCTGTCGGCAGCATAGATTACGGGTACCTGGCTGCCATCAACAATCACGGTAATACCGCGAGCCTTCGCAAATGCCTCGAGGGCTTTTTGAATGTCCGTTTGCAACGGAAGGAATATCTCCTGCCGCCGTTTGTTGTAAGCAGCTTGAGCGTCCTCACCTTTGCGCTTGAACTCAGTTTGCATCTGAGTCAGCTGTTCTCTTTTCTGCCGGATCGCGTTCGGATCGGCGACGCTCTGAGTGTCTTCGATCTCTTTGCCCAGGGTAGTGATCTTGGTCTGCAAAGCCTGCAATTCGGCCTCGCGGGGCTGAAACTCCCGGGTGAGCGTGCCAGCAATGCTGTTATATCTGGCAATCCCTGTTTTCGGATCGAGAAACGCGTCCGAATAGATCATGGCCATCTTGCTGTCCGGCACGGCGGCGGTAGTCTGCGGAGCCGTTGCCTGCGGTGCTGCGGGCGTCGTGGGTCTTGGTTGGGCTGGTCTCTGTTGTTGTGCTGACACGCAAAATGCGGCAGCCGTCAACAATGCGACCGCAGCAAAAGAACGAACTATCTTCATGACTTTCTTGAATTACTCCTTACGTTGAGGGCAGTTGGACAAAGCACTTAGTTGTTCGTCCCGCCACCACGGGTTGGCTCAGGCGCTTAAAATGTGCGCCCGACGCTAAAGCGAATGACTTTCTTTTTTTCGTTAAAGAAGAACGGGAACCCGTCAATGAATTGGTCTTCACGGGCATTTGGATTATACGCAAAGATCAACCGAAACGGTACATTGATGACGGGGACCTGGACCCTCACCTCCATGCCCAAACTGGAACGGTAATCGCCAATCCCGGCAAACAAACTCTGCGACAACCGCACCACGCTGTTGACTTGCGCATCACCCCGCAGGAATACGGGCTGGAAGCCTGGCGGCAATAGCGTTATCGGGTTTACGTCGCCTGTTTGCGCTGATTCGAGTTCGGCCTGTGTCACGATGCGATTGTCGCGGGCCACCAGACTGAACGCCTGCGACGCCGCTAAAAGCGGATTGTTACACAGCGCCAGCGAACTCAGACTGATCGGTACCAGGAGACCCGGAAATCTCGGACATTGCGTCGGAGTAAGCGACCCTACAGTCGAAAGGAACGGCTGGTCGGTGACGAATTCACTCGAAAACGACTGGTCGCTCTTGCTTCTGAGATTGAACGCAGAACCGATGTCGGCAAAAGCAGCGATACTCACCACATCGCTGATGATTGGGATGCGGTACTCGAAGTTGCCGAGTAACTGAGTATCGCCGCCAACCGACGTAAACACCCGCCCCAACGAAGCAACATTGCTGCCCGAAGCTCCGGTAAACACTCCCAGCGACGCAGCAGACTGCGGGAACCCGGGCAACGGCGTTGGATCGCCCGCTGGATTCCCGGAGATGACGACGTTCTGGGAAGTAACGAACCTGTCCACCGGTGCAATTGGACTGATCGAACGCACGTTGTAGCCGCGAATGGTGAACTCATCGCCGAGGAAGAAGCGTTCGAAGATCGGCACGCCGTCCACGAAAGCGAGTGAGTTTGCCTCTCTCACCTTCGCCGTTGTGGCAAAGCTGCCAACCGTGCCGGCAATAATGCGGAACCCGAAGACCTCAGGATGTTGAGACTTCTTGCGCCGCATCGGGAAGAACTGTGTGTAAGAGAGCGTCGGCTGGTAAGTGCGAACGTCTCCACCCAGTCCCGCTAGGGCAATTGCGGCTGAAATCTCGCGACCGCTGGTCGGATCGACGCTCGCGTTACGAGTGTCGTAGCTGAACGTCAACGTACCGCGGCTCGTCAGGATGTTTGGCTGATCGTAGATTACGGGAATGAAGTTCGGATTACTCGGATCGGTATTGACCTCAGGATCCTTCACGCTCGAGAGCGAGAGCTGGTACGAAGCACCCACGCGCGAAAACTGCGTGAAGCGTCGCTTGCGGTAAAACTCCGATAACGGCGCGCTGACGAAGATCGATCCGCCGTACGAGTCTCGCGTGAAGAGATTCTCGTCGTTGATTTCGTCGAAGTTGAATCCCTGGCTCAGCAGATCTTGCTGGGCGTCGAGGTTCTGCGACAGGAACGTTCCCTCGCCAAAGAACTTCTGCGAGAACGCAAA
>DASVGE010000157.1:0-5074 GCA_036379695.1 Pyrinomonadaceae bacterium | reverse complement strand
GTTTGAGGTTCGTGCGCCGCGCTCTCCAAAACTATTTTGTGCTTTTTGTGCCTTTTTGTGGCTAATAATCTTTTGCGGCTCAGTGCACGCGCGCCTTCGCGGCCTGGATTGCCCTGCGCGTGTGGACCTTTGCGAGGTGACGGCGGTAATCGCCGGACGCATAAAGGTCACCATTTGGATCGATGCCGTCGCAGACATGCTCGGTCGCTGCGGCGATTGCGTTGTCGTCGAGGTTAGTTCCGGCGAGCGCGGTTTCGACGGCGCTGGCGCGATACGCTTTCACACCCACACCCGTTACACCGATGCCTGCTGATTTACACGAACCGTCGTCGTTCAAGACGAGATTGACTGCGACTCCGACCACCGCAAATCCTGACGCAGGATGAGGCACCTTCTGATACGCGTGGCCAAATCTTCCGGTCGGTTTTTTGATGCGGATTTCCCGGAGTATCTCGCCGGGCAGGAGACTGGTCGTGAGCAGACTGACGAAGAAGTCTGCTGCGTTTTCTGTCCGTTCGCCGTTTGTCCCAACCAGAACTAACTCAGCATCCAGTGCGAGCACCGCTGCGGGCCAGTCACCGGCGGGATCGGAGTGCGCGACACTGCCGCCGATGGTGCCCTTGTTACGTACCTGCACGTCGCCGATACTCCCCGCGCAGTAAGGCAGAAGCGGGCAGATCGTTTTCAGCAGATCTGAAGACTCCAGTTGATAGTGAGTGGTCGTGGCGCCGATGAGAATCTGATCGCCCTCTTCGCGAATGTATGCGAGCGACTTGATGCGCGCGATGTCGACGAGCAACTGTGGTTGCGCGAGACGCAGTTTCATCGCGGGGATGAGACTATGCCCGCCCGCCAGAACTTTCGCGCCGTCGAGATCGCTCGCCAGCAACGCTACCGCCTCGTCAAGTGTCGCAGGGACCTTGTAGTCAAATTGTGCGGGAATCATTGGTTGCTCCTCATTCTAATGACCGTTGATTATTCGCCAGACGTTCTCAGGCTTAATCGGCATGTCGAGATGCTTCACGCCGAACGGCGCCAGCGCATCGACTATGGCGCCGACGATCGCCGGTGTGGCGCCGATCGTGCCCGCCTCGCCCACGCCTTTTACGCCAAGCGGGTTCACGGGCGTAGGTGTCTCGGTGCGATCCAATTCGAAGTTCGGGATGTGTGACGCACGCGGCACCGCGTAGTCCATCAAAGTGCCGGACAGCAGTTGTCCCTGGTCGTCGTAGATCACCTCTTCGTACATCGCCTGCCCGATCGATTGAACGATGCCGCCATGGACTTGTCCGTCGACCAGCATCGGATTGATCACCTTGCCGCAATCATCGACTGCGACGTAGCGCAGCCACTTCATATCGCCAGTCTCTCGATCGATTTCGACGACGGCGATGTGCGTGCCGAAGGGAAACGTGAAGTTCTTGGGTTCGAAAAAGTAAGTCGCCGAGAGACCTGGTTCAGTGTCGGGTGGCAGGTTCTTCGCAACGTGCGCGGCGAGGGCGATCTCCTGGATCGTCAAACTCGATTTGCCTTCGGTTTGAGGCTCAGGTAATGCGCCTGCGGGGGCTTCGCCGACGGGTACCACCGGGTCCGATGTTCCTGTGGCGGCGGCTGCCGCTGCCTTTTGCAGCGAATACTTTCCGCCTTCGAAAGAGACGCGCGAAGTATCTGCTTCCAACAGGTGCGTGGCGATCTTGTGTGCCTTCTCCTTCAACTTCTGAATGGCGATGAACACCGCCGTACCACCCACTGCAGTCGCGCGACTGCCAAACGTGCCGATGCCGTACTGCACCACGCCCGTGTCGCCATGGATGACCGTGACGTCATTGAGGTTGACGCCCAACTCATCCGCTGCGATCTGCGCGAACGAGGTTTCCTGTCCCTGCCCGTGCGGCGATGCACCGGTCAGGATCGTCACCTTTCCGGTTGGTTCGATACGAACTGTTGCACTCTCCCAACCACCGGCGGGCATTGCCTGCGATGGGCCAAGCGCACAGATCTCGACGTAAGTCGAAACGCCGATGCCGATCAAACGCCCTTCTTCGCGTGCCTTCTTCTGCTCTTCGCGAAGTTGCTGGTAACCGGCGATCTCCTGCGCTTTGTTTAGCGCTGTCTCGTAGTCGCCGCTGTCGTAATCGAGACCGGTAGCGGTGTGGAATGGAAACTCGTTTGGCTGGGGAAAGTTCTTGCGACGTACTTCCGCGGGATCGACGCCCAGTTCAGCAGCGACAAGATCGAGCCCGCGTTCCACGATGTACGTTGCTTCGGGACGACCCGCGCCGCGATATGCGTCAGTGGCCATCTTGTTTGTGAAGCAGGCGGTGATGTTCATCTGGATGGCCGGGATTTTGTAAGCGCCGGAGAGCATCAGGCCCGTGAGCGTGGGAATTGCGGGCGTCAGGAGTTGATGATAGGCGCCGAGATCCGCGAACACGCTGTAGCGCAGGCCGGTCAGTGTGCCGTCGTTCTTGAAAGCGACTTCGATATCGCCCACCTGGCCGCGACCGTGAATCGTAGCTTGAATGTTCTCGCGCCGTGTTTCGATCCACTTGACCGGTTTGCCGAGTTGCATCGAGATCCAGCCGAGCAAAGCTTCTTCGGCGTAGACATTCAACTTGGAACCAAAGCCGCCGCCGACTTCCGGAGTGATCACGCGCAACTTGTTTTCGGGAATGCCGATCATGAGCGCGACCTGGGTTCGCATGAGGTGCGGGATCTGAGTTGACGACCAAAGCGTCAGCTCTTCTTCGCCGGGAAAGTAGCGCGCGAGAACACCGCGCGGCTCCATCGCGATCGGTGCGAGACGTTTGTGGAGTACGCGTTGTTTGACGGTGCGATCGGCAGCCGCAAAAGCAGCGTCGATGTCACCTTCGCCGGATGTCAATCGATAAGCGATGTTGTCGCTGAAAGCATCGTGAATTACCGGGCCGCCTGCCGCAGCGGCTTCGACGTCAGTGACGACGGGAAGTTCTTCGTAGTCGACCATGATCAGGTCAACTGCGTCTCGAGCCGCATAGCGATCGGTGGCCACAACCGCTGCGACGGGATGGCCCACGAAGTAAACCTTGTTCGTTGCGAGCACGCGATGATCGGGAACTTTCAGGTCCGGCAACGCGCCCGCGCAGGGAACTGGCCCGATTTTGGTTGCGACGTCCTCGCCTGTGTAAACGGCCACAACGCCGGGCGCCGAACGCGCCGCTGCGGTGTCGATGCCGTTGATCTTCGCGTGCGCGTAGTATGAACGAACAAAAGCAACGTGCAACGTGCCGGGCAAGGCGATGTCGTCGACGTAGTGTGCGAGGCCTCGAATCAGACGAGGATCCTCTGTGCGTTTGACTCGTTTCCCAACGTAACTCTCTGTCATGACTGCCCCGCTTTCTTCGCCGCGTATTGCACCGCTTCGATGATGTGCTGGTAGCCCGTGCAGCGGCAGAGATTGCCTTCCAAACCGTGACAGATCTCTTCACGTGAAGGATCGGAATTCCGGTCGAGCAACTGCGCCGCAGTGACGATCATGCCCGGCGTGCAATAGCCGCATTGCAATCCGTGTTTCTCCCAGAAGCCTTCCTGCACGGGATGCAGCTCGCCGTTTTTGGCGAAGCCTTCGATCGTGGTGACCGTGGCGCCGTCGGCCTGAACGGCGAACACCGTGCACGACTTCACCGCCTGGCCGTCGAGCATCACGGTACACGCTCCGCACAGCGAAGTTTCGCAGCCGACGTGTGTGCCGGTGAGTTCCAGAACGTCGCGCAAATAATGGACGAGTAGCATGCGTGGCTCGACCTCATGGGTATGAGCGACACCATTCACGCTCAGGTTGATAGCCTTCTTCATAGCTACCTCACTTTGAAATATTTAAGTTGTGGAAAGAATAATAACCCAGATCTAATAGGTCGTATAAGTCCTATTAAACCGTTGCTTTGTGAATCCGTCGCTTCAACCCGTGAATGCTGCGGCGAACGACTTTGAGTTGCGCGCGATCGTGCGCTGCGAGTGCTGCTTCTCGTTGTGTCTTGAGCTCACGAATACGCGCTTTGATGCTGCTCTTGTCGATGCCGACGACCGAATGATGCTCGTGTTGAATGCCAAGCGCTTTCGCGAGGCCTACCACCAGGTGTTCCTTATTCATCTGCGTGTAGCCTTGTACGATTTCATTACCGCTACCTTTCGCCATCTCACGCAGTTCTGCCAGTGTCTTGTGTCTCAGTTGTTCGTAAGTCAACTCTGCCATTGGAAGCTCCTGTTCAGTGCTGTGTGTCTTTGTCAAAAATCTGATCGAGATGATGTCGCCGGTGATCGACGTAGTCGCGTATCAGGTATTGTGGACATGGGAGAGTGGATAATATCACCGTAAGGGCAACTGATAACAGTTATAAAGCCATCCACAGATTACGCAGAAATAAATCTGTGGATGGCTTTTTGGAACCACGTAGTAGGGAAGTTCGTTTACGTCACATGCGTTGGGTAAGGCGTTTATTAAAGTTCTTTGCGGTGCTCGCGGTCATAGGGTTTTTATTTGTGATCACCGGCGCGTCTGACACGCTGCTCTTCTACGCCCGCGTCGCGAAGCTTTACACGCAATCGCCCGACTCCAGGCTTGCAATGCCCTTCGAAAATCTGTCGAAGAAAGCGGTTGCGGACACCTGGCAGGCACCCCGCGGGACCGGACGCCGCCACGAAGGGCAGGACATCTTCGCACCCCGCGGAACCCCAATACTTTCCGCGACCAACGGCTATATCTTCAGGATTGGTGAAAACAACCTCGGTGGTCAGACAGTTTCGGTGATCGGTTCCGGCGGTCGTGTTTACTACTACGCACATCTGGATTCATACGCGAGGGGAATCGAAGTCGGCGATCGCGTCACGACGCGCACGGTGTTGGGCTACGTTGGCACCACGGGAAATGCACAAGGCACACCGCCACATTTACATTTCGGTGTTTACACGATGACGGGAGCGATCAATCCGCTGCCACTGCTCACCGACCGCAGCGCGCCAACTGTCACGAAGAAAAAGGAAGCCCGCCTCGTCAGCCGCAAAGCCTAGCTGCGAGCGTCTCCTTGGAGTGCGGTGG
>DASVGE010000156.1:0-35674 GCA_036379695.1 Pyrinomonadaceae bacterium | reverse complement strand
CCCCCCCCACTCCAAGGAGGCGCCCACTCGCACGATCTCATATAATCAACAAAAAAATTGAAAGGACATCATGCCAACACGAAAAGCAGAAGCTGAATGGGAGGGTAATCTGGCCGAGGGTGGCGGGCGTTTGAAAGTCGGTAGCGGTGCTTTTGAGGGACCCTACTCGTTCAAATCACGTTTCGAAGAAGGCCAGGCGGCGACGAATCCGGAAGAGTTGCTGGGCGCAGCTCACGCCGGCTGTTTCACCATGGCTTTGACGGCGGGACTCTCACGCGCGGGAATCAAGCCCAAACGAATTCACACCGAAGCGCGAGTCAAACTCGAGAAAGTGGGTGAGGCTTTCACTATTACGCAGATCGAACTCGAAACCGAAGCCGAGATTCCGGACGTCGATGACGCAACTTTCCAGAAGTACGCACTCGACGCAAAACAAAACTGTCCTTTATCAAAAGCACTCGCCGCCACGCAGATCAGCATGACCGCGAAGCTGCTCTAATCAGCCACAAAAAGGCACAAAAGAAACAGAGTCAAGCCACAAAAAGGCACAAAGCCGGCGCTGATCCCCGCGCCTTTTTGTGCTTTTTTGTGGCTGAGATCGGTAGCGAAAAGGTTGTGAATTGGGCTGTGTGTTGGTACAAGAGGACGGTCACACCATGAGAAACCACAACGGCTCAGCTCATTATCGCAACTGCAACATTTGCGAGGCGATCTGCGGGATCGAGATTACGATTCAGGATGATCGGCGACTCGACATTCGCGGTGATAAGGACGATCCGTTTAGTCGTGGCTATATCTGCCCGAAGGCCGTTGCGTTACAGGATATTCATTACGACAAAGACCGCTTGCGGTATCCGGTGCGCCGCACGGCCAACGGTTGGCAACGCATCGGTTGGGACGAGGCTTTCGACGAGGTGGAGCGTAATCTCAAAAGCATACATGCGAAGTACGGAAAGAGCTCTACCGCCACTTACATTGGCAACCCCACCGTCCATAACTATGGTGCGATGCTGTTCGCGCCCGGCTTCATTCGCAGCTTGCACACGCGCAACCGGTTCTCAGCTACATCAGTGGACCAACTGGCCCATCACTTGTCAGCCTACCTGATGTTTGGTCATCAACTGCTGCTTCCCGTCCCGGATCTCGACCGCACCAAATTCTTTTTGATTCTCGGAGCCAATCCAGCGGCTTCAAACGGCAGCATGATGACTGCTCCCGGCATGAACCGCCGCTTACAGGAAATTCGCGAGCGCGGTGGCAAAGTAATACTCGTCGATCCGCGCCACAACGAAACAGCACGACTCGCTGACCAGCATCTCTTCATTCGCCCGGGCACCGATGTACTCTTCCTGCTGGCGTTGCTGCACGTAGTTTTTGAAGAAGGACTAACGCGCCTGGGCCAGTTGAGTTCGTTTACTAAAGGCGTCGAGACGGTCGCGCAACTCGTAACCGAATTTTCGCCGGAGCGAGTGGCGTCAACTACCGGAATCGAGTCGAACCAGATACGCAAGCTGGCGCGGGAATTCGCTGCCGCTGAATCCGCTGTCTGTTACGGAAGAATCGGTTTGAGCACGCAGGAGTTCGGTGGTATCTGCCAGTGGTTGATCAACGTCCTGAATATCGTGACCGGCAATTTGGATCGGCCGGGCGGCGCGATGTTCACGCTCCCGGCGTTTGATCCGGTAACGGCGCCGGAGTCACTCGCGCCGCGCGGAAGTTTTGCACGTTGGCACAGCCGCGTGCGCAAGCTTCCGGAATTCGCCGGAGAGATTCCGGTCGCGACGCTGGCGGAGGAGATTCTGACCGAAGGTAAAGGACAGGTTAAGGCTCTCGTAACGCTCGCCGGAAACCCGGTGCTGTCTACGCCCAACGGTCGCGAGTTGGACCGCGCGCTCGCGAGCCTTGAGTTCATGGTGTCGATCGATTGCTACATCAACGAAACGACCAGCCACGCGCACATCATCCTGCCTCCGACCTCGTCGCTCGAGCGCGGACACTACGATCTCGCGTTTCATCTGCTGGCAGTTCGTAACATCGCCAAATTTTCACCACCGCTATTTCAACCCGAAGCGGAGGCGCGTCACGATTGGGAGATCCTGCTCGAACTGCAAACACGCATGGAGAACGGTGGCGTTCTCAATCGCGTGAAGAGCCGTGTGATGAAGCAACTCGGTCCGGAAGGATTGCTGGATCTGGGCCTCCGTTTTGGACCACACGGCGCCAAATTCAACCCTTTGTCCAAAGGCCTGACTTTGCGGAAGGTGAAGAAAGCAGTCCACGGGATCGATCTCGGACCATTGACTTCGTGCTTGCCCGGACGTCTGCGCACGGCTGACAAGTGCATCGAGCTGGCGCCGGAAGTTCTCGTTAAAGACGTCGAGCGTGTGAAGTCGAAGTTTCCTGCAACGGCGGCCGTGCACGACACAAATGGTGACTTGTTATTGATCGGGCGGCGGCAACTGCGCACCAACAACTCGTGGATGCACAACACCGAAAGATTAGTTAAAGGCAAGCCACTCTGCACAATCCTGATGCACCCGACAGACGCTGCTCACCGCGAACTGATGAACGGTCAGAAAGTTCTCGTGCGTTCGAAAGTCGGATCAATTGTGCTGCCGATCGAAATCTCCGATGAGATGATGCCGGGCGTGGTGAGTATTCCGCACGGCTGGGGTCACGATCGTCCCGGCAATCAAATGGAAGTGGCTCAACAACACGCCGGCCAGAGCATCAACGATCTAACCGACAACCAGGCCATCGACGCCCTCTGCGGCACCGCGGCCTTCAACGCCACCAGTGTAACCGTTGCCGTAGCCACAGATTTACACGGATAAATCCGGATTTAGTCCGTGTAAAACCGTGGCCCAAAATGTTATATTGACGTCTGCCTCGGTTTAAGAACCTCACTTGGACTGAAGAGACATTTCGCCGGAGCCTCCTATGAAAACCTGCCTTTCGTGGTGCGGTGCAAGAGGTTTTATCTTCCTGTTTCTATGCGTCGCTGCCTTTAACACCGCCAACGCCGCTACCAACAAGAAACCGATTCTGCTCAGTCAGGCCACAAACACGCGGGCCGTGGCTTTCGAATCGGTGTCGATGAAAGCCGAACCGTTTCCGCTAACCGCGTCTATCCCGATGAGCTCCGACACGCGCACCCGAATCTGCATTTTCGCGACGGACCTCGAGCTGCTGCCCGGCGAGGGCGCCAACGCTTTTTCATCCGACGTTCAGGATGCGAGCGGCAAGATATATCCACTGCGGGTTGAATACGTGGGCCGGGTCCCTAACTTTCCGGGCATCACGATGATCGTCGTCCGGCTCGCGGACGACCTGGGCAACGTGGGCGACGTTTTGCTGCGACTCAACCTCCACGGCATGTCGAGTAATCGTGTGCGAGTTGCGATTGGACATTCCGGCGGTGGACCAGTCGACGATCCGGGCGCAGTTGCAACTCCAGCGCCCACCACTCCGCCCGGTGAGGATCCGCCGCTGGCTCCCGATTCATTCACCGGTCCGGCCTCAGAAGCCGACACAGTGCGTTTTCTCGAACAGGCGAGTTGGGGACCGACACCTGCTGAAGTCAACCGCGTCAAAGCGATGGGCTTCATGGCCTATCTCAACGAACAGTTCAACGCTCCACCCACTAACACAGCAAAGGGATCAAACTATCCGGATCTCCCGTTTCCCCTGGACGACAGTACGCAGCAATGTCCGACGAGCAATCCTGCCGATCCAAACTACAGCCAGGCTCTTTGCATTCGCGATTTCTTCACGATCTATCCGCTGCACCGGACGTTCTTTAGCAGCGGGCTTTATGGAAACGATCAGTTGCGGCAGCGTGTCGCGTTTGCGCTGCACCAGATCCTGGTGGTTTCGGCCAACAGCGAAGTCAATCGTCCAGCCTGGATGACGGTTTACTTACAGGCTCTCGATCGAAACGCGTTCGGCCGTTACCAGACGCTGCTAAACGAAATCACTCTGACTCCGGCGATGGGCGAGTATCTCGACATGCGTCTGAGCACGAGAACAAACCCGAACGAGAATTTTGCGCGTGAAGTGCTACAGCTCTTTTCCATCGGCACAGACGTGCTCAACCCGGATGGCACGCCGCAGTTCGACGCACAAGGCGCCACGATTCCAACTTACACCCAAACACAGGTGAACGAGTTTACGCGAGTGTTCACCGGCTGGAACTTCGCTCCGGCTCTGGCTGCCGGCACCACTAACTTCCGCGATCCGATGGTGCCACGCGGCAATCAGAATCACGACGCCGGCGCCAAGACGCTTTTGAACGGATTCACAATCCCTGCGTGCACCAGTACAACTTCGGCGCAAAATATCGCTTGCGCACAGTCAGACATGGCCGCGGTCATGTCTCATCTCGCGAACCATCCAAACGTTGGTCCATTCATCAGCAAGCAGCTCATCCAACATCTCGTGACGAGTAATCCGAGTCCCGCTTACGTCGAACGTGTCGCGAAAGTCTTCAACAACGACTGTAGCGGACTCTATCCGCAAGGCTGCACCAACGTCCGCGGCAACCTGAAGCTCGTCGTGCAAGCCATCCTGCTCGACCCGGAAGCACGCGGTGACGTGAAGACCGACCCAAACTACGGCAAATTACGCGAGCCGGCGCAGTACATCATGGGCTTCCTGCGCGCCTTTAACGTCAAGTCGTTTGACAAGACCTCGACGAGTGACGGAGTTTTGGGCGCCAGAGGAAGCGTCGGCGACATGACCGGCACTTTGGACCAGGCGATTTTCCTGGCGCCGACCGTGTTTAGTTACTACCAGCCAAATTACGAGGTTCCCGGCACGAAAATACTCGGGCCGGCATTCGGCATACTCTCAACCACGACCACGCTGCGCCGCGCCAACAATATCAACACACTCATTTACGCGGGCATTGTTCCGAACACTACCACGCCGACACCGGCGAGTCCGGATCGACCACGCGGTACTTCGATCGACATTTCCAACCTCGAGGCGCTGGCGGGAAATCCCATTGAGGTGGTCAACACCCTCGACGCGTTACTGCTGCACCGGACGATGCACCCGCAGATGCGCAGTTCGATCATAACGGCGATGAATGCAATCAACGATGCAGACGTTGCGACACGTCACCAGAAACGCGCACGCGCGGCGGTATACCTGGTCGCGACTTCTTCTCAGTACGACATTCAGAGATAACATCATGTCAATCAAACGCAGAGACTTTCTACGCTCAAGCGCATGTGCGCTCGGTAGCATGGCGCTGGCTTCCAGTATCGATACGTTCGGCATCGTGCACGCGCTCACGCCGCAGGCAGCTAGTGACTACAAAGCGCTGGTCTGCGTTTTTCTGAACGGCGGCAACGACGGCAACAACATGCTGGTGTCACTCGATCAGTACGATGGACCAGCGGGCAGTCTGGTTGAGGGCTATGCGAATGTGCGCAGTGCTGCGGGTCTGGCGATAGCAAAAGCGAGCCTGCTTCCCATCTCACCCGTAAGCGGCGGGTCGTACGGGTTTCACCCGAACATGCCGGAGATGCAGAACCTCTTTAATCAGGGGAAGCTTGCGGTGCTCTGCAACAATGGTCCGCTGGTTGAGCCTCTTACCAGGACCACTTATCAGAACGGCACCGGCAAGAAGCCGCTTCAACTCTTTTCTCATTCGGATCAGGTCGGATTGTTTCAAACGGCGATCGCGAACACTGTGAGTCAAACAGGATGGGCCGGCAGGCTCGCCGACAAGACGCAGGCGTTGAACGGCCCGGCAACGTTTCCCAGCAACATCTCGATCGCGGGTGTCAATCTCGTCCTGACTGGCGTCGATACGCGGCAACTTGCGATAGCTGACTCGGGTACGTCGCTCGCAAATGTGTTGCAGCTCGTTATGACAGGCAGTTCCAGCGAACAGGCGTCGAGGCTTGCTGCTTTCGACGCACTGCGACCGCTCGACAACAACTTCAAACTCGTGAAAGCGGCGAGTGATACGCGGTCGAGCTCGATGCAGACGGATAATGCTCTGAGCAGTGTGAATCCCACGCTCACGACGGCCTTCCCGAATACGTCGCTCGGGCGCCAACTGAAACAGGTGGCACTGATGATAAAAGCGTGTACCGATCCGCTTGCCGGAATTAACATGAAGCGCCAGATCTTCTTTACGCAGATCGGTGGCTTCGATACACACTCAGCGGAGATCGGTGGACAAGGAAACTTGTTGACGCAGGTGAGCCAGGCGATCAACGCGTTCTACGCGGCTACTGTCGAGCTCGGCGTTCAAAACAAAGTGACGACGTTTACGATGTCTGATTTCGGTCGCACGCTCCAACCCGCGGGCAGCGGTGTCAACGCGGTCGGGACGGATCATGCGTGGGGCAATCATCAATTGCTTGTTGGCGGATCGGTGTTGGGCAATACGTTTTATGGAGCGTATCCGACGTTGCGTCTGGGTGGACCCGACGACACTGATGGCGGATCGAATCCGCGCGGTCGCTGGATACCGACCACCTCGGTTGAACAATACGCAGCCACCCTGGCGACGTGGTACGGCTTATCGACAGCGGATTTACCGGCAGTGTTTCCTCTAATCGGGCGCTTCTCGACCGCGAACCTGGGATTCTTTGCTTAAGTTGAATCGTGGCACTGGACGCCTCCTTGGAGTGCGGCGGCTTGCCGCCGCTTTGGTACTTGATCATGCGCGATCGATAACAAAGCGGCGGCTTGCCGCCGCACTCCAAGGAGGCGCCTAAGCTCAACCTGCATGAATTATGTGAAATGCATTCGGCTGATCGTGGTGGCGTCGGTGCTGGCTGCATTCGTTGGGTTCCTGTTGTCTCACCGGATTGGGACGCCTCCGGTTCATGCTTTCTCGGCTGGGCCGCCTGCTGGTTATACGGGTGCTCCCGGTGAGGAGCCTGAGGCTTGCGCGGAGTGTCATGTGCCGCCGGATGCAGGAACAGGACGGATATCGATCACCGCACCGCAGACTTACGTTCCCGGTCAGACGTATCCCATCACCGTTACCCACACCAACACGGATCCGACTCGACTTCGCTGGGGCTTCGAACTGACCGTCCTCGACACCGCTTCCGACGAAAAAGCCGGCGAGCTGCAAAGCACCAACGGTTTGACGCAGATTTTGAACGACGCCGGGCCGGGATCTGCACGACAGTACATCCAACACACCGCTGCAGGTACGTTTGCCGGCCAGCAAAACGGCGCGAGTTGGACGTTTAATTGGACCGCGCCGCCCACCGATGTTGGGCCAGTCACCTTCTACGCTGCCGGCAATCACGCCAACAACGACGGCAACACCTCGGGCGATTACATCTACAAGACCTTCGTCGCCTCGGCTTCTGCTTCGAGCACAGCTGACTTTGCGCTTAGTGTTAGTCCTGAGTCACGCAGCGTTGTGCCGGGCGGCAGCGCGCTTTACACCGTGACCATCACGCCGCTGGCAGGATTTACTGGTGAGGTAAATCTCAGCACGAGTACTTTACCTATAGGAGTTGTCAGCACTTTTAATCCAACACCAGTCAACATCACCGACGCCACTTCCAAAACATCGACTCTCTCTTTAACCACCGGTTCGAGCACGCCGGTGAACAATCATGCTTTCAATATCAACGCCCAATCAGGCGCTCTATCGCACCTTGCCCCCGCGACGTTGAATGTCGTGAGTCCAACGAGCGCTGATCTGTCGCTTACCAAGAGTGCATCACCAAATCCCGGCCAGGCTGGCGCCAATCTTTCCTATCGCATCGTCGCAACAAACAACGGACCAGCAGCGGCAACGAACGTGACGATCACAGACACGTTGCCGGCCGGCGTCACTTTTGCAGCAGCGACTACAACACAGGGCAATTGCAACGGCAGTGGCCCGGTGAATTGCAATATCGGTAATCTGGCTGTTGGCAGTAGCGCTATCGTCACGATCGTCGTTACACCCTCCGGATCAGGTCAAATCATCAACTCGGCAACAGTCAGTGCCGGCGAAAGCGATTTTGATTCGACCAACAACACTGCAAGCACGACGACGCTGATTCAACCAGCCGCAGCCTCGCCAAGCATGCTTGACGACAATCTCACCGTCAGCACCATTATTTCCGGACTCGATCAGCCCACCAGTCTTGCGTTCATCGCCGCAAACGATTTTCTCGTACTGGAACGAGCAACGGGCAAAGTGCAACGAATCGTCAATGGCGCTTTGCACAGCACGCCTCTGGATCTCGCGGTCAACAATGCTTCGGAACGCGGGCTGCTGGGTATCGCCCTGCATCCGCGCTTTGCTCAAAATGGCTTCGTCTATCTCTTCCGGACCGAAAGCAGCACCGGCACTGACACCGCAAACATCGATCAGATCTCGCTACTCGGAAACCGCGTCGATCGATATCTATGGAATGGTTCTACGCTCACGTTCGATCGCAACCTGATCAGGCTGCGCGCACTACAGCAGGACGCCGGTCAACCTGCTCGTGGCAATCACAACGGCGGCGTCATCCGGTTTGGTCTCGACGGCAAGCTCTACATCATTTTTGGCGACAATGGCCGGCGCGGCTTCCTGCAAAACATTACGAGCGGTGGGCCAGTCCCTGACGATCAGTTTGGTGGACCAGCCCCCGACGACGCGCACCTGACCGGAGTCATCCTCCGGCTCAACGACGACGGCTCGACACCACCCGACAACCCTTTCTCTGACGTGCCTGCCAACCTGACCGGCGAAGCCGCTGCCAACATCAAGAAAGTCTTTGCCTATGGAATACGCAACAGCTTCGGCATGGACATCGATCCGCTAAGCGGCGCTTTGTGGACACAGGAGAACGGCGACGACGCGTTCGATGAAATCAATCGCGTTACTCCCGGTTTCAACGGTGGTTGGATACAAACAATGGGTCCCGTCAGTCGAGTCGATGAATTCCGATCGATCGAGATGACTTACGCCGCCGGAAATCTTCAGCAGCTTCGCTGGCCGCCGTCGAACATCGCCGCCACGCCACAGCAGGCAGTGTCGCGGATGTACATGCTTCCCGGCGCACAGTACGTCGATCCGGAATTCAGTTGGAAGTATGCCCTCGCGCCATCGCCGATTGGTTTCGTGAAAGGTCGCGGACTGGGTCCGCAGTTTGAAGGTGATCTATTCGTCGGCGCTTCACGCACCACGCTGCTCAACGGGTTCCTGTTCCGGTTCAAGCTGACTGCCGACCGGCAACACTTTTCATTCTCCGATCCTCGACTCGCGGATCGAGTTGCCGACAACACCGATAAGTTTGACGTGACTGAAAGCGAGAGCCTGGTTATCGGAAAAGACTTCGGTATTACGACTGATATTCAAACCGGGCCAAACGGAAACTTGTTTGTCGTTTCACTTTCGAATGGGGCAGTTTACGAGATCAAGTCGAAACCGTTATCGCCGTCAACCAGCATCATTCAATTCAACGCTACGAGTTATCTGGTCGCTGAAACGGCAGGCAGTGTAACGGTGAGTGTCATGCGCAGCGGCGCAACGTCAAATGCAGTGACCATAAACTACGCTACCAGCAATGGCAGTGCGACGCAGCCGAATGACTACACCAGTACGTCCGGTTCGTTACAGTTCGCAGCGGGAGAGACTATGAAGTCTTTCGACGTGCCAATAATTGATGACGGTGTAGTTGAGGGTACCGAGAAGATTAATTTGATGTTGAGTCTGCCCAGTGGAGTCGAAGGTAGTCCCGTCACGAGTACCATCTCCATTCTGGACGACGACAAGCCGTTGCTTGCGTTGGAGGAGAACACTGGGCGGGCCGTAGCGCTGGAGTCTGTTTGGTCGATGCGCGATCCGTTCGCGCTGGGAAATTTGTTGAATTTGAGTTCGGACCACCGCACGCGAATAATGCTTTTCGCTACCGGGATTGAACTGCTACCCGGTGAAAGTACTTCAGCCGTCGTGGTCCAACTCGAAGACAGTCAGAACCGCATCTATCCGCTGGTCGTCGAAGACATCCGCAAAGTCCCAAATCTCGATTGGCTTTCACAGATCGTCGTCAAACTCCCCGACTCCATCGAAACAGAGGGCGACTTCCGCATCACCCTCACCTTCCGCGGCACGACGGGAAACAAACCATCGATACGAATTGTGCGATAGCTCATCCACAGATTACTTAAACAAATCTGTGTAATCTGTGGCTTCAAAACTTAATCACACAGTCGAGGAAAATCTTCTCCTTGCCCGTCAAAGTCTCCGTATTGAAAAGCACGCTTTCGTGCTCCAGCGCGTCCTTCAGCGTCGTGCGCGGCACCTCGGTTTTGCTGGCCGCCTTGCCATGCTTGTTTGGCATCGTGGACATCAAGGTGATCAGCCGGCCCGAAGCCGTCTTCTTCGTCGAACGCTTCTTAAACCCGTTCCATAACGTTTTTGGAGTTGCATTGCGGCTCCCGTGATGGCCGACTTTGTAAAGGTTGACCCCGGAGAGCAGGGTCTTGATCTTCGGCTGGCTCAACGCATACGACCAGTTTTCGATCTGCGCGTCACCCGGGAAGAGCAACTTCTTTCCATTCACTTCAAACAACAGAATCAGACTCGTGTTGTTCATCACCCGGTCGAGCGCCCTGACGATGCCCAGGAGTTGTTCGCCTCTCACCGAACGCATACGCTTGATGAACCAGCGTGTATACGGCTGGGCGGTGTCAGTTTTTGCGCCACGAAAGATTCCCGCCTCAGGCTTAAGCGCAAAGCGGTTGGCAAACGCCTGAAACTGCCAGAACTCGTCCTCGTCTGAAGAACGTTGAACCTTGATCGTATCTGTCTGTTTCAGCGTCGGTGGCCCAAGCACAATCGTCTTCACTCCCGGCAACACTCTTTCGAGGCCGGACTTCGAACCATAGTTCAGATAATGATTCTTCTTCCCCATCGTCATCAGATTCTTTACGGCTGACTCATTACTCAAATTGTCATCACCCAAAAATGAGATCTCACGAAAGAGAAGTGAGCTGATCATCTGTTTGTTTCGGCGTCGTTCGACTTCGGTCAACACCGCAGCCGAGATCGCATGCATGTTGCCCAGTGCGGCAACAAAACCTTTTCTTGTCGTCACCCCGTTGGGAGCGTCAGTGGCGTTGACTCGCGCATCGGGATGCTCGGTCCAGGGTTGCAGCACTACGTCAGGTTCGCATGAAGCAATGATATCGCCCGGCGCTGTGCCTGCCTTGTTGGTGGCGAAACCGCTGATGTGATCTTTGTGACGGTGAGTAGCCACCACGGCGTGCAACTTCCCCTGACACCGATCCTTGATGTCTTCGGCGACGCGCACCATCAGGTCTTTTTCCTTTGCTTTCTTCTTCGCACTTTTCTTCGTGGAAGCCGACGGTTTTTTTGAAAAGGCTTTCGGCACCGCAGTGCTGCCAAAGTCGATCAGCACATGACGATCGCCCGTCTTTCCCTCGTAATGAAACGTGAGCAGGAAGCAGTCTCCGAAACCGACCTGGTAACTGCGAATAGTCAAGCTTTTTGGTTGTTGAGTGGCCATCGTGTTTACCAATCCTCCCTTGAGAATGAGGTCAGCGATGTGGCGCGTTGTCGATGAAGGCTGGCGAAGTTACGGAATGCTGCCGGATTCCGGTAATAACCATAGCTCCATAAGTACTCGATGCGTTGCGACTGGCGTTCGCTGTCGGTCAGCCGGTTGTGGATATGGTATTTGAGTTTGCCATACTCGTTGAAGATAAGCGCACCACCGCCGGAAAGTCTTACCTCCTGATCGTTTGGCATGTCCTTCGGCTTTTTGACCTTCAGCGGTCTACCGAGCTCTGAAGCTTGCAGGTCGATGATCTGCATGTACTCGGCGACGGTTTCCCGGAGCGCAAACCCGTCCGGTCCGATGCGCAAGCATGGTCTTACTGAGAGAACTCGGCTAAAGGCCAGTTCATACAATCCCAGCGGCTCGCGATTGTCCCAGATGAAGCGAAATACTTCATCGCGATCTCGTTGCAGTGAATCGAAGCGGATGCGCTCGTTACTAATGTTTCCTTCAGGAGGCAGCCAGATTCCCGGATCGCTTGGGGTGCCCGGGGACCTCGGCTTGATGCCGTAGCTGAGAAAACTTTCGAGGAGCGTCTTCCTGAATTTGTACTTCGAATCGTTGGGATTGATCTCGCGGTCTGACGTTAGAACGGCGCTCAGAAAATCGCAGAACTCCAGGTTCACCGGAGGCGCATAATCGAGCGCGCGAATAACCATCGTCAACAGGTAGTCGGCGATGGTAGCGCCCTCTTCGACCACCCTGCCACGATCGAGTGCGCCGGGCGCGATCTCGCCCAAAGCCTCGAGTCGTTTTACCCACACGCATAAAAACGCGTTGAGGACTGCCGCCACCAGGATCTCACCGCGCCGGTGTGGTTCTTCGAACTCCTTTTCCTTGATGTAATCGCGAGAAGGCGCCAGGTCGACGGAGCGCCGCAACACGCTGCCTCGCACTGCCGTCAACTCCTGGCCCATCTCCTTTGCGAGACCGAGCAACATGGATTGACGCAGTGCATCGATCGTCAAAAACTCCCTCGCGATCCTCGTCGGATCGCGACGCCGTGAGCCAATGTCGATCAAAGTCTCGACGACGCTCGTTAGCGAAAACACAGACAGCAGAGCAACGATGTCTGCAAACCCTTCATGGAAACCGGCCTGTTCCGGCGACGATGGATCCGTGTAACGATCGCGCAGTCCATCGAGCAAAGCGTGGGTCGTTTCGTGAGCTACGATGTCGTGTGAGAGACAGCTGTAGACCATTCCGTCGCGCCCGGGGAAATAGCCAAACATGAGAGCCTCATCGTTCTCGGAGTAGAAAGCGTTGGCCTCGGCGAACGCATGTGGCGCGATTTTGATTTGATGTCCGTAGAGATTCCAACTAACCCGCCTGCCTAATGCAAATTCAAATCTCGCGAGTATGCGCATCGCGATGGCGTAAACGTTTTGCGCGTGGAAATTCGGATCGGATAAAAGCCTGGCGTCACTCGCGCGCCTGAACGGATCGCTGTTGTTGCCGTCGAGTGGCGGGTATTCGAGGGGTTTGTACAAGGTCTCGGTCGAAGAGTCGTAATCGACTACATGAACCCGGTAACCCCATGGTCCAGGTTGGAGTTCTTCCGCCGGGATCTCAACTTCAGTGCGAAGTATTTTCCCGTTTACTTTGATACTCGGATCCTGGGCGATGATGGTGAGCTTGCGTGTTTGAAGTGGGGACAGCGTCATGTGCGAACTCCTTTGGCGATCAAGAGCTTTAACGCTCGGCCAATAGCAGGTATGTCAAATGAAGAAATGCGCGAGGCGCTTGCAGTGAGACGCAATACTAAGGCTCCAGAACGCGCCCACAATACTCGTGTTATCTGTCGCTGTCAATAAATTTAATGCAGCCACCAGGGCGTCAGGACACCGGTTGAATTTTCGTAAATTAGTGCCTTTGTGGCTTGGTGGTTTAGACTACTGACTGAATGATCACAGCTCTCTACATCGCGCTGGTTTTTCTCCTCGTTCTTGCAAATGGCTTCTTCGTCGCATCGGAATTCGCCCTGGTCGGCGTGCGGCGCTCGCGCATCGAGATGCTGGCGGAACAAGGCACCACCAGCGCCAAACGGCTGCTGCGGCTTCTCAACAACCTGAATGGCTACATTTCCGCCACGCAGCTGGGCATCACCATGGCCTCACTCGCACTCGGCTGGATTGGCGAGCCTGTGTTTGCACACATACTCGAAGCGCCTCTCAAGGGTCGAGTCTCAGATATCACACTGCACACAATCTCGTTCGCAGTAGCGTTTACGATCATCACGTTTCTGCACATCGTCCTGGGAGAACTCGCTCCCAAAACACTCGCCCTGGAGCGCGCGGAAAAGGTGGCCCTCGCGATTTCGTGGCCCATGGAGGCGTTCTACAGGATCTTCTACTGGCCCATACGCCTGCTCGACTGGGCCGGTATTCGCACCGTGCGACTGTTCGGCCTGCACCCTTCGGGAGAACACGCTTCGGTTTATACAGAAGACGAGCTGCGTCACCTGGTCGACATCTCGCAGAAGAGTGGACACGTCAACCCTGACGAACAACAACTCATCCATCGGGTGTTCGAATTTTCTGATGTGAACGTGAAAGAGGCGATGGTGCCGCGGACAGAGGTTTACGCACTGCCAATCAGCGCCACCTTAGACGAAACAAGAGAAGCGTTTCGTTCGAATGGGTTTTCACGACTGCCGGTATACGGCACGAATGTCGACGACATACGTGGCGTGGCGTATCGCAAGGATTTCGACATGGGACGGGCTGATGCACAGAACTTCAGCCTCGAGAAACTGTTGAGACCACCGGCGTTTATTCCCGAGACCGCGTCAGCCGGGCAAGCGTTGCGGGAGATGCAAACCAGTCGTGTGCATTTTCTCTTCGTTGTAAATGAATATGGCGGCATTGAAGGAATTCTCACGCTGGAAGATCTGCTCGAGGAGATCGTCGGCGAGATCGACGATGAGTTTGACGAAGAGACGAGAGAACAGATCAAACAAGATCGCGACAGCTTTGTGCTGGACGGAATGCTGGCAGTGCGCGCCGCAAACCAACAACTCGGCACGTCGCTTCCGGAACGCGACGGCTACACGACCATTGCCGGATTTCTCATGTCCGAAGCCGGACGCGTGCTAAACGTTGGTGACGAGGTAGAACATCCGAGCGGCGTCTTTCGCGTCGAGAAGGTGCAGGGCAAACGCATTCTGCGCATCCGGTTCAAAATCCGTCCACAATCCGTGTAATCCGTGGTTAAGACCAGCCACGGATTACACGGACGAAAGACGGATTTATTCGAGGCGGTCGGGTAACTGTAACGGAGCGTCCGCATTCACGCGGCAGGGATCGGGTCGTCCGCCAGGCTTGCGGCGCATTGCGGGGGAGAGGGTTCGTTCGTCGAGTCGCGCCAGGTTGCATTCGTCCTCGGCGAGTCGAAGCTGTAGCGCCTGGACGTCCGCACGCAAGCGAGCCACGTCCTCCTGGCTCAGTCCGCGCTGACTCGCGCCACCGAGCCGCGACTGCTGTTCGAGCGTACGGAGATTCGACTCAATCGAATAGAGCCGCGTTTCCAACTGGTTGATGCGGGTCTCCAAACGGATCGTGTCCTGTGGCGGAGTCGCACTGATCGTTAATAAAGCCAACCCTAAAACGCACATCAACAACTTGTTTCGCATAAACTCTCCCCGTGTTCTATCAAACTGTTACTTGTCGCGAAGCAAACTCCGGTACGGCAGTTAAGACTCCCTTTTCCAGGTGCATTCGCTCCGAAGCAAAACTCGCGGCGTGCGGGTCGTGCGTCACGAGCATGATCGTCTTGTTCAACTCGTGGTTCAGAGTTGAAAGTATCTGCATGATCTCTTCCCCGGAACGCGCATCGAGATTGCCGGTTGGCTCATCAGCCAGAATGAGATCCGGATCGGTAACGATCGCGCGCGCGATCGCCACGCGTTGTTCCTGACCACCGGATAGTTGTTTTGGTTGATGGTCCATGCGGTCGCTCAAACCGACGAGGTCGAGCGCCGTTTCGACGTTTCGCTTGCGCTCCGCTTTCGACAGTTTGGTCAGCAGCAGCGGCAGTTCGACGTTTTCAAACGCAGTCAGCACCGGAACGAGGTTGAACGTTTGAAAGATGTAGCCGATGTGCGCATTCCGCCAAACTGCCAACTGGCTTTCAGTCATCCGCGTCAGGTTGGTGCCCATAACTTCGACCTCGCCCTCCGTGACGCGATCGATACCCGCCAGCAGGTTCAGGAGTGTCGACTTGCCGGAGCCACTCGGCCCCATCAGCGCGAGAAAGTCTCCCTCGTGTAATTCGAGATCGACGTTATCCAGCGCGACGACCTCGAATCCATCGCGATTAAAACGCTTCGTCACATTGCGAACTCGCACTATCGCTTCAGACATAATTTTCTCATCCTCAGACTATTGAACTTTCACACGGTCTCCGTCCCGCAACCGGTCGACTTCGGAAATGGCGACCGATTCGTTGCCACTCAACCCATCGAGAACCACGTAAGCATCGCCGGACTCGTCTCCGGTACGGATGGTTCGTTGCTCGACCCTGCTGCCTTTTACGACGAAAACAAATGAGCTGTTGTCCTTTTTAACTACCGCAGTTTTGGGGACCAACACGCGCGCGATGGTTTTGCCGTCACCAGCCGGAGCTTTATCGGAAAGGAAGTTGACGCGCGCGTTCATCTCCGGGCGCAGTTGCTCGTTGGGATTCTCAACCTTGACCTTGACCTGCACCGTCGACTTCGCACGATTAGCCTCGGGCGCAATCTCTTCGATGAAACCTGTGAACCTGAGATTCGGGTACGCTTCGGGAATGATCTCGGCCCTTTGCGATGGTTTCAAACGCGCGAAATCAACCTGGCTGATATCGAGTTCGACTTGCAGGTCAGTCAGATCCGCGAGATCGACGACTGACGTGCGCGCGCCGGAGCCACCGAAAGCAGACGGGCTGACCATCTCGCCGCGTTCCACGATTCGCTCCAGCACGGTTCCCGAAACGGGTGCTTTGATTTCCGTGGCGGCGAGTTGAGTATGGGCGTAATCGAGTGCGGCCCGCATTTGCTGCACTTGCGCTTCTGCGGCGCGAATCTCTTCCTTGCGTGGTCCGATGTCGGTCATCGCGCTGGCCTGGCGTGCTGCCTGGACCATCGCCGCCGCGGTGTCGCGATTGGCCAAAGCGCGGTCAAGCTCGGACTTCGAAGCAACACCGGAACGATGCAGCGACTCGGCGCGTTGATACTCTGCCTCGGCGTTCTTCAGGTTCGCCTCGGCTTGTAAAACGGCGGCCTTGTCTTTCAACTTTTCTTCCGGACGTGAGCCGGCGCGCAGTTGGTCCAAGCGCGCCTGCGCCGCCGCGAGATTTGCCTGCGCTTGATTGACCTGGGCGCGGAACTCGTTGTCTTCAAGCCGGACGAGCACCTGCCCTTCCTGCACCTGGTCGCCTTTCTCGACACCAATCCAGGCGACGCGGCCCATTACTTTCGCACCCACGGCGATCTTGTGATGGGCCACGACGTAACCCGAAGCCGTAAGCACGCTCTCACCCAAAGACGCCCCACCGCTCTCAACTCTCACCGGCGCCGCCGAAATCGTCTTCGTGCCGGAAAAGAAAAACACGTAACCGAGCGCGGCCAACGCCAGCAACGTCGCAATCCCGATCAACAAAAGCTTTGGCGAACGATTGCTCACTGCAGGCGACGGCGCCGTTCCACGATCGATCTTCAAGCTCCTCAGCCGCTTGTTGAGATCCTCTTGAGAGTCTTTTGATTTCGGACTAGTTACCATTTGAGCCACAGATTACACAGATTTTAGGAGCCACAAAAAGGCAGAAAAAGCTCAAAAATTTTTAGTGAACATGCTTAATTCATTTTTGCGCATTTTGTGCCTTTTTGTGGCTAAATTTAAGCGCGCAGGGCGTCGACTATTTTATATCGTGATGCGCGGATTGACGGTAACAGGGAGCCTATCAATCCGATGACGGCACCGAAGACCAGCGCAATGATCATCAGATCAAACGTGACGCGGAAGTTGAATGCGATCTCGCTGAACGTCACCCAGTTCGAAGTACCAGTCGAGACAAAGTTCAACGGCAACGCCAGCAGAATTCCGATCCCCGCGCCGATCACTGCAATCGCAATCGACTCCAAAAGGAACGCGGCGAGAATACTTAACCGGCTAAAGCCAAGAACGCGCAGCGTGCCTATTTCTTTGGTGCGTCGAGCCACCGCGGCGTACATGGTGTTCATGCCCGCGAAGCCCGCGCCGACGGCCATAATCAAAGCGATGAACCCCGCCAGTATCTTCAACGCGCCGGAAGTAGCGCCTTGTTGATCTTCATAGAAAACGCGCTCCGAAACCGCCTTCAATCGAAGCTTACGATCGTTCGTAATTCGATCGGTAAGCGCAGTCAGAGCGGCCTGATCCTTCGCGCGCAACAACACTGACGAGTAGTCGGGCCGCTTGGTCGTGCTGGCAAGTGAGTTCTGATCGACCCAGATTTCCGATTCAAAGGCCTTGCCGGCAGAGTCAAACAAGCCGACCACTGTGTAGTCCGTAGTCTGAACCCGGAACTTGTCTCCGATATCGAGACCCTGGAACCTTTCCGCGATTCTCTTTGAAACAACCGCCTCGGTTTGACCCGGTTGGAATTCCCTTCCGGAAATGATTTTGAATCCCGAGCGCAACTTGAACGACATTGGACCAACACCGCGCACCGTAACATTCGAACCCTGACTCATTCCTTTCCGAGGTTTGTAGATCAGGGTAATGAGTTCCGCGGTCGCAAGCGGCTTGTCACCCTCGCGCTGTACGCCGTCAAGATAGAGCAGGTCGTTGTAGTTCTCGCGAGTGAACGAACTGGTCAACTCGGCGGTACTGCCCTCACGCAGCACGATCACATTCAGTGGTTCACCACTACTCGCGAGCGTCAGGTCGATGCCTCGCGCCAGCGCCATCACCATTAAAAACACCGCGACCGTCAACCCGATGGTGAACGCAGTCGCGAGCGTGCTGCCCTTCCTGACAATGATGTTGCGAATGTTGTACTTGAGCGGTAATGCCATCTTATTCAGTGCTCCGCAAAGCTTCAGCGATGGTCAAACCCGAAACGCGAAAGGCCGAATAGATCACGCTGATCAATCCAACCAGAATTGACAACACAAACACCGAAATCAGTGTTTGTTTCGTGGGCACGAAGGCAATGAAAAACGGAATAATGAGACCGAGGTCGATCGAGTTGAAGATCAACACCGCCGCGCCAATTCCAATCGCCGCGCCGATGCACGCCAGAATCAGAGCCTCGATGACGAACAGCGCCGTGATCGTGCCGCGCTGAAAGCCGATCGCCTTCAACGTGCCCACTTCCTTCGTTCGTTCACGGACAGTCATGGCCATGGTGTTGCCCATCACGAGCAGCAGTGAGAACGTAATCGCAGCAATGATGCCGTAGAGAAACTGTTTGACTCCGCCCATCATGGTTTGGAAACTCATCGCGAATTCGCGCTCGTTCTCGGTCTTGGTGGGAGCGTCGCTATTCGCGAAGATGGAGTCGATTTGCTGGGCGATGCGCGGTACGTCTTCGGGTGAGTTGGCCAGAATGCTGAACGTGCCGGCGTTATCTCTCACTCCTTCCGGAAGCAGCTCGTTTATATAGTCGTGATGAAAGTAGAGTGTTTTTTCGTCGCTTCCGGTGTAGACACCGCGAATGATGAATTCGACACTCTGATTGTAAATCGGACTCTTCAAGGTGATGCGCTGGCCGGGAGTAAAACCGTGCATCTTGACGAGCTTCTGACCTACCATCGCTCCCTGCCGGTCGTTGATGAACGCTTGCCACTCGGCTTCTGACATCTTGAGTTCAGGAACTACTTCCCGCAGCTTGCGAGGGTCCACGGCGAAGTTTGCAAAAAAGTTCCGCTCGTCTATGTAGATACCGCCGAACCAACTGAACGGAGTTACTTCTTTAACGCCGGGCACTGTCTTGATCTTCTGCATATGTGCCATGGGCAGCACGAAGGTCAGCGAAACGGCGTGGCGCGTCACGAGCCGCAACGGACTCGCTTCCTGGCTGCCTCGTTCAAACTCGGTGAGCACTGTGGCCAGACATATGATCAGAAACAGCGAAACGACGAGACTCGAAACGGTCAGGAGAGTTCGTCTCTTGTTTCGCAGGATGTTTTTAAAGATCAGTTTTGCATACTTCATAATCAGTACCTTTAGACCACTGGCCGGGATTTCTGGAGTTATGAGCGATTACGCGCTCTCCGCCGAATTGTTTCACAGAAACGTAGAACAATACGGTTAAGCCTCTCCACGCGCAAGCTCATTGGTACGTCGAACGGCAGGTCGTGAAATCGACACGCGATCTGCTTAAATTTTGTGCTTCTTTGTGGCCCTTGGTTACCTTGGCGACCCTACGCTCCTCGTCAGCAGTTTGTTAACGAGCGCGATGCGTTTACCATTCCACTTGGACGTTCGCCAATTTCGATCGAGATCAGCCACAAAAAGGCACAAGAGGCACAAAAAGACCAAACCCCGGAATCAGAAAATAACTATGTGCCTTTTGTGCCTTTTTGTGGCTAAGGATGGAGTTTAGAGAATGACGTGGGAAGAGCGGTGGCATCCGCTGCGAGAGGAATGGGTGATAATCGCTGCACACCGGCAGGACCGCCCGTGGAGTGGCGGGACGGTGACGCGTGAAGAGGTGACGTTGCCGCCGTATGTGCCTGATTGTTATCTCTGTCCGGGAAACTCGCGCGTTAGTGGCGCAGTGAATCCGCCGTACGAGCAGACGTTTGTTTTCGACAACGATCACCCGTGTGTCTCGGTTGAGGCGCCGTCGGTGACGGAAACGCACAGCGAGATCTATCGCAGCCGTCCGGCGCAGGGCATCGCGCGCGTGGTTTGCTACAGCCCCAAACACAACCTGACGCTGGCCGAGCTAACCGTTGATGAGACTCAGCAACTTCTCAACGTCTGGCGCGAGCAGTATGAAGAACTGGGGCGCCGCGCAGATATCAATCACGTGCTCATCTTCGAAAACAAAGGCGAAGTCGTGGGCGTGTCAAATCCGCACCCGCACTGCCAGATCTACGCCACCAACTTTGTCTTCAAAACAATCGAGACTGAAGCGCGTGTGTGCCAGCGTTACCTCGCTGAAACTGGTCGCGTGCTGTTCCAGGAGATCATCGCCGCGGAACAACAAGCAGGCACGCGCATCATTGCGGAAAACGAAACCGCCATCGCCTTCCTGCCCTACTTCGCGCGTTACGCTTACGAGGTTTTCGTAGCGCCCAAGCAAACACATCAGAGCCTGGCAACGCTCTCCGCGAACGAGATGCGCGACTTTGCGAGCGTGTTGAAGGACGTGCTCGTGAGGTTCGACAATCTGTGGCAAATGCCTTTTCCATACGTCATGCCGTTGCACCAGGCGCCTACTGACGGCGGCGACTACCACGGTTTCCATTTTCACATCGAGTTTCATCCACCGCTCCGCAAGCCAAACCTGCTGAAGTTTCTCGCCGGGCCGGAAATCGGCGGCGGCAATTTCCTTAGCGACACGTCGCCGGATCAGAAGGCCGCGGAGCTGCGTGCGCTCTCCAACGTCCATTACAAACAACAATGAACGACATTCGAAAGCTGCTTGGGCCAGTGCGGAAGTTGCACGAGATGATTCGCGCGGTAGTGATTGAGGCCTGCGAACGCGCGACGTTGGGTGAGATGGCGAGGGTTGTAAGCGAGCAGGAAGGCGACACGATCTTCGCGCTCGATCGTGTCAGCGAAGAAGTGCTGGTCGACTATTTCGAGCATGAAGTCGCGCCGATTGCGCCCGTGCTGCTCATCGCTGAGGGTTTGGAAAGTGGTGAGATTGTTTTGCCGCGCGGGACGGCTGAGTCTGACGTTGTATGGCGGATCATCGTGGATCCGATCGACGGCACACGCGGTTTGATGTATCAGAAACGCAGCGGCTGGGTTCTTACCGGAGTCGCACCCAACCGTGGTCCAAACACGACCTTGAACGATATCGAACTCGCGGTGCAGACTGAGATACCGCTCGTCAAGCAACACCTTTCCGACGTTATGTGGGCCTTCCGTGGCGAAGGCGTCAACGCCGAACGCTTCAACCGCCTCACGGGCGAGCATTCGCCTTTTCGATTGCAACCCTCAGCCGCAAACAACATCGCGCAGGGATACGCGCAAATCGTGCGCTTCTTCCCCGGAGTGCGAGACGTTCTGGCTGCAATCGACGATGAGATTGTCGCTGCCGCACTTGGCCCACCACTACCCGGCAAAGCGCTGTGCTTCGAAGATCAATACACATCGTCGGGTGGTCAACTTTACGAACTGATGGCCGGGCACGATCGCTTTGTGGCAGACCTGCGGGCGTGCATGGAGCCGGTTACAAATGAGCGCGGGCTGCCGAGATCGCTCTGTTGTCATCCTTATGATCTGTGTACGGAACTGATCGCGCGTGAAGCGGGAGTGATTGTCACGGATGTCGACGGTGGTCCTCTGAAAGCACCGCTGGCTGTGGATCCGGATGTTAGCTGGGCTGGTTACGCGAATGACCGCATTCGAACAAACATCGAACCGCTCCTGCAAGCAGCGCTGCGCAAGCGAGGATTGAAGCCACAAAAAGGCGCATAAGAGATGTATCCGGACACGCAAGGTTTTATCGATCTCCTCAACACGCTCGACGAGCATCCCTTCCCTCCTGCTCGTGAACTCTTTGCTCGTGATCAGGAACTGATCGTCACTCGCGCGCCAGGACGTTTGGACGTGATGGGTGGTATTGCCGACTACTCCGGTTCGCTCGTTCTCGAACTGCCGATCGCGGAAGCGACGTTTGCAGCGCTGCAACTGAATGCTGAATTGCAACTCAACGTCGTCACTTTGTTAGACGACGAACCGCACCACTCTTCGTTTTCGATGTCACTGCGGGAACTTGAACCCGTTTCGTATGAACAGGCGCGGAGTTTATTTCAGCAAGACGGATGGGCCGCGTACGTGGCTGGTGTGTTTCTGGTGCTGATGCGTGAACGCGGCATCCAGTTTACCTCCGGCGCGAACATCCTGGTCTCGTCGCGAGTGCCACCAGGCAAAGGCGTGAGTTCGTCGGCCGCGCTTGAAGTCGCGGTGATGGAAGCAGTCACCCGAGCATTCAACATAGAAGTCGAACCACGCGACGTGGCGCTGCTCTGCCAACGAGTTGAAAACATGGTGGTGGGCGCGCCGTGTGGTGTGATGGACCAAATGACAGCCGTCTTCGGAGAGCGCGATCGACTGCTGGCGCTGCTCTGTCAACCGGCCGAAATCAAAAACATGATCGCTCTTCCGTCGCCGCTGAAGCTTTGGGGTATCGACTCCGGCATACGCCACTCCGTGGGCGGCTCCGATTACGGTTCGGTGCGCGCGGGAGCATTCATGGGCCAGCGGATCCTTGGCACAGGCACATACCTGGCAAACATCTGGCCCGTCGAATTCGAAAACAGATACGCGGTGCAACTGCCGGATCGCATTTCGGGTGAAGAGTTCTTAGCGCGCTACACAGGCACGATGGATCCAGTGACGTCCATCGATCCGCAGCGCGAATACGCTGTAAAGCTCCCGACGGCCCATCCTATCTATGAGAATGCACGCGTTCAGCGCTTCATCGACCTACTCCAGGCTCCGGAGATCGATTTCGACGAACTCGGTGAATTGATGTACGCGTCGCATCAGAGTTACACAGCCCTGGGCCTCAACTCGCACGGCACGGATCTGCTCGTCGATCTCGTACATAAAGAAGATGGACTATTCGGTGCAAAGATCACCGGCGGCGGCAGCGGTGGCACGGTCGCCGTCCTCGGCAATCAAAACTCACAAGCAGCCATCGACCGGATCGCAAAAGCCTACGCAAACGAAACCGGCCACCACCCCTACATCTTCAACGGCTCTTCATCAGGCAGCCTCGCATTTGGTCACTTACAACTGTAGGGTGGCCACGAGGGCCGGCCCTACATTCAGGCGAAAGCCATGGAAAGGTGAAGGATCATGGGTGACGTTGTTTCGCAACGCCTCGACAATCACAAGCTGTCTTCATCGGAATTCAAGAAACCTGTCGACGTGGTGCGTTGGCTGGGTGCAGTGCAGGCGCAGGACTACAACGGCGCGAAGTGGGCGCTCGCGCTGCGAATGCGTGCGGCGACGGATGCCGCAGTCGAAGAAGCATTCAACGACGGCCACATACTTCGCACGCACCTGCTGCGTCCGACGTGGCACTTCGTCGCGCCTGACGATATTCGCTGGCTGCTGCAATTGACGGGGGCGCGCGTAAACGTCCGGTGTGGATCAGGCTATCGCAAATATGAACTCGATAACGCGACACTCAAACGATCGAACAAAGTACTTAGCCGGGCTTTGCAGGGCGGGAAACACCTGACTCGTTCGGCGCTGAAGCAGGTGCTGAACCGGTCAGGAATCGCGGCAGACGATGCCGTGCGGATGGCGCATATTCTCATTCGCGCGGAACTGGATGGCGTGGTGTGCAGTGGCCCGCGCGTCGGCAAGCAATTCACTTACGCGCTGCTCGAAGAACGTGTTCCCGCAACAAAGTCGCTAACTCGCGACGAGTCTTTGGCGAAACTGACGCAACGTTATTTCGCCAGTCATGGTCCAGCGACCTTGCAGGACTTCGTCTGGTGGTCCGGCCTGACTATCGCCGATGCGCGGCACGGAGTGGACCTGGTTGATCGCCACCTCAGGCAGGAATTGATCGACGAAAAAGTTTACCTGAGCCCGCGGGCCGCAAAAGCGCGAAAATCCAGGCACTCAGCCCATCTCCTCCCCGCGTACGACGAATACACCGTCGCCTACAAAGATCGTCAATCCATCTATATTCGAACCAACGGTAAACCATCGATAACGACGTGGGGCCTGCTTGGTCCAATAGTCATTCTCGACGGCCGCGTTGTCGGCTCCTGGAAACGCACAACCGACAAAATCGGTTTGAACCTCCCACCCGATCTAAAAGAACCCGAGAAATCAGCCATCACCCAAGCCGTCGATCGTTACGAAGCATTTTTGGATACACAAAAGGCACAAAAACTCGCTTAACCATTTTGTGTCTTATGTGCCTTATTGTGGCTTCCATCGCATGCGTCCCATCCCACTGGAGTTGGTCGTCGAGTACCTGCGCACGCTGGAATCGATCCGCGTCGTAGAAGCCGTGCCACAGATTTAACGGATAAAAATCCGGATTCAATCCGTGTTTATCCGTGGCTAAAATCTCTTAGAGGAGCGCTACATGAAATCTTGTTTGGTCCTGTTTCGATTAACTCTTACCATCACCGCACAAGCCCAGAACAGACCTCTGAAGATCTACATTTCCGCCCGATATGGAAGGCGTCGTTGGTGTCGTGACCAATGAGCAGCTCGGTCCGCAGGGTTTTGAGTACGCACGCTTCCGGGAATTCATGACGAATGAAGTCAACGCCGCGATCGAGGTTGCGTTTGCAGCAGGCGCCACCGGAATAGTCGTCAGCGACTCGCATGGCAACGGCCAAAATCTCTTGATCGAAAAACTCCCGACCAACGTGCTGCTGGTCCGCGCCTGGCCCAGGCCACTGATGATGATGCAGGGCATCGACGAGACCTTCGCCGGCGCCATCTTCATCGGTTATCACACCGGCACCACCAATTCTCAAGGCGTGCGCGCACACACGATCTCCAGCGCCCGGCTCGCCGACGTGCGACTGAAAGGCGTTTCCGTTTCCGAGGCGGGTCTCAACGCCGCGATCGCAGGTCATTTCAATGTGCCCGTGATCATGATCTCCGGTGATGATGCAGTGGTGAAGGAAACGCAGGCGCTGCTCGGCGACGTTGAAGGAGCAGTCGTGAAGTGGTCCTCAGGCTTTCATTCCGCGAAGACCATAATGCCCGCGGCCAGCTACGTGTTGATTCGCGATAAGGTTCAAAAGGCGGTCGGGCGCATTAAGGATTTCAAGCCCTACAAACTCGCCGCGCCGATTCAGGTGGACGTGCGTTTCAAGAATTATCGTCCATCGGAAGTGCTGAGCTACTTGAGTATCGTCGAACGCACCGACGCACACAGCATTCGCTTCACGGGGAAAGACATGGTCGAAGTGTCGAAGTTTCTCGAATTTATCGTGACTTACGAACCGGGACTGGAACCTTAAAGCCATCCACAGATTTCACAGATTAAATCTGCGTAATCTGTGGATTAACTCTTCTCAACCCCGAAGCGCTTCCGGAAGGTCGAGGCCAGCGCGTCGCCGCCGACTTCAACCAGCTTCCCCACTATCGGATGAACGACCAGGCTCACCACCGAACCCGCCACTGACGGAAGGTTTTTTACAAACCAATTCCTGACGTACTCCATCGTCGTCAAATCAGGTTCTTTGGCCGTGACCGCCTCCTGCAATTCATCGACGCGCTCGAGCGCCTTCTCCTGCTCCGCCGGCGGGACTTCCTGCGCGATCTTCGACTTCAATTGATCAAACATCTGTCGCAACTGGGCCATCTCCTCTTCCGTCACCAACGGTGGAGCGCCGTGCGTCTGCGTTTGCTGGATGTGATGACCAACCGCGACCTGGCTGCGATCGCTCACGTCGCCGATGGTCGCGCTGATGGAATCCCCTGACTTCTTTTCTTCGCTCATGCTCTCTCCTTAGAAAATGACACCACCCTGATCAACGATCACCGTGACCTTTCTACTCTCCTTCTCGTTTCCACGACCAACGGTCAACGTGTACTCGGTCGTTTGTTGCGGAACAACCCTGACACAGTTTGCTTTGAACACGGCAGGAGGCACAATGCCAGGCTGCGGCGAGATCTGCGCGGTCCCTTCGCCCGCCGTGGTGCGGTAACAAATTCTAGCTTCACCTCCGGCTTTCATTGTTTGCCTCAATGGCGTGAACGACACAATCCTCATAGCCGGCAGCTGCGGCTTTGGAGGTGGCGTGTAGGTGACTTGTCTGGTGGCCGTCTTGCCATCTTCGCCGATCGCAGTCAGCGTATAAGTTTCCTCCCGGCGTGATGGCAGTCTCGGGCAATCCGCCGTCAGATTTTGCAACGTACCAATGCCCGGTTCGATACGTGCACTGCGCGCGTTTTCCAGCGCGTAACACAGTTGCGTGCCATGGACTATAGTCGGATTGATCTCAAAGCGCGTGATCCTCACCGGCGGCGGCGGCGGTGGCGCCGCAGGCGACTCAACAACCACACTCAATTCGCGCGACTCTGTCTGGTTGTCCTCACCAGTGGCTTTGAGCACGTACGTGGTCGACTCACGCGGCGCGTGCTCGAAGCAATGTTTATCCACGCTTGGAAACTCTCGCCGCAACGGAGAGATCGTCGTGGTATTCGCGTCAGCAACGCCGTAACACAAACGCGCCGGTTCACCGCGTTTGATCCGCGTACTCAGCGCGTCGAAAAACAGAATGCGAGCGTGTTTCGGCGTGCGCACTACAGTAACAGACAGGCTGTTTTTCGTTTCGGCGCCTTCGGAGTTGAACGCCTTCAAAGTGTAGGTCGTGGTTTGAAGCGGCCTGACAGTCACGCATTGATCTTGTGTATCAGCAAACGTGCGCGCGCCGGGATCGAGCTGGGCGTTGCTCGCGTCTTTCAAACGAAAACATAGTTGCGATGTGCCGTCGTCAACAACCCGCTCGGGCGACGCGGTGAAACTCAGGATCTGTGGCCGCGGTACGGGCGGCTTCGTTGCATCGGCAGTAGCCTGACGCGTGACGGTGCGGCCGTCTTGCCCGGTAGCCGAGAGCGTGTAAGTAGTAGTTTGCTGCGGCGTGATTTGCTGGCAGTTGGGTCGATTGAGAACTACGTTCCCGCCGTTGTTGTCGATTACGGCGTGCGCCGCGTTGCGCAGTTCGTAGCAGAGTCGAAACTGCACGTCAGCAGGACCGCCTGGTCCATTCTGGCGACGCACTTCGAATCGAACAATCTCAACCTGCGGCGGCGGAGCTGGTTCAACGTTCAACGTGATTTGCCGGCTCGTGCTCTGGCCGTCAGCAGCAAACGCCGTCAGCGTGTAAGTGAGCGTCTCGGTCGGTGTAACGCTCAGGCATTCTTTCGACGCGGGTTTTCTTTCGCCGATGTTTGGGTCGATGCGCACGCTGTCGGCATTTTCGACTTCGTAACAGAGTTGTACCTGACCGTTTGCCGGAATTGCTGACGGACTGACGCTGAAGCTCGCTATCTTCGGCGGTGAGACTGGCGGCTGCGGGGTTGGCCAGAAGTACCAGATCAGCAGCGCCATCAGGATCGCAACACCGAACAGACTCACGACACCGATCTTCACCCACGCCGGAGTCGAAGCGACATTACCGCCTGCGCCGTTCGATGAGTTGTTGTCATGCGTTTCCGGTGGCAAGGGAGCGAGAAGAATGTTGAGGTTGTGACGAGTGACTGCGGCGCCGCTGACGTCGTTGAGTCTCTCTCGGATGTCCAACGCGTCGGTCAAAGAAGCTTCGGCGCCGGCACGGTCTCCAAGCAACAGAGCACGTGTGCCGAGTTGGTGAAGCACCCAGGCTTGTTCCGCGATGTCTCCCTGTGCACGGGCGGCTTTATTGATACTGTTGAGCACAGTGGCCCACATGTCCCACTGGCCGTTTACGGTCAACGCCTCTTCTACGGCATGGCCCAGGCTTCTCACTTCGTTCCATGCCTCCGCGGCTACGGCCCGCTTCAGGACCAACAGGATCGCTGCTGCCGATCCGGCAATGAGTTTGTGCCGGTTGCGGCGCTCTTTGGTCCAATCGATCAGATGCACCACGGCGCGCGCGAACCACGGTTTCATATTGCCGAGTTGTTGCGTCTTCACGTCGCTGGCGAGCTGGTAACGTTGCTCGTGCGATTGGACCAGCCCACGTCGTTCGAGATCTTCCAGTAGCGGTTCGACACTGGTGACACCTGCGACCGCAGCGACGTGTTCGGCGGCGACGGGCGCGCCGGAAAAAACGGCGAGCGCGGCCAGAACTTTCTTTTCGTTTTCCGAGATCGAATTCTGTCCGCGTGCCTCCTGGGCGGCGCGCAAGACGAGCAGCGGAATACACGCCACCGACTCACAAATGGTTTGCGCGCCCTTTACTTCTTCAGCCGACAAAGTACGCCGTAACTCGTTTTGATATAAACGCACCGCATCCGCCACCGGTAAGCCTTCTAGCGTTACGTCGACAGCTTCACCGAGGAGAATGCGCTCGCGCGTAACGGCGACAAACGTGCAATTGGGCGCAACGTTCATCAGCGACTGGATCTGTTTCGCATCAATCTCGACATCGTCGAGCAAAACGAGCGCGCTCACCGGCTGCAGGTAATGCCGGATCTCAGTCTCGTTTGGCTTGATCGGAAAATCGCAGATGTAAAAGGCGTCGAAGATCGATTTGAGCAGATCGGAAGCAGACTGCTTGTTTACTTCAAAGTAAATCACGCCTGCCGGAAAGGCGGTTGCAAGCTGCGGTTGATGGGCCAGGTGGCGCAACAGACTGGTCCTGCCCGCACCGGGTACACCCGTGCACTCCACCGGCTGCTGAGACGTCAGCGCTTCGACGAGCGTAGTGGTTTCCGTTTGGCGATCGAGAAGATTGGGGAACGGTTTTGGACGAAGCAAAACCGGTTGCGGGCGGAGACGTGGCGGCGGTGGCGCCTCGTTCAAGATATTAACGACGCCACCTTCGACACGACCGATCTGCACGATGTAGTTGCCAATGGCGACCTGGCTGCCGCCACTGACATTCCCAACATGCGCCTCGATGTGAGTAGATGGCAACGATTGCACCACGACAGTTCTCCTCGCCACAGGGAAGGCACAAAACGCACAACAGATTCTATGATCAATGTAAGTTTGCTGGCGAAATGTTTTCGCGGACTACGGTGGTGGGATTTTCATCCGGTATGAGATCTGCGCGTCTTTGCCTTTGTGTGCGCTCAAGAATCCGTCCCGAACCAGGTTGTCGAGGGCTTGCTTGACGGTGGCGCCGCGGGGTTTGACAGGCAGGTCGTTGAGCCACCACTGAACAATCCCGGCCTGCGTGTCCTGCGCGTCGGGATTTTCGCGCAGGTAAGCCAGAATCGCTCGCACAGTCTCAGCTACGGTTGCTTCTTTCATCACACTCAACGCCGCTTGCACGCGCGCCTGAGTGCAATCGTTAGACCATGCAAACCGTTCCCTGATTGTTAAGAGATTTTGCCGGCACTGCCAAAAATCGGCACCTGGAGTAGGACAAAAATGTCCTACCCCAGTTGTGTTTTGACCACTCTACGATGCGGGCCGGAACCGACTGACGTCGATCCGGTACTTTTGAATCAACTGCCAAAACGCGCGGCGGTTCTTCTGAGAAATCTCCGCGGCGCGAGTGATGTTGCCACGGCAGGCGCTGAGCACACCCTGAATGTAATTCTTCTCAAACCGCTCAATCTCCTTCGCCTTCGCTTCTCGCAAAGACTCACGCTTAGTCGCCAGCGCGCGATTCGATAGCACGATGTCCGCGGCCTGGATCAGCGGCTTATTACACATCACCACCGCGCGTTCGACAGCGTGTTCGAGCTCGCGTACGTTGCCGGGCCAACTGTAGACCATCAACATGTTCATCGCCTCGTCGGAAAAATCCTCGACGTGGCTGTCGAACTCACGTGAGTACTTGGCGAGGAAGTGACGCGCCAGCAGCGGAATGTCTTCACGTCGATCGCGCAGTGGCGGCAACGTCAGCGAGATGATGTTCAGGCGATAGAACAGATCCTGCCGCACCTTGCCTGTATCAACTGCTTCTTCGAGATTGAGATTGCTCGCCGCCACGACGCGCACGTTCGCCTGTTTTATCTTGGACGAGCCCAGCGGACGGTATTCTTTTTCCTGCAGGAAGCGCAGTAATTTCACCTGGGCGTGTACCGGCAGGCAGTCGATTTCGTCGAGAAAGAGCGTGCCGCCGTTGGCTTCTTCGATCAGTCCGACCTGCAAACTGGAAGCGCTCGTATACGCGCCGCGCATGTGTCCGAACAGTTCGTTTTCCACCAACTCCGCGGGAATCGCGCCGCAGTTGACGGGCATGAACGGCCGACCTGCACGCGCGCTGCCGTAGTGAATCGCGCGCGCGTACAACTCTTTGCCCGTTCCCGTTTCGCCAACAATCAACACGTTGGCTTCGCATGAAGCGATGAGTGAGATCTTTTGCGCTTGTTGCAGAAAGATCGGGCTTTGTCCGATGAGTTGGCGAAACTGTTGCTGACGCGAGTCTCCGTGCGCAGGAATGTCTTCGCCTAAGAAGTTTTTGAGAGCTTTCCAGGCGCGTGGCAGGACGTCGATCGCCTGAAATGGTGAAGTGACGAAGTCGGCGGCTCCGCTCTTTAGTAATTCAAAAGCCTGCTCCGGATCGCATCGTTCCAGTGCCGCGATGATCGGGACCTCGGGCACGATTCGTTTCAGCGCTGCAAGAACGCTGCGAGACACATCGAGTGCGACTTCCGCGACGATCAGAAAGATCAAACCGGCATCAGCACGCCTGACAATGTGTGTTAGTTCTTCGTCGAGAGTGGCAGAAGAAATTCTTTGCGACAGGTTTGGAGGGACGGTGACGGTAAAAGCGGTTTCCAGTATTCCTTGTAGTTCGCTGCTTAAGGTCATGGTAGCCGAAACATCAAGCAGCAACGCACCTGCTGATTTCATAACTCAAACCTCACTCAGTATTGGGCGCTCACTGCTGGTCTAAGGCATCAGGCACACGTACGCCTGGATGGTCGTGTAGGCCAACATGAGCTAGCCGCGTGTTGAGACAGGCCCACGCGGAGTAAGGACTACCCTGGTTGATCTTGCTGAGTAAGTCCGTGACAACCTAAAGGAGTCGGGACGGATTTAGGAGCGCATTAAGCGCGCTTGAACCTCGGGGGAATTTTGAGCAGCAGCGGATACTAGACCTCAAGCGGCTCGCGTGTCAAGAAGTTTTAATCCGCAGATCTCACAGATTTCTAACAATGAATGTGTGTAAGGTGTGATTAAGATCAACGCCAGTTCTTCACTCGCGCCCATTCACTTTGCAGGTTCCATTTCAAACCGCGACACAAGAGAATCGGAAGGTTCTCGTAGCGATATGCGTAAGGGTTGTTGAGCGTAGCAGCCACGGTGACTGAATCGAAGTGCTCGCGCGCGTCGCTTTCTTCATCGCCGAGGACGATCATGATGTCGCCGGTGTAGTGTCGCGGTCCCCAGAGAAAATAGTTCTGATGGCCGCTGATTGCTTTTGGTAATCCGTACTGAGGTCCGAAGAAATCAACTGCCGCTGCCTGTCCATAATTATTGCCGAAGATCGCAACTCGCTGTTGTTCTTCCGGCGGCAACGAATGATAGACGCGCGCCACAGCGTCAACCAGGCCCGGCCACGGAAATTCGTCGGCGTAATACTGCGGCAACGTTTCGCCAACAAAACTGCGCTCAGTCTTCGGAACTTCGAAAGGCAACTGCGACTGGTAATGAAGAAACGTTTCTATCGGCAACACCGGTAGGACCAGCGGCAGCAATGGCAACACACCCAACATCAACCAAACGAAACACGCCGGTCTCAAGATCGTCTGTAGCTTCGGACGCGCGGCAAGTAATCTTTCGACTGCGAGCGCACCAGCCGGAAACAACATCACGTATGCGGACGCCGAGTAGTAATCCTTTCCATGCGTAATCATGAAGAAGAGGATCGTGATCACAAATGCCCATCCAAACACGCGATACCTTTTTGCATCACGAGACAGGAAGTAAAACAGCAACCCGCCAAACCAGAACAGAAAACTCACGGGGTTCAACATCATGACCTGTTGCAGGAGATATTGCGCTGGTGGAAGGACCACGTCCTTTCCCGTGGCGCGAATGTTCCGCATCAGTTCGAGAAATGGCCAGTTGTTTTGAATGTTCCAGATCAGGTTTGGCAGAAAGATCAGAAACGCGATTGCGCCTCCGAGTAGCAGCCACGGTGTGAACAGGAGCCGTCGTTGTGACGCGAGCAAGAGTCCCGCTATCAATGCCGTGGCGAAGATCCCGATCGAATATTTATTCAGCAGGCCAATACCTGCCAGCACACCGAATGCGAGCCATAGTTTCGGATTGCCCGTGTTGATGAGACGGAGAAGCACGTACGCACACCCACCCCAGAACAACGGCTCCAGGCTATTCATCGCGAACTGGTGATCGATCACCCACCAAACTCCAGGCGTGGCGCCGAGCACCGCCGCAAGCACGATCCCGAAGCGTCCTGCACCAAGCTCACGCGCGAAGGCCGCCATCAGCACGATACGCGCTGCCCCGGCAAGCGCGGGCCAGAACAACAGCGCGGGTAACGAAGTGCCTAACGTGTGTCGAGCGAACCAACCAAGCAATGCGATGAGCGGTGGTTGATCGACGTAACCAAAGGCAAGGTGTTCTGAACAGGCGAGGTAGTAGAGTGCGTCGCGAAAGTAACCGTAACGAGTTGAGGTAACGAGATGTAGGGTGAAGTAAACGAAAGCGATGATGAAAACCCAGGGCCATAGCGATGGGCGTGTTGGTCCAGAGATTACACAGATTCTATTAATCAATCTGTGTAATCTGTGGACAGTATAAGACCTCATTTGCGATAAAACTCCAACGTTGCCTGGGCCATCGTTATCACCTTCTCACGCAACGACGCGGGCGCGATAACCTCGAGATATGGACCAAACGATACCGCATACTCACACGCCATCTCCTCGACATCAAAACCGATGACAGCTTTTCTCCAACCGCGCGCGTCAACCTCTTCCGTTTCAGTGACACGGGCAAAACGTCCGGCAAACCACAACCGCTGCCAAACTGCCGGTGAAACCCAAAACGTCGCGACGTAGTTGGGCACGTTTGCCTTGAATGACGACGACGACTGCTCCCAGTACTGGACCAGATCGAAGTCTTCAGGGATCGCGGCGCGTTCGTTCAAGACTTCAGCTTGCGCGATGCGCGACACGCGATAACTGCGCACCTGTCCATCAACAGCGCCGACGAGATACCACACACTTCCCTTCGCCACTAATCCAAACGGCGCGATCACACGTTGGACCGTCTCACCATGCTCGCCGCGTTCGTAAGCGATTTGCACGTAGCGCTCCAACCAAAGTGCTTCCTGCAGGATCGGCAGAAAGGGCACGGCTTCTTCGCGTCGGGACCAACCACTGACGTCAATATGAATACGCTGGCGCGCCCGCTCCACACCCTGGCGAAATGTCGATGGCAAAGAAGCAAGCAGTTTCAGCAACGCGCCATCGGCTGCCTTCTCCAGTCGCAAGTCGGCGAGCAACTTCGCCGGCTTAGTCACAAAGAGCGACTGGATCTCAGTCTCGGTTAGTCCGGTTAGATCGGTGCGATATTCCCCGAGCAACGACCAACCACCACCCGAGCCTCGCGCGGCCACCACCGGAATGCCTGCGCCACTCAACGCTTCCATGTCGCGATGAATGGTCCTCTCCGAAACCTCCAAACGAGAAGCGAGATCGCGCGACGTCATCTGGTGTTGCGTCTGAAGCAGCAGAACTATCGACAATAGCCGATCCGCGCGCACTCTTTGCTCCTCATCAGTTTCGCCACAAAGAAGCACAAAGGATTACCTGATAAAGCTTTTGTGCTTTATGTGCCTTTTGTGGCTAAAAGGCTTTGTGGCGAGATTCTATCTTACAAATATGACAAAGGGTGTCATGAAGCTCCTGCTAATTTCTCTTTTAAGGAGGGAATAGGCATGCGCAAAGTAACTTTCGGAGGCGCTTCGAGCCTCGATAACTTCATCGCCCGCAAAGACGACGCGGTGGACTGGCTTCTCTGGAGCGACGAAGCAGGCGAGATCATGCGGGAGTATTGGCAAACCATCGACACGATCGTCATGGGCCGCCGCACTTATGAAGTCGCGGCACGCAGTGGCTCGAAAGGTGGTTATTCAGGCATTAAAACTTACGTCTTCTCGCGAACGATAAAGAAAGCGGGTACTAAGAAGTTGACGTTTGTGTCGGAAGATGCGGCGAGCTTTGTCCGGCGTCTGAAGGAAGAAGAGGGCAAGGACATCTGCGTGATGGGTGGCGGGTTGCTGGCGAAATCGCTGTTTGAAGCCGGACTGATCGATGAAGTCGGGCTCAACATCCATCCCGTGTTGCTCGGTTCCGGCATTCCGCTGTTCTACGAAATGCCGCGCCAGATCGATTTGGAGTTGGTCAAATGTCAGCAGTTGACGAATGGTTGTGTGGTTGTGACGTATCGCACCAAAAAATAATTTACTGACCGGCAGCTTTCTACTAGGACCATTGTCCCAAACTGCCGCATAGTATTACCTTGTTCGAAATGCAAGGGACTATGCGCAAAGTGGGTTGCCAACCGAAAATCCTCGCGCTAACCTCCGCTCTTACGAAGATGAGCAATACGTCGCCCAGCTGATGGCAGGCGATACTCGAACGTCTTTGTGGGAAGTAACCCAACGAGAGAGCGGCAGACGATTGTCAAGCCGAACTACCGCTCTCCCTAGGCGCGGAACGCACAGGCAACACCCACATTTGCCTCCGGGCATGCGCTCCGACAGCGTTGTCCAAATTGAAAGGAGCAGGTGTTGAATAAGGCGCGAGGGCAAACCCGCTAGTGAGACGCGCCCGATTAATTCGGGCGCTTCGGGTATCCTCCAGGTCGGCGCGCAGTGTAAGTGAAATTACACATAAATTCAAGAGCGCATCTTCGTCAGGAGTTGTGGCCTGATGGGACGCTCGCGTCGAAACAAGCCGTTGAAGTTGAGCCACAAGTTGCTGGCGATCAGAAAACATCTGCAAAAGAGTCAGACCGAGATGGCGCGGGCTCTTGAGCTGAAGGTCCATTACTCCGCAGTCTCGAATTTCGAACTCGGCACACGCGAACCAGACTTGCTGATCGTGCTGCGCTACGCACGACTTGCAGGCATATCGATGGAAACGATCGTCGACGATCAGATCGATCTGCCCTGGGAATTAAACTAACCACTAAGACACGAAGGCACAAATTTGTATTAATGTTTTGTGCCTTGGTGTCTTTGTGGTTAGTTCAGTGGTGCGCGGACCGGGCGGCCGGGATAAACATTGGACTGGAGTTGGCCGTCTCTCACGATCAGAACGCCATTTACCAACACAAATTTGATTCCTTCGGCGTATTTGGCC
>DASVGE010000155.1:0-14665 GCA_036379695.1 Pyrinomonadaceae bacterium | reverse complement strand
GTGCGATTCAGTTGCGTGCTGTCAAAGGTGAAGCCAAGCGTAATGTAGTTGTGAGGATAGTAGATGTTGAAATCCACCATCAGCGTGAAGTTGGTCTCACCGGCGAGATCTTCTTCCAACAGTTTCATCCGGCCCTTGAACTGGTCGAGACCCTCGTAGACGTGAAAGTGCGTGTAGTTGAAGGCTACTTCGAACAGCGACTGGCCGCCCATCACACGCTGCATCTCGGCCATCGGATACCACCGGTGCGGTAACATTTCGCGCTCAACCTCAAACGTCGCATCGATAAGCTGGGCCCAGTTGCCGGCCGGCAGCGACAGGCGGAAAGGAAGCGTGTTGAGGAAGAGGCCGAGAATTCGATCCCCTCCGTTTGACTCCGGTCTACCGTGGGAAATCAAGCCGGTCAAAACATCGGATTGGCCACTGAGCCAGCTCAAAACGCGGAGGTGCGCGGCGAGCAGAACACTCTTGATCAGCACTCCCCGAACGCTGGCTAATTCGTTAAGTCGCTCCGTTACTTCCGGCGCCACGATTGATCCTCGTCGCACCTTCTGTCGCATCACGCCTGGCTCACTCTCGCTGGGCCAACGAGGAAGGTGCAAAGGAGAAGCGTCGCGCAAGTGACGCGTCCAGAACGATCTTGTCTCTTCCGACTTCAGGGCTTGCTGTTCAAGCGCCACGTAGTCGCGGAAACTCACAACCGGCGGAGGCGGCGGCGGCTCACCTTCACCAAGCCGGTGCCAGTAGCGCTGGAACAGTTCCGTCAGCAGCGCCGCTTCACTCCAACCGTCCAGGATCGAGTGATGGCACACGATCATGAACTGAATCGTCTCTTCGGTGCGCCGGAAGATGCGTATGCGTATCAACGGTGGCTGCTGCCAGTCGAAGTGTTTACCCCGCTCGTGGACCAACACTCTTTGCAGTTCCTGCTGCTGTTCAGCCCCCGTGAGGCTGCGCAAATCCGTAACCTCGAGGGGCAGATCCACACTTCGATGGACCAACTGTAGCGGCTCGCTGTAGTTTGTCAGATCGAATGAAGTGCGCAATATGGCATGTTGCTCGACCATTTCGCGGACGCTGGCAGTCATAGCCTCTTCGTCCCAGCGCAGGTTCAGGTGATAGTTGAAAACGTAGAGATATACAGCGCTTTGCTCGGGGTCATACTGGCTATGAAAGAGCATCCCCGCCTGCATCCTCGTCAACGGATAAGCATCATCGAGTGAGGCGGGTAACGACTGAAGATCCGCTTCCGTTATCAAAGCGAATGGCGTCAGGTCAGCGGTGTTGGACGACTCCGTTACTTCGACGACGGTCGAAAGCTCACGAATAGTCGGATAGGAGAAAAGATCCTGAAGCTTAAAATTGAGATTACGTTCCTGCGCCTTCGCGGCAACCTGAATACTGCGAATGGAGTCGCCGCCCAGATCAAAATAGTTGTCATCAATACCGATGCGCTCCAGTTTCAGGACTTCAGCCCAAACGTCCGCGAGCGCCTGGTGAACGGGACTTTCCGGCGCGGAATATTTCTCGTCCAGATCGGGCCGCATTAGCTCGGGCGCCGGAAGCTTCCGCCTGTCAACTTTTCCGCTCGAAGTACGCGGTAACTGCTCCAGCACCACAAACGCGGCGGGTATCATGTAGTCGGGCAATCTTTCCTTGAGGTAGCGGCGCCACTCGCTCACCGTTGGGGCCGGCTTCTGACTAGTCACTAAATACGCCACGAGCCGCTTGTCGCCCGGCGTGTCCTCGCGAGCCAGAACCACCACTTCCTCGAGGCCCGGATAAGCACGTAAGGCAGTTTCAATTTCACCGACCTCGATGCGGAAGCCACGCACCTTTACCTGGAAATCCATTCGCTCGAGGTATTCAATCTGGCCGTTGCTCCGAAAGTGTCCGAGGTCGCCGGTGCGATACAACCGCCCTCCCTCCGCATGCGGGACAAACTTCTCCGCTGTTAACTCGGGCCGGTTCAGATAACCTCTCGTCACTCCCAGTCCACCAATGCACAACTCGCCCGGCACTCCGATCGGAACCGGTCTGAAGCGACCATCCAACGCAAACACCTGAGTATTGGGAATGGGACGGCCTATGGAGGGGACCACGCCATCATCCGTGCAACGTGAGGCAGTGGACCAGATCGTCGCCTCCGTTGGTCCATAGAGATTGTTGAAGACACGATCGGTCGACCACTGACTCACCAGCCGCGCCGTGCACGCTTCGCCGGCCACATTGATCGTGTGCAGTTCAGGCAGGTGCACCGGTGGCATTGCGGCCAATGCTGACGGCGGCAACGTCACCAGGTTTACATCGTGCTCTCGTAGAAAACGAAGCAGCGGTGCCCCGGGAAGCAACAACTCCGCTGACGCAAAACACAAAGTCGCTCCGGCACAAAGGCTGAGCATCACTTCAAACACCGACGCATCGAAACTCGTCGGCGCAAATTGCAGCAGCCGCTCGCCTGGCCGCGCATTGAAAGCACTTAGTTGCGCGCGGCACATGTGATATAGACCTCTGTGCACCACCAGCACACCTTTCGGCTGCCCGGTCGTACCGGACGTATAAATCACATAAGCCGCGTTCTCTGCCGTAATCCCACTACGCGGTGCTGTCACCGGCTGCCGGCAGATCAGGTCCAGGTCCAGATCGTTATCCAGCGAGATCACTTGTCCCCAATGCACTGGTAGCTTATCGAGCAATGCCTCCTGCGTGAGGATCACCGGCACCTGCGCATCTTCCAACATCCAACTCAAACGCTCCTGTGGGTAGCCCGGATCCAGTGAGACAAAAGCGCCGCCGGCCTTCATGATTCCCAGCATGCCGAGAATCCACTCCAGCGAGCGCTCGAGACAGATGCCCACCAGCACTTCCGGCCCAACGCCTTTCTGGCGCAGGTAATGGGCCAACTGGTTAGCGCGCTCATTCAACAGCCGGTAACTCAGCACCTGATCTTCCATCACCAGCGCCGCAGCATCCGGAGAGAGTGCAGCTTGCTGTTCGATCAGTTCCACCACGTTCCGCCAGCCCTCGGCATCCCACTCGACTGCCGTATCGTTCCATTCGACCAGCAGTTGATGTCGCTCCGCCTCGCTGTACCAGGCTAAGTCCTGCACAGCTCGCCCGGCTTCGCTCACTCCCGCGCGCAACACCGCTTCGTATTGCTGCGCAAACCGCTGCATCGTCTCGCGCCGGTACAAGCGCCGCTGGTATTTAATCTCTCCGCGTAACTGCTGTCCTTCCAACCGCCAACGGATCTCTACGTCCTGGCCCAGGTCAGGCACTGCGCCATGAATGCTGTCCAGCGCCATCACCACGTCGAACACCGGACAACGTCCTTCTGCGACCTGTACGCCCGCATCCCGCACCACCCGGCCGAACGGATACTGCTGCTTGCTGTAGGCTTGCAGTAGACTCTCGCGCACCTGCATCAACACCTGTCGAAAGCTCAACTCTCCACTCAGCTCATCGACGATCGCCACCACGTTGCCTACTTCCGCTCCCGCTTCATCGAGCCGGCGTGCCGGACTACCCACCACCACCCACGGATTGCCTCCCTGCTGATACAGATAGATCTTCAAAGCTGCCAACAACGTCGTGTACACGAGAAACACACCGCCATTGGTCAGCGACATCAACGCTGCGTAGACATCGTCGTTCAAGCAGATCTCAATTGTGTCTCGTTGTGACGACGAGTCCGGAGTTCTCGGATAGTCCGGTCTCAAAACCGTCTCGCCGAGTTCGCGAGACAGCTTTTCGATCCAGTAATCCTTTTCTTCAACCAGTTTCTCGTCGAAGATTACAATTTCCGATTGCAGCGCCATGGTCCGTACTCTCCTGTTCCTTCTGCCGATCGCAGTGCGATGGTTTCAGGTTCCGAAAACAAATTCCTCCGCCTCATCGCTCGTCTGCCGGTTGTTCTGCTCACCGCCCGCAGTCGCGGAACTCCCCGGGAGATCGATCCGCAGTATTGCTATGTCGGGATCACTGGTCGCCTGCTCCAGGGTGGCCCGTAAATGAATCAGCATTCGATCGATCGTGCCGGCTTCAAACAAGTCGCTGTTGTAGACCAGCACGCCGCTCAGGATGTTTTCCCGGCTATCCATGATGAGGCTCATGTCGTGTTCCACTGCCGGGATCCCGACATCCACAGGCCTGAAGGTGAGTCCACTCATTTGCGGCGATTCCAGCGGGACATTTTGCAAGGTGAATGTGGCCTGCACGAGTGGCGTATGGGTGGGATCGCGTTCCGGCTGGAGCGCCTTTACGAGCTGTTCGAAATGCACATCCTGATGCGCGTAAGCTCCGAGCGTCACTTCTCGGACGCGTTGCAGTAATTCCCTGAACGTTGGATTGCCCTGTAAGTCAGTGCAAAGCACAACGATATTGATAAAGCAGCCGATCAGCGATCTCGTTTCCGATCGGCGGCGATTGGCTACAGGCGAACCGACTGAGATACGTCCCTGTCCCGTGTATCGATGCAGCAAAACCTGATACGCGGCCAGCAGGATCATGAATAAGGTCACGTTTTCGGTGCGGCCCAGGGCATTGATGGCGGTGGAGAGCTCCAGCGGCCAGGTAAATGCCCGGTGTTCGCGCCGGAAGGTTCTGAAGGGCGGGTGGGGATGGTCTGTCGGCAATTCCAACCGCCTGGGCGCGCCGGCCAATTGGGTGGTCCAATAATGCAGTTGTGCGTCGAGCGTTTCGTGCTGCTCCCATTGTCGTTGCCACTCCGCATAATCCGCATACTGGACCGGCAATTCAGGCAGAGCGGAAGGAAGCCCCTGACGGAACGACTGATAGAGTTGGCCCATCTCGCTGATCAACAGACTATTGGACCAGGCATCGGTGACCAGGTGGTGCAGGATGATGACCATCAGGTGATCTGACGGGCCGAGGGCCACCAGGGTCGCGCGCAGCATCGAGCCACGGCTCGGATCGAATAGTTTTTGCGTCTGCTCGCGGATTACTCGTTCCGCGACAGTTTTCTTCACTGACTCATCGAGCGTGCTCAGATCAACATAGGAGAAGTCCGGGCGCAGTTCTGTTTCGATAATCTGAAGCGGCTGTCCGTCAATAACCTGAATGGCGGTGCGGAGTATCTCGTGCCGTCGAACGATCTCGTTCAGAGTTTGTTCGACAGTCAGCACGTTGACGCGCCCCTCAAAGCGCATCCCGCTGGGGATGTTGTAAAAGCCTCCTCCGGGCGTGAAACGTTCGACCAGCCAAAGCCTTTGCTGTGCAAAAGAGAGCGGGCCCGATCTACTGTCGCGTCGCCGCGGAATTGGAAGCACCTGAAGCGGATCGATGCCCTGCTCCTTGAGTAGCGCCTCAAGCAGTTTTCGTTTCTCCGCTGACAGTTGGCCCACCTGTTTGAGTGATTTACTCAAACTGGCGGAGAGGGAGGAAGACATACTTTTAACCGGCTTTTGCCCGAAAGTCTGTAGGCACGTTCCGTTGCGGCTTCGCCCGAAAGTTTGTTAAGCACGTTCCGTTGCGGCTTCGCCCGAAAGTCTGTAAGCACCTTCCGTTGCGGCTTCGCCCGAAAGTCTGTTAAGCACGTTCCGTTGCGGCTTCGCCGCCGGATGTGAGGCGAGGCTGTGCCTCGCCGTCGAGGTTCTCTGAGGGTTTGGGCTAGGCCCTGGTTCGACCTTTGGCCCATAAAACCAGGGCAAAGCCCATCTCGAAATTAAATTGGGCGGCGAGGCAGAGCCTCGCCTCACATCCGGCGGCAAAGCCGCAAAAAACACGCCTCACTACTTTCCGTGCAAAGCTACTTTAACCGCTGGAAAGTGAGCCGGTGGGCCAATGAGTTTTCAGCTCAGTCCGCAGGCTACGGCCGCCGGCCTGCGATCTTCGAGCACCATTTCTTTGGCCCCGTAAATTCTTTCCGAGATGATTCCCTTGCTTCTACAGGCTTCAACCAATTTGTTTGATTCAACAATGGGACTCGACTCGTCCGTGTACTTGATGCTGGTGAGATAACCTAACCAGGGCTCTTGTCCCATTGCATATATGTAGACTTGCTCGCAGTTAAATCGGTTGATGATGTCCATCCCTCGGTCGCAGTCCGATCCGTTCAGCCGGCGCGACTGGTCCATTTTGCGATCAAGCGCTTTGGTTATCAGCGCTCCATACATCCACGAGAGCGGGGCGCCTTCACATTCCATGCCCAGAAACAGAACGCTGATGTCTCCGACCATTTCGTGGATTCGCTGGTAGAGCATCGGTTCGATGTTTCGCGAGTCGGCGGCGCACAATATCTGATTCCCGTTCAAACTGATCAGGTGCGCGATGCGCGTGCGAATATTCAGATCGCCGTGCTCGCCGAAGAACGGCAATCCCGTAATCTTCCCGCCGGGAATCGGAATACTCTCCATCTCGTCGATCTCGATAACGTTCTTAAAGCCGGTATGTTGAAGCAGGAGCTTCGCTGAAGGGTCTTCGAGAGCACCGCCACCACTGCGAGGTACGATGATGTGTTCGATCTTATGTCTCAACTGCAGCAACGTCTCATAGACGATGTGGTCGGAATGCGTATGCGTGAGCAGGACGTAATCGATCCGCTCCGGCAGGTCTGCGTACGTATAACGATGTACATCTTCAGAGCTGTGACCGTTTTGGTATTCATAGCTGACGATGGGGTCCGTCATGATGCTGACGTCTTTGGTTTCGACCAGAATGCAGGCGTGGTTCAGGTAGCGTATGCGCACCTGGTCACCGTCGTATCTAACAGACGGACGCGGTGGCTCCGTGGTGAAAAACGTGCGGAACACTTCATCATCTTTGTCACTCAACTCCAGTCGTTCTTTGATGTACGCAAAGGTTTGCGGCGTATTCCGCATCTTGAACAGCTCATCGATTCCTTCGTGAGCGAAGGGACGCTGTAACCAGACGTGTTTATCCTGTTGGAAACGAGGTGTGCTGAATACGAAAGGCCGGTTGTCGGAATCGATCAGGCAGAAGTCGAGGGCCTGCAGCGACTCATCGTAGTAGGGGCTGTTGTACAACAGGCTTTCGATGAAGCGAATGCCGGCGTTGTTGTTGAGATCGTAAATGAGTTCAACGTAGCCACGCAGCGGCTCCGGTATCCGAGAGTAAAGGGTTTCCAGTGAAGTGCCCTTGGCTTCGTTCGCCAGCAAGCTGTTCAAAGTCTTCACTGCTTCACTGAATTCGATCATTTTCTTCTGCTTGCTGACGGTCTCATCCAGCAACGCTTTGACCTCAGCACTCCGGCTGACGTCCAGATCCAAAAACGGTCCGCCTCGCATCGCCGGGTTTTTAACCGCGGCGGCATGAATGTCCGGATGCATGACGAACGATTTCATGATCTTGACATGCGAATTGGCGACGTTCATCGCCGCGGTGGCCGGAGCGATGAGGTGCGGCCAGGCATACCACTGATTGAACAATGGCTCTACCTGAACGTTATTCTTCAAATACAACTTCTCGTTATTCATCGTCGTCTCCCAGTACGGATCACTTTGTTTTTTATAAGTGAGCCGTTCAAATCAAGTCACACAAGGCCCAGGTCCAGGTCAAAGCGAGATTAAGAGTATTTATCGACCACCCAACCCGACGAGTTGGGTTCGCCGGGAATAACCAGACTTAGATAGCGGTCGTCCTCCTGAAAGATCATTCCCATTTCCTGCAAGGCACCGAATCTTGTTTCTGCCTCGCCTGGTGAGAGCTTCAGTTTGTTGCCGACGTCCTTGATTCGACCCGGTTTGTTCAATAACTTCAGCAATTGAAAATCGGTGACGGTAATCTGGTGCTCGACGGGCTCGTCGAAGCGCGAATCGTAAATCGTTGGATTGCCATCTCGCTCGCGGAAATAAAGCCGGGGCCGTTCTTCCAGTTTCTCCGGATGCCACTTCGCCTTCCAGGTTTCCACCAGCCCCTTTAGCGTTCCGATCCATTTCGCCATTTCAACGAAGTAGGGGGCCTTCAGATTAGAATCGGCAAAGTAGTAAGCCACCTTGTTGAGCGACTCCTCGCTAAACGGATAAGTTAAACCGTAATACGGCAATGGATGCAGGTCCAACTCGTATTCATTGGCGCGAACAAAATAGGGACTGTAGCGATCGAAGCGTACCGGGAAGGCTCCAGACGGTGGAGGCAAATGCGCCAGTAGCGGAAGGTCCTTCGAATATTTTTGGTAGACAGCCTCGCGTTCCCCAGGGAAAGCAACCAGCAGATTCCAGTAAGGGAAAATGCAGTAAGTAATACAGTTCTTCAAAAGAAGCAGATTAGTGAAAGCACTGGTTCCTTTTCTCATCAACTTCAGAGTCGTGGTCGCCAGTGATTCGATTCCCGGTTGAATCGACCGCACGCCCGCTTGCGCGAGGGTCTGCATCTGCTCTTCTGACAGGTCTGCTTTAACTTCATAAAAGATTTGCGCTCCAGGTGGCGTCTTGATATGCGGCAGCACCTCGGTGAGATAGTTTCGCGGCAGGATGTTGTCTACCGCATCAAACCTGGAGCACTCCTCCGAGTACTTGAACAAACTCTCGAATTGGGCGATGGCTTTGTCCGCGCTCATGGCCCGATAACTCATTGACGAGCCATTCAAACCGCAGAAGGTGCAGTGCGCTTTCTCTCCCCACCAGCAGCCGCGTGAAGTTTCGAACAGCAAGATTGGCGAGAGCTCTTTTTGGGGAAAGCTCGTGCGCATCTCTTTCAAAAACGCGTCGTACTCCAGCTTGATCTCGACATCGATGGGCAGCTCATCGCCGACTTCACCCGGACTGTCCAACAACGCCAGCATGGAGTTACGCCTCGAGAAGACGCCTTTTATGCTGTGACACCGCGAGTATTCACGATCGAGCTGGTGCTGAAGAAATTGCGGAAAGTTGATCAGCGCCGGTCCGGAGAAAACAAAATCTATTTGCTTCACGTTCTTCACGATCTCGTGCCCCATGGGCGCCTCGCAATTCGCTCCACCCATGACCGTCACCACGCCTGGATTGATCCGCTTGGCCACTTCAGCCATCGCGAAACAGGCGATGTTTTGCGTGAACATCGAGGTCAGGCCCAGGAGATTTACGTTGCTGAGGTCATACTTCTCTACCATCTGGTCAAAAAATTCCGGCAGCCGGCTCCTGATCTCTAGAATTTTTTCTTTTATCTTCATGCTATGCGGATCGTTACGCGGAAAATAGCGGCGGAAGTAGGCTTCGTGGTTTTCCTCGAGATGCGGAAACGCAATCTGTCGAAACAGCCAATCGCCGATCCCCGTGCTGTGCGCATCGAGCGAATTCGAGATCGTGCTGAACAGGTCTACTCCGATGAACCGCGCAAAATCGTGGTTCACGTAGGCGATTTCAATGTTGACGCGCTCCTTGAACTTATCCTCAGAAACTGACTTGAGCTGAGTCAGCGCAATCGACGGAAAATACAAGGCCGCGAACGGTAGATTCATCAAACAGATCCGGTACATATCATTTCTCCTTCTATAAGCCGCGGCGCCAGCGAGTTACTGAAACGCCTGTGGTTTTGAACTTGATTGTGGTCCTGGAGTTCTCTGCGTTGTGTGAGGACTGCTGTGCAACAGTCTGCGACTGTTTTCAATCACTACCAACAGCACGATTAGTCAGAATTTCCGCTGCTTCATCGTCCGAGAGACTTTCCACTAACTTGAGTGCGTCGAGCAGTTTTTCGTGGTCCTGTTCCGAGGCGAGGGTGGAAAGCAGCTGAGCCAGTTCCGCGATTGTGGGCGAGTCAAACAAGCTCCGCACCGGAAGGTCGATTTGCGTAGTATCGCGCAGCCGATCAACCACTTGCATCGCCAGCAGCGAGTGGCCTCCCAGGTCGAAGAAATTTTCGGTAACGCCGATGTCCTTGATTCCCAATGCCTCTTCCCAAATCAGCGAGACCATCTCCTCCGTTTCATTCCTGGGTTTTATCTTCTTTACCGAAGAAACTTCTTCCGCTTGCTTCCTTACTGTCGCCAGTGCCTGGCGATCTGCCTTACCACTCGCCGTCAGGGGAATCGACTGAATCTCGATGAACTCGCCGGGCACCATGTACGCCGGCAACTTTCCTCGCAGATATCCTCTAAGCTCTTCGCTCTTCACCCGCTCCGGTCCCTTCGGAACCAGATAGCACACGAGCCGCTGGTCTTCTTCCTTCTCTTCCCTAACCATCACTACTGCTTCAGCAACGGCCGCATGACTTTTTACCTGGGCCTCGACTTCTCCCAGTTCGATCCGGTAGCCGCGAATTTTGACCTGATGGTCCACTCGCCCGCGATATTCGATGGTCCCGCCGGTCAGGTGCCGCGCCATGTCACCGGTTCGATACATCCTCGCACCCGCCCGTGTTGCGTATGGGTCAGGGACAAACTTCTCCGCGGTCAACTCAGGCCGTCGCAAATACCCGCGCGCCAGGCAATCGCCTCCCGCACACAGTTCCGCTTCGACGCCCAACGCCACGGGTCGTTGACGCCGATCGAGCACGTAAAGCTGGGTCCCGGAAATTGGCCGTCCGATCGTGGTGTCAGCTTTTGCATCAGTCGCGCTCACGTCACTACAACTGACATCGGCCGCCACTTCGGATGAGCCGTAGAGATTCAATAGCCGCCAGTTGGGCCAACGCTGCCGAAACTCTTCTACTACCGTATCGGTCAAAGCTTCACCGCTGCTTATGCAGAGTCGCACGTTCAGCCCGCTTATCGCGCCGCGCCCCGCTTCAGCCAGCATCGCTTTCAGCAGCGATGGGACTAATACGATCCGGCTCACCGCATGCCGCTTCAGACTGTTCAGCAACTGTCTTGCATCCCTCAGCGTCAGCTCATCCTCGATTACAGTTGGCACGCCTCTCAACAAACCGCCGAATACTTCCCAAACCGCGTCCACGAACCCCAGCGAGGTCTTCTGGTAACAAACCTCGTCGTCAGCGAACGGATATTTATCCCACATCCATGCGAAACGATTGAGCGCGGCTCGTTCCAGTCCGACCACCCCCTTAGGCTGTCCCGTCGAGCCGGAGGTATAGATCACGTATAGCGCTCGTGCCGCCTGGTCCATTTCACGCGCCGGAGCGCTCGTGTTCCGCCGGCCGATCTCTTCCCATTCACTGTCTAAACAGATCACCTGCAGCGGAGCCGCGGTCGCCGGCAAATTTTTCAGCAAGCTTTGCTGTGTCAACAGAACGGACAACTGCGCATCGTCCAGCATGAAGGCGAGTCGCTGTTCCGGATATGAGTGGTCCAGCGCGACGTAAACGCCTTCGGCTTTAACGGTTCCCAGCAGAGCTATAAACATGTCCAGACTGCGCTCCATGCACACACCCACCAACGCTTCGTCGCGAATGCCTTGCGCGCGCAGGAAGTTTGCCAATTGATTGGCTCGCTTCTCCAACTCACCATAGCTTAAAGCCACACCGTCACAGACGAGGGCTATCGCATCAGGAGTAAGGGCTGCCTGGCGCTCAAAGAGATCCGCGATTGAGTGCTCCGATCGCGATCCGCTCGCCGTGTCGTTCCATTCCACGAGCAATTGCTGGCACTCTGCCTCAGACAAGAGCGCGAGCGACTCATAATTGTTCTCGGGGCCGGCAGCCATCGCCGCCAACGTGCGCAGGTAGTATTGTTCGAGGGCCGCGATCTGCGGTGCGCTCAACTGGGTGCTATCGGAAGCAAGTATCAGCCGCACCTGCGCCTCGGGATGATAGACGTTGAAGTCGACCATCAGCGTGAAGTTGGTCTCGCCTGCACCTTTGTCTTCCAACAGCTCCATTCGGCCCTCGAACTTGTTCAAACCCTCGAGAACGTGGAAGTTTGTGAAGTTAAAAGCGACGTCAAACAGTGGCTGCCCGCCACGTTGGCGCTGAATCTCAGCCAGTGGATACAAGCGATGAGAAAGCATTTCTCTCTCAACAGCGAATGTTGCCCGGATGAGGTCGATCCAACTACCACCGTTCAACACCATGCGGAACGGAGACGTGTTGAGAAACAGGCCGACGATACGTTCACCGTCGTTTGATTCAGGCCTCCCGTGACAAACCATTCCCGTGAGGACATCCGCCTGAGCGCCCAGCCAGCTCAAGATGCGCAGGTGCGCGGCGAGCAAAACGCTCTTGAAAGGCAGACTGAGAGACTTTGCCAGCGCATTCAGATCATCAACCAACTCCGGCGGGATTGACGTGACAGTTTGTCTCTTCTCAGATACCGGACGAGCATCAGCAGGAACCATTCGCGGAAGATGCAGCGGAGATGAGCCGCGCAAGTGCCTTTCCCAGTACGATCGAGTCTCTTCCGAAGCCAGTGCCTGCTGCTCCAGGGCCACGTAATGCCCGTAAGTCAATACTGGTGGCGGTGGCGGTGGCTCACTGGTTTCTCCCAACAGATACCAGTAGTGCTGGAACAGTTCCGTCATCAACACTGCTTCACTCCAGCCATCCATGATCGCGTGATGGAAGATTAATGTGAGTCGAAGATTTTCTTCGTCAAGCCTGTAAACGCAGATTCGGATTAACGGGGCTTGTTTCCAGTCGAAATGTTTTCTCTTTTGTTCTTCCAACGCTCGCTGCAACGCCTGCTCACGTTCTGCCGGGTTGAGACTCCGGAAATCTGCGATTTCCAATGGCAGTCCCACGTCTCGATGCACCAACTGCAAGGGCTCGCTGTAGCCGGTTAAATCGAACGAAGTGCGTAGCACCGCATTACGCTGGACCATCTCGCGGATGGCCGTGGACATCGCCGCTTCGTCCCAGCGCATCCGCAACTGATAGTTGAAAACGTAGTGATAAACCGCATACATCCGCGGGTCATACTCGCTGTGGAAAACCATTCCCGCCTGCATCCGCGTCAAGGGATACGCATCTTCAATGTTCGGAGGCAGGCGCGCCCTGTCGGTCTCCTTGATGAGGGAGAAACTTGTCGCTTCCGGCTTCCGCGCGACCGCACGGTTCGCCTGGTCAACGAAGCGCGACAGTTCGGCGATGGACTGATACTGGAATAAGTCTTCCACGGTGAAGTTCACACCGTCGTCCTGTGCTCTGGCCAGGACCTGTATGCTTCGAATCGAATCCCCACCGAGTTGAAAAAAGTTGTCGTGAATTCCGACTCGGTCCAACTTCAATACTTCCCGCCATGCTTTTGCCAGGGCACGCTCGGTTGGAGTTTTGGGTTCGACATAACTGTCGTCGAGAGTCGGCCGCTCGTGGCCTGGCGCTGGCAGGGCGCGCCGATCCACTTTTCCATTCGCGGTCAGGGGAATCTCAGGCAGGGTAATATAAACGGCCGGCACCATGAATTCCGGCAGCCGCTGTTTTACGTGCTTCCGCAACTCGCCGACAGATGGCGCGGCTTGGGCTTTGCTCGTCAGATAAGCCACCATACGTTTTTCCTCGCCTTCTGCCTGGTGAAGCACAACCACCACGTCTTCCACGAGCGGATGCTGCCGCAACACCGCTTCGACTTCAGTGAGTTCGATGCGGAGGCCTCTCAGCTTGACCTGATGATCGATACGTCCGACGCAGTCGATGTTTCCATCCGGCAGATACCGAGCCAGGTCACCGGTTCTATAAAGACGGTCTCCCGGATTTGCGCTGAAGGGGTGGGGCACAAACTTTTCGGCGGTCAGCTCCGGATCGTTGAGGTAGCCCAATGCCAGGCCGGGTCCGGCAAGCAACAATTCTCCAAGCGCGCCCACCGGTATGAGTCGCAGAGTTTTCCCCAGTACGTAAGCTTGTGTGTTCGAGAGCGGGCGGCCAATGGGAATCGTTGTAACCGCGGGCGGCACTTCCTGTATCGAGTACCACACGGCAAACGTGGTGCTCTCGGTTGGACCATAACCATTAAGCAGTCGTTCTGGTGGATCGTTCTGAAGCACCGCAGCCACCCACCTGGGAACGACAGCCTCTCCGCCAACCAACAAATTACGCATCGAACAAAAGGCCCAGGGAGTCTCACGCGCAAGGTGGTTGAACAGGGACGTAGTTAGAAACATCGTGGTGATGTTGCGCCGCCGAATCTGGCTCGAGAAATCGGCGGGGGAAAGAACGGTTCCGGTCGTCAGGATTTCGAGTAAACCTCCTTGAAGCAGTGCGCCCCAGATTTCAAAAGTGAAGGCGTCAAATGAGAAATTCGATACCTGCGCGATTCTGTCTGAAGGATCGAACTGGACGTAATTTGTATTTCGGACCAGGCGCATGACAGCCGTATGCGTAATGATGATTCCTTTCGGCCTGCCGGTAGACCCCGAAGTGAAGACGATGTAGGCCGGTTCACCCGGCATCGTTGCGATGCGTGGAGCTTCGTTGCTCTCGGCACTCATGGCTTTCGAGTCCGTGTCAATGCAAACCACTTTTGCCTGAGAGTCCGAAAAGACGCTGATGGATCGTTGCTCGGTGAGGACCACGCTCGGGCGAACATCGTCGAGCATGTGCGCGAGTCGCTCCCGTGGATACGACTGATCTATCGGTACGTAACAGCAACCGGCTTTGAGCACGCCGAGCACAGCGGTAATCATTTCGATCGAGCGTGGGAGGCTAATCGCAACCCGAGCGCCTGGAACGACGCCAAGTCTGCGGAGGTAATTGGCTAGCTGGTTCGCACGGCCGTTCAACTCTCCATAACTCAGTTGCTGTTCGCCAAAACTAACGGCAACGGCGTCGGAGCGCAGCGCGACCTGTTCCTCGAACAGTTTCACTAAATTGCTCTCACCCG
>DASVGE010000154.1:0-33975 GCA_036379695.1 Pyrinomonadaceae bacterium | reverse complement strand
CTTCGTGAAAAGATCACGCACTTCGACCACGAACGCATTCCCGAACGCGTGGTGCACGCTCGTGGCTCCGGAGCGCATGGCTACTTCCAGGTCTACGAATCGATGGCCCAGTACACGAAGGCCGGGTTTCTCCAGGATCCTTCGGTAAGGACGCCGGTATTCGTGCGCTTTTCCACCGTCCAGGGTTCGCGAGGATCGACAGATCTTGCTCGTGATGTGCGTGGTTTCGCCGTCAAGTTCTATACACAGGAAGGCAATTTCGATCTCGTCGGCAACAACATTCCGGTTTTCTTTATTCAAGACGCGATCAAGTTTCCGGATCTGGTGCACGCAGTGAAGCCTGAACCTCACAACGAGATACCACAGGCAGCATCAGCGCACGACACGTTCTGGGACTTCATTTCGCTGACACCGGAATCGATGCACATGATCATGTGGGTGATGTCCGATCGCGCGATCCCCAGAAGCTATCGCATGATGGAAGGCTTTGGAGTTCATACCTTCCGATTCATCAACGAAGCCGGGAAAGCGCGCTTTGTAAAGTTTCATTGGAAACCACTACTTGGCCTGCACGCAGTTGTTTGGGACGAGGCACAGAAAATTTCAGGTAAAGACCCTGACTTTCATCGTCGCGATCTGTGGGAAGCGATTGAAGACGGGGATTATCCGGAATGGGAGTTGGGCGTTCAGATCGTCGAAGAAAAGGATGAATTCAGTTTTGATTTCGATCTTCTGGATCCGACAAAAATAATTCCCGAAGAACTGGTTCCGGTCCAGCGAATCGGAAAGCTGACGCTAAACCGAAACCCCGACAACTTCTTTGCAGAGACAGAACAGGTCGCTTTTCACCTCGGCAACATCGTTCCGGGAATTGATTTCACCAACGATCCATTGCTGCAGGGCCGTCTGTTCTCATATCTCGACACTCAACTGACTCGCCTTGGTGGCCCGAACTTTCACGAGATACCCATCAATCGACCCGTCGTGCCGATTCACAACAACAATCGCGACGGATTCATGCGTCAAACCATCAACCGCGGCCGCGTTAGTTATGACCCGAATAGCCTGCGCGGTGGTTGTCCGTTTCAGGCGGGCATGGACATGAGCGGCTTCACAAGTTATGCAGAGCGAATCGATGCGCAGAAGGTTCGCGAACGCAGCGCGAGCTTTTTCGATCACTTCAGCCAGGCTACGATGTTTTTCAACAGCCAATCAGAAGTCGAACAGAACCACATCGTGAAGGCGTTGCGTTTTGAACTTGGCAAGGTGGAAACACTGCCGATTCGTGAACGCATGCTGTTTCTGCTGGCCCAGGTAGACAAAACGCTTGCGACCAAAGTTGCGGACGGACTCGGAATGACGATTCCAAAGAAACTCGAGCAGCCATTGAATATGCATATTCCTGCCGATGGCGATCCGAAGAAGTTTCAGCCTAAACGAACGAAGATCGAGATGGACCCGTCGCCGGTACTGAGTATGCTCAATAATCTCGGCGATGCAGTGAAGACGCGGAAGGTGGCATTCGTCGTCGGCGATGGCTTCAACGAGACGTCGTTGCTGGAGATGAAGAAGGCACTGCTGACCGCCGGAGCAAAAGTAATGACGGTTGCGCCGCATCTGGGTGTGCTGATGGGACAGAACGGAGAAACTGTCAAAGCTGATTTCAGCCTGCTCACGGCGTCATCGGTATTGTTTGATGCGGTGTATGTGCCCGACGGTAAGGAGAGCATAGCTTCGTTGCTGCAGGAAAACGAATCAACGAACTTCGTGCTTGAAGCATACAGGCACTGCAAAACGATCGGTGCAGCAGGTGCGGGAGCAAACCTCCTGCGGGCTGCGGGACTACCTGTGCTGGCAATGACTGACGGCTCGAACGGCCACGGTGCAGAACCTGGCGTCGTCGTAGGAAACGGAGAGGTCGAAGTTCTTGCAGCGGAATTCATTGAAGCAATGAGTCTGCACCGGCACTGGGGTCGCGAATCGACCGAAACACAAACAGGCGAGCAGCCCTTGATGAACAATCGCCACATGAGTGAGGAGGCGCGACTGAACACTTAACAGCTCAGCTCCAATCTTCGCAGCGTCAGGCAAGCGGTGATATACTCGCGCACCTTGGCCCAGTTCACCGCGCCTCGCGCTTCGACGAAAGGAGATCATCATGAGCAATCAAGCTACCGGAGACGTTTTGGAACTCCCGCTAAATACGGAATTCAAGGTCACTTGCACTGGACTGCAATGGACCGGGCTCAGCTTCACAAGCCAAAATCCGCTGAACGGCAACGTGACCATCGGCGGACAGACCATGTCCTTTCAGGGCGGGAGCGACAATAACAACACGTTGTCGTTCCAGTTTATCTATGGCGATACCACCTACTCGGCGACCGGCATTTTACGACAGCCTGGCCTTATCGACTCCGGGACACTCACCAAGCCGATGGGACGCGGCGCCGCCGACGCCGGAACATGGTCTGCTACTGCGCAGGGTTGAATATATTAGCCACAGATGAACACGGATTTTATACACGGATTTTGCAAATGAAATCCGTGTATAAAATCCGTGTAAATCCGTGGCTAAAGCAAATTTTCCTCGTTATCGCAAGCTTGCTTCTGTTGGTGACGTGCGCGGCTGCGCAGTCTTCCAGTATTGATACCAAACTGGCGGCACAATATTTTGCACAACTCAAGCAAACTTCTGAACGTGATGGCGGAAAGACGTGGGGGCTGCCGTTGTATGGGCCAATCATACTTGTCGATCCGAGCAGCCGAGACGTTGTCGCGAATCAAGCAGACCGCGAAAACAAACTGGCATCGCGAGACGGCGTCTTCGTGGGCAAACTCCCCAACGAAATCAATCCCGCTAATACTGCGTTCGACTGGGCCGGCGTCCATTGGACCATGGTGATGTGGCCGGTTTCCGAGTTTCGTCAGCCGCGTGAGCGCTTGCTGCTACACGAATGCTTTCACCGACTGCAGCAGCAACTCAAACTACCAGCACGCGACGCGGTTAATACACATCTCGACACGCTCAACGGTCGCATCTGGCTGCAGATGGAGTGGCGAGCACTGGAGCGCGCCTTACGCCAGACCGGCCCCGCGCGAAAAGCCGCGATTGCTGACGCCATGCTCTTCCGAAACTATCGCCGCTCGCTGTTCCCAGGCTCCGCCAACAATGAAAACGCACTCGAACTTAACGAAGGCTTGGCCGAGTTTACGGGTGTGAAACTGAGTTCGGCGGATCCGCAGGAAACCGCTCTACGCGCAAACCTCATCCTTCGCCAGGGACGCAACAATCCGACGTTTGCCCGTTCGTTTGCGTATGTTTCAGGCCCGGCGTACGGTGCTCTTCTCGACCTCGGTGGGAAGCCCTGGCGCGGTAGGTTGAACCAGGTTGCTGATCTGGGTGTACTCCTGCAACTGCAGTACAACGTCAGAATTCTCCCATCCGAAGCAGCCGCACGTTCTGCTTTATCGCGTTACGATGGCGAAGAGATCGTTACCGTTGAGACTGAGCAGGAACAGAAACGGGTGCAGCAGACTGCAGCGGCACGAAAGAAGTTCCTGGATGGACCGGTGCTGATACTCCCTTTATCTCCGGAAGTGAATTACAGCTTCAATCCAAACAATGTGGTCGCCATCGACGGAAGCAATTCGGTTTATCCAACACTTCGCATGGTTGATAACTGGGGGGTTCTAACAGTGAGCAATGGAGCCTGGTTGGAACGTGCTCCAACCGGCCACATAGCCAGCGCTCGGGTGCAAGCGCCCCAAGACGTGTCTGCCCGTCCCTTGAAAGGCGACGGCTGGTCTTTGGAACTGGCGAACGGATGGGAAGTGGTGCCCGGCGAGCGAGCGGGAGACGTAACGATCAGGAAGAAAAAACTGGACTAAGCTGGCTGAAAAATGGTTAGAATTGCGTAGCCCTAAAACCTCACCCGCTAATAAAGTTCTTAACTCATTGATCGCCATGCCTGAATGGTTCGCAAACATCTTAACGTCGCGAGGACTATCGCTCGTCGTTGCCTCGATCTATTTGGGGCTTACTATTTACTTTGCACCCCGCGACATGCTGGTGGGGAGTCTGTTAAGAGTGAGCAGTGGGCTTTTGTTCCCCCTCGTGTGTATCTGGTTCGCTGATGAGATGGGCGATTATGTAGGTACACTTCCCGGACCTGCTATCACACGAACGACGCCCGGATGGATGGTTGAACTGGGAGGATGGATACTGCTTTTATTACCGGTGATAATCTACTGTTTCATCATTTTAGTAAGCTAAACCCTTACACTTGCAACGCTTGGAAATAATCTGGCAATCTTTGGAGGTGGGTTTCACCAAGCCATCCACAGATTACACAGATGAAATTTTACTATCTGTGTAATCTGTGGATGGCTTTGGATGAATCGCAGCGCTACTGAGTGGTACTCGCGATTGACTGTAGCCGCGCTTCGATATAAGGAACGGATCGGATCTGAAACTCGGCCCCCAGCACATAGCTCGTATAGTAATTAGCCGTCAGCTTTATATCGGCCATGCCGTATAGATACGACTCGGGAAGAGCACGCACTCGGGTCATTGTTGAGATTGGCCATGCTTCGTGAGGTTCCAATCCTTTGACATACTCCGCCAACGGTGGGTTCAGCTGCAGACCCGGTGGCCGTGCGTCGTAGCGAAATTTGTAAAACGACCATAAGACCACCCAACCGATCAACGTGATGAGCACTAGCGAGCCTAACATCCTGAGTCCGCGATTGATCCTTAACCGAGAGAGGACGATCTCGCAAGCGCGAGGACGAACAGGGTTGGCAGGATGAGGACTCCGGTGTGTTTAGCCGCCAGTGCAAGCCCGACCGCAGCCCCCACCATGAACAGCCGCAAAGCAGACGGAGACTTCACGAACCGGTAGAACAGGTAAACGCTGAGCAGCATGAAGCACGCGAACGCAACGTCGGTTGTGATCACAGTCGCGAGCAGTTTTACGAGGGGAGGATGTTCAGGATTAGACCAAAGTCGCCATGAGTCCAGGTGCGATATCCGCAGTAAATGTGATTCGCCTCATCCCACGTCTGCGATTCCCGTCGGACCGAAAGAACAATTGAAGACTCAGAACAACTAATAACAAACAGAGCCCGGCAAGCTCATACGCGGTGTGTTTTTTCGAAGCAGGGTTCAATCCGTGTATGAAATCCGTGTCCATCCGTGGCTCACTTGAGTCGATTGTATTTCCGCAACACGTCCTTCAATCGATCGTGCGGAATGGCGTAGACAGTGTTGCCGTTAACGCCCGTCATTGTTTCGGCGGCAACCATCGCGTTGATGATCGCTTCTTCTGTTGCCTGCACCGTCGCGGCGAAGATCGGATTGATGTGATCGTTGGGCAACATCTTCAGCGTCGCCAGTGTCGTCTCTTTACCTGCGCCCGCGTTCGCGGTTGAAAATGCGATAAAGATATCACCGGATGAGTTACCGCCGATGCCGCCGTTTCGCGCAATCCCGAGAGCAGCGCGCTTCACAACACGCTTCAACTGATGTGGCAGCAGTGGCGCATCTGTCGCCACCACAACAATGATCGATCCAGTGTCCGCCGGAACTTCTTTCGGCATGAGATCCGTGATCTCGCGCCCCACCGGCACGCCGGCGATCGTTAGACCACTGCGACTGCCGTAATTCGCCTGGACCAACACGCCAACTGTATAACTCGCGGCGCCAATCTCAAATTTGCGAGACGAAGTGCCAATGCCACCCTTGAACTGATGGACCACCATGCCTGTGCCGCCGCCGACGCTGCCTTCCGCGACTGGACCCGTAGCGGCCTGGTCCAGCGCCTGAGCTACGTGTTCAGGCTTAACGTGGAAGCCGTTAATGTCGTTTAGAAATCCGTCCCAGGTTTCAGCGACAATGGGTAGTGACCAGGGCTGAAAAGTCTTGCCTTGTTTTTTCATCTGCCATGCGATCACGGCATCGCGCACAGTGCCGACGCTGTGCGTGTTTGTAATCATGATCGGGCCTTCGATAAAACCTGATTCTTCGACCCATGTAGTGCCGGTCATCTCGCCATTTCCATTCAACGTAAACCAGGCCCCAAAGACCTGATCGGTGGAGTTTTTTCCGCGTGTTAAGACGGCGGTAACGCCTGTCCGCACCGGCCCTTTGCCGGGCACAAGCTTTCCCTCGCCTGAAATGAGAGTGACCTGTCCCACTTCCACTCCCGCAACATCCGTAATCGCATTCAACGCCGCCGGCGTCCCATCAAACGGAACTCCGAGATCGCGTGCGCGTGGTTTGCTCGATTTAGTTTGCGCCACGGCAGTGTGAATGAAGATTGTTAGCGCTAGAAACAGCAAGATTGTTCGAGTAGTCAAGGCAATTTGCCTCCACGGTCCGGCTTATTTGTTGCTGAGAGTGCTGTTGCAATTGATGGTTAACTTAAAGACTGGCCAGTCTTTGGACTGTGTCTGGGTAATGCTTAACGAGATTAATCAACAGTGCAGCCTGCGCGTTAGGTTTGGCGCGCCCTTGTTCCCAGTTTTCCAGAGTACGCACGTTTGTCCGCAGATAGACCGCGAAAAGTGCGCGTGAAAGTTTCAGGTTTTTGCGAACACGGATCACTTCGTTCGGTGTGAGAGTAGGCGCGGGCTTGAATTCCACGGCGTGAGTTCGGAGCGTTCGCTTGCCGTGTCGCGCCTCCGCAAGAGCATCCATTCCTTCGGTCAGTTCTGCGAAGAGATCACGCTTTCCGCTCCGCTTTCGTGTGGGTTTAACCGAGCGCTTCATTGCTTCCTCCTTGCCTCAAGTTCATTCTTAATCATTTGCCTCAACGTTTCGCGTTGACTCTTGGTTAGATCAGTCATCTCGTCTCTGTCGTAAATTGTGAATAGCCAAAACTGTGAGCCGGAATCCCACCAGTAATAAATCACTCGCAGACCGCCGCGCTTGCCTTTCCCACGCCGTTCGTCAGCTAAGCGCAACTTACGCAAGCCACCGGTACCGGGGATCAAAGCACCAGCTTCCGGGTTAAGCATCAGCAACCGCTGAAGTCTTAGGAACGCGTCGTCGTCTAAATAATCTGCCCTATAGTGCTCGAACGGAGGTAGCTCGACGAAAACAGCTTTCACGAACACATACTACTTTGCGTCCCGTTTATACGCAAATCGCGTATAGTGACTCAGCAAGGAAGGTGCTCTTCTGGAGGGTCAGTCTTTGCGAGGGATGTTTTGGAGAGCCTCGAGTAGAAGATCGATGTCCAGCGGTTTTATCAGGTGTGCGTAGAAGCCTTCTGAGCGCGCGCGTTCGATGTCGTCGGATCTGCCCAGCCCGGTGAGGGCGAGGACGGGGATGTTCGCGTTGCGTGGTGATGACTTGAAATTGCGCAGGAACTCAAAACCATCCATTCCCGGCATCGAGATGTCGGATAGAACTACATCGAATTCAGCTTCCGCGCCGATTCGTAGCGCGTCGAATCCGGAAGTCGCCGCCATTACCAATGCCCCACTTTCTGTTAACAACGCCTTCAGCATGTCCGCCGTGTCCTCGGAATCGTCGACGACCAACACTCGCAGTTTATGCAACCTGATTACATCGAAGCTCGAACTGGACTTCACCGGCGCCCGCTTACTCAGAGGAAGACTCACTGTAAATTGAGAACCGTGCCCTGGTCCATCCGAGCTGGCTGACACACTGCCACTATGAAGTTCCACCAGTTGCTTTAATACCGCGAGACCGACTCCCATTCCACCCTGAGCGCGTGTCGTACCGGTGTCAGCCTGCCGGAAAATTTCAAAGACGTGCGGCAGGAAAGCCGGGTCGATCCCCTGCCCATCATCTTTGACCGTCAAGGCTACGTTTCCGTTGTTGATACCTATCGAAACAGTGATCGTTCCGCCAGACTGCGTAAACTTGATCGAGTTGTTCAGCAGATTCCAGACGATCTGTTGCAGTCGAATCGGATCTGCATCAACCGTTACACCTTCGTCTGTCGCACTCACGGCAATGGTGATCTTCTTTTCCGCAGCTTCGTAGCGGACTGTATCAACGGCATTGTTAACACAGGCCATAACGGAAACCAGCTCGCGGTTGAGGTTGAGTTTGCCACTACGTAACCGCGACAGATCGAGAACATCCTGGACCAGCTTGGCCTGCGTTTCCGCGTTCCGCTTAATTGCTTCCGCGATCTTGAGCAGGTGCGGCGAATCAGCGATCTCCCTGATGCGCACGAGCAACTCGGAATATCCAACGATAACATTCAACGGATTGCGCAACTCGTGCGACATGATGGCGATGAATTCATCTTTCAAACGATTCGAATCTTCCGCCAGGTGCCGCAACTGCTGCTCGCGAGCCAACAACGCATCGTCAGTTCTCTTTTTTGCGATCGCGAATGCCAACTGCCGCCCGATGTTTACCGCCAGATCCAGTTCTTCGCTCGAAGAAACATGCGGCTCGTTGTAATAAAACATGAACTTACCGATTACTTTTCGATCGCATATCAGCGGTATGAAGTTGAGCGCGTGAATTCCTTCCGATCTGATTACAGTCCGAAGTGGCTCTTCAATATCCGCGGTAGCAATATCGCTAATGGTGATCGGTTGTGCGTCGAAGTCATCCGGTTGCCATGGCGTGTGACCTTCAACCGCGCGGACGTATCCATAAGACAGCCCCCGAGACGCCACAAACCGCATTACGCCGGATTCGTCGAAGAGAAGGACTGAGCCGCGATGGCAACACAAGCCATTCAAGATCGAGTCGAGCGCGGCTTCATAGATCATTTTCTCGGATTCAGCCCGATGTAATCGATCGACGAACCGGTACAGCACCTGCTCGCGCCGCAGGCTCTGGGCCGATGAATCTTGGGTGAACCTGGTCTCTGTGAGATCGCGGATGGAAGCAATCCACCCGATAACCTGTCCCTGGATATTTTTCTCGGGAGTGTAGATAACGTGCAGGTAACGCGTCCCAACCCCACTAAACGAGACTTCGGTTTCGTATTCGACCGTCTCACCTTGCAGGACTCTTTGAATATGAGGAAGAACTGTCGCGAATCCCTCTTCTCCCATCACTTCCACGATTGACTTGCCGTTAATTTCATCGACGGAGCGTCCGAGCATCTCACCATAAGCCGCGCTGGCAAACATGTATCGCAGATCCGCGCTGCAGCGGTTTAGCATGAAGGGCGTTTTGTTCAGGATCAATTGCAGCTCGGCTTCCCTTGTTCGAGTTGCAATATTCGCCAGGTTTTGTTCGGTTAATTGCAAAAGCTTTGATAATGGTCGACGTTCGGATTCTCCGAACCGCGTCGATTCCCTAAACAGAGTTGAGCTGGGGAAGTGTACGGTTCATGCCATAGCGGATTCGGTACTGTTGCGTACAGAGGTAAAGTCACGTCGTCTCATTGCACCATACTTCATCGTGGACATCCTCTGCTTCGGACAAGATCTCAAGACATAGGCTCATCACTCCGGCTTTCCCGGATCAAACAGCAGTGGAAAGAACCGGCCGGCCATTCTCTTGCCGGTCGGTATCGCCGGAACTCCTTCGAGCGGCGGTGCATCGGACGCGGAAATCACGCCGTCGCGAAACACATTCAGAACGACCGCCCGGCGAGCATTGTTACTCCGATTCTCAAACGAACCGTGCACCATCAGCGGGTGATGGAATGAACATTCGCCTTGCTTCAGTTCGATGGCAATGGGTTTGAAGTCTCGTTGCTGCTCCGGTGTAAGAGCGCCGAGTATGGCATTCATGTCGTTCGCGAAGTCAGCGCGAGGCAAAAGGTTCCATCTGTGACTGCCGGGCACGTAATGCACACAGCCATTCTCAATCGTGGAATCGTCGAGACCGATCCAACATGAGAGGTGGGCCATCGGCTGGGTCCTGGTCCAGTAAGAGTAATCCTGATGCCAGATCACTACGCCGCCATGATGTGCCGGTTTGTAGAAAATCTGGTCGTGCCAGAATCGCACGGCGCCTGCGAGTAATTGCGAGGCGGGCACCGTGAAGCCTGGATGCCATAGCACGTCGTGCAGTCCCGGCAGAATGCGCCAACCGCCGAGAGCATGAAAGAGGATCTCTTCAGGGTTGGCCGATTCATTCGAATTGAACTCATAGAACAGCCCATTCCCCGGATGTTCGGGATCCACCAACTCAAGCACTTCGCGACGCAGCACCTCGATCTGCGCTTCGTTAAGCAAACGAATACCTGCGAGATATCCGTGCTCTCGATAAAACTCAACTTGCTCCGTGCTCAACCTGAATTGAGAGGCATCATGTTCCGCTCTCGGAAAGAGATCTCCGATCGGTTGGTGGTATTGTGATAAGTCGTCAGTCATATACTGTTATCAATCGACGGACTTGTTGCAGTAACTAACGCACGAACCAGATCCCACTGGTTCCATAGCCGTCACTGTCGCGCACTATGACTCTCAAGGGCAGATCCACTACTCCTTTATGGCTCGCACGAGTTGGATTGTTGGCGTGAGACCACCACGCTCAAGATCCCTGACGACCTCCAGACGGCTCGCCCCACCCTTCTGCGCCTCGATCGCGTCTGTAACAGAACAAATAATGACTTCCAGGATCGCGTTACTCATCTGCCTCGATGTTAACAGTTTCACACTGAATCACGTCTTAAGCCTGCATAGCATGAAACGCCGGAGGTGTGAGCCGTGATCCTTGCGTTCCTTTTTGTTCTGTTTACCTTAGCACCGGATTCGCAGGACGGGACAATAGTCGAACTGTAAGCCTCCCTTAAAACACGGCCATTGAAAACTAGAGGTTTCCGGGCGACTATGACGCGAGGAGGCCTCAATGCGGAAGAGCAAATTCAGCGAACATCAGATCATCGCGATCCTGAAAGCGGTAGAAGCCGGACGGACCGTTAAGGACGTCTGTCGCGAGCATGAGATCAGCGATGCGACTTACTACCAGTGGAAGTCGAAGTACGGTGGCATGCAAGCTTCAGACATCAAGCGCTTGCGTGAATTGGAAGATGAAAACCGGCGCTTGAAGCAGATGTCAGCAGATCTGTTACTGGAGAATCGGGCGCTGAAAGATGTGATCGCAAAAAAGCTCTGAAGCCAGCGGCGAAGCGCGAGCTAGTTGCTGTCTTACAAACCGAGCATGGATTGAGTGAGCGTCGTGCTTGTGCTGCGGTAGGTCTAGACAGATCGGTCTATCACTACGCGCCGCGCCCAAATGGTGATGGACCAATCGTCAAACTACTACTGGAGCTGGCGTGGCAACGACCGGAGCAAGGCTTCGGTAAGTTGTTTAGGCGTTTGCGTCGGATGGGCCACGGGTGGAACCACAAACGTGTCTATCGCATTTATTGCAGCCTGAAACTGAACAAAAAACGAAAAGGCAAAAGACGTTTGCCGACAAGATGTCCTTCACCTCTGGTGGTGCCTGAAGCAATCAACGAGTGTTGGTCTGCAGACTTTATGAGTGATGCCTTGTGGGGTGATCGTCGCTTTCGCACCTTCAACGTGGTGGATGACTGCAACCGTGAAGGCCTGGCGATCGAGGTGGACTTCAACCTGCCGGCGCCACGCGTAGTACGCACGCTTGATCGGATAGCCGCTGAGCGCGGCTATCCGCGCAAGCTGAGATTAGACAACGGCCCTGAACTGGTCTCTGTGACGCTCGCCGATTGGGCTGAAGAACATAACGTGCTGCTCGAGTTCATCAAGCCAGGAAGACCAATGCAGAACGGGTTCATCGAAAGATTCAATCGCAGCTACCGTGAAGCGGTGCTCGATATGTTTGTCTTTCAAAGCTTGTCGGAAGTGCGCGAACAAACAGAACTGTGGCTTAAAGAGTACAACGAAGAACGACCACACAAGTCTCTGGGCCATCTGACACCCAGGGAATATTTGTTAACCAAAAAACCGGAAATCTCTAGTAACTCGTGGCTGTAATCGCGGGAGGCTTACAGAACGAGAGACATATAAGTTCAGGAAACACATGAAACCGTGAGGATGCTTGGTCGCTCTACCGAATAGCGCTGCTCATCATTTCGTGCGTTTTGTGCCTTTTTGTGGCTCACCACTCAGAGTTCAGTTTACCTTACGACGGCTGAGATCCGCTCTTACAACTTTGAGGAAATCAACCTGATGAAAAAGACCAGAGCTGCAATCAAAACTCCGATTGTCGGAATGGCGTAAATGAGAAACGTGTTCCATTCGGCGTGAGACTTGGGCCACCTGATCATGAGTTATCTAACGTCGTTCATGGCAGTAAGTTCCAGTATCGTCGATTGTTCTGGGTTCGACCCCGTGAGTGAGTTCCAAAGTGATCGAGACCCATAATCCTTCTTTTCATCGAATCAGTGATCTGCTACGCTGCACACATGAGTGTTAGGTATCACGTTATTTCATCAATGGCGCGCGGTTGGCGCGTCAAGCGTGCGGGTGCAAATCGTGCTACGAGTGTGCACCCAACGCAGCGCGAGGCGTTCCGCAAGGCTCGCGAATTGGCTAAGAAGGATTTTGGTGAAGTGGTTGTTCACGGCGTTGACGGCACTGTACGCTGGTCCTCTTCCTACACTAAAGAGCCTTACCCTCGACGTGAACAGTCACAGTTGAAGAAGTAGTAGTCGTATCTAAGTCGTAACCCTCACCGTGCATGACAAAGAAGGCGTTAAATAAATTTCGCGCAAGTGTATTTATCAACTGCCCGTTTGACGAACAATACAAATCTCTACTCCGTCCCATACTCTTCACCTTACTGTATGCTGGATTGACCCCACGGCTCGCGTCAGAGAAATCAGATTCCCTCGAACAGAGAATAGAAAAGATTCTCCGTCTCATAAAGGAATGCAAATACAGCATACATGACTTGTCGCGGCTTAAATCCAAGAAGGCAAACGAATTCTCAAGATTGAACATGCCTTTTGAGTTAGGAATTGATTATGGATGCCGGCTCATCGCGAAAAACCATTTACGTACAAAACGAAGTCTTATCCTCGAGAAGAAACGATATGACATTCAGAGGGCGCTTTCCGACCTAAACGGGGCAGACATAAAGAGTCATAACAATGATCCGAAACGATCGGTTCAGGCCTTGCAACATTGGCTGATCGAAACGGTCGGTGTGAGAGACTTAGATAGCCCGTCAGTCATTTGGGACAAGTTTATCGAATTTAGCTACGATTTTTTATGTACGCGAAGAGCTCAAGGTTACTCGAGAAATGATCTCAAGATGATGCCCATTCCGGAGTACATCAAATTTATAAAGCTGTGGCTCGATTCAAATCTCAGTAACTAAGGAACTACTCGTTCCGCAGCGCCGTAGTCGGATCCAAGCCCGCGGCGCGAATCGCCGGGAGCCACGAAGCCAGAAACGCGATTACCAGGAAAAGGGCCGCGACTGATACGAACGTCACGGGGTCCGTGGGTTTGACTTCGACGAGCATGCTCGCAAGAACGCGCGTGAGTAGGAACGCTGCGACCAGGCCGATCCCGATACCGATCGCACTCAGGAAGAGTCCCTTCCCTACCATCAGACGGAAGATGCGTGACGGCGCGGCGCCAAGGGCCATGCGTACGCCAATCTCCGCAGTTCGCTGGCGGACCGAAGTTGCCATAACGCCATACAACCCTACTCCCGCAAGGATCGCTGCAATCGCCGAGAACACTCCGATCAGCAGGAGCGAAAAGCGTGTCTGCGCCTGAGCCGCGGTCACCAGCGTGTCCATCGGTTGCATTTGATTGATAAACGTCTCTTTGCCCATCTTGCGCACCACTTCGCGTACAGTGCCTGACAACGCCGCCGGATCGCCATCCGTCCGGAGCGCCCACCACGAAGCAGCGCCGTGATTTACATATCCGTCGGTGACATAAATTTGTTCGCGTCCCGGCTCAACCAGCGATGTGTTGCGCTGATGGGCCACCACTCCGATGATCTCTCCCCATTGAGCCTCAGGTGTGCGCACGCGAAACAGGATTCGCTTGCCCACCGCAGACTCATTTGGAAATGCCTTAGCCGCGAGTGCCTGATCGACTATGAGCAGGTTTCGATCAGGGTTGCTGTCGTCCTGCGTGAACGTGCGTCCGGTCAGAAGCGTCGTGCCCATCGCTTCGAAATACCCGGGCAGAACGACCTGAAGATCCGCAGCTTGAAATTTGCTGGGATCGCTTTGAGCTTCGGCTCCGCCCCATCGCACCGGACTAAAGCCGCCTGCCAGCGGCAATGGCGCTGACGCCGTTACAGTCTTGACACCGGGAATGGCGTTGAGTTGCTCGCGAAGCTGGCGTTTAAATGTGTCTCTTTCCTGTGGTGTGTTGCCGACGTTGCCGAGAAGCTGAAACGTTAACAGCCCGTGCGGATCAAACCCCAGATTCACACGTTGAATATTAATGAAGGTGCGAACCATCAGCCCCGAACCAATCAGCAGTACAAATGCAAGCGCAACTTCCACGACGACCACTGCATTACGCAGTCCGGCAGCGCCGAGTGCGCCGCTTCGCCCGGCAGCGCGCAGTGTGTCCATGAGGTTTGGTTTCGCTGTGCGAAGCGCGGGAATCATTCCAAATAGCACGGCAGACAACAGTCCTGCCAATACAGAAAACGTTAACACCTGCCAATCAATCCCGATCGCATTCAAGCGAGGCAGATTCTCCGGCGCGATCAGGAGTAGCTGGCGAATCCCTAAATAGGCAAGGCCGATCCCGATGGCCGTTCCAAGAGCAGCTAAGACGATCGCCTCCGCGAGCGTTTGTCGAACTAACTGCCACCAACCCGCACCCAGCGCAGCCCGAACAGCCAGTTCTCGTTCGCGTGCTGAAGCTCTCACCAACATCAGGTTCGCCACATTCGCACACGCAATCAACAGCAGAAAAATGACCGCACCCATGAGCGCAAGAATCGTGGGCCGAACTTCGTCCACAAGATGCTGCTTCATCGGTACAAGTTGGAAATACTGACCGGCCGTCTTCGAGATAGTGTTCTCTTCGCGAATTTTTTGCGCGACCGTCTCAACTTCGGCCTGCGCTTGCACCATCGAGGCACCCGGTTTGAGTCGACCAATAACGCGCCACTGCACGTTATTGCGATTGGCTACGTCGTAAGGAATGCGGGCCGCAATCCAGACACTCGGAAACTGCTCCACATTCGACTTCGGTGGGAACAGCAATTCAAAACCTGGCGCCAGCACACCCACGATGATTGGCGGTGGTCCAAAATTAGCTGCCACTGGAAGAGTCTTTCCAACTACCGATCGATCTCCGCCGAACCGCTGTTGGAAGTATTCGTTGCTCAGAATAACCATGTTCGGCGGTTGAGGTGGCGCAGCCGCAGGCGCATTGCCGGCTGCTGCTGGCGGCGGAGGCGCCTGCGCAGTGCCATCAGACTCCTGAAAGTCTCGACCCGCGATGATCGACCCACCCATCATCTGAAAGAAATTAGTCGATACCGACGCTACGCGGACCCGCTCAGGCGTGCCGTCCAGACCAGGAAGAGTGAAGCGAAACGTACTGACGGCGGCGAAATCCTCAAAACTGTTTTTCGCGCCATTGCGCAGGTCGAGAAAGTCGACGTTGGAAACGGGAAAGTCTTTAACGTTCCGTTTCTGCAGATCGCCACGCGCGAGGACCAGTCGCTCTGGATCTTTGTAAGGAAGTTTCCGCAGCAGCACGCCGTTAGTGACGCTGAAGATCGCCGTGCTCGCGCCTATAGCGAGAGCAATGGTGATGATGACGGTGATTGTGAATATCGGGCTCTTGCGCAGCGTGCGGAACGCGAAAAAGAAGTCGTTTAGCATGGCGGCAGTTTAGACGCTGTCACGGATTTCAGCCAAGCGAAATTGGTAGAAAAATTTCAATCTTGACTCAAATCGCACGGCGACCTAATCTGGCGAGTTGTTAAGGCATAGAATCTGTCGTTCGATAGCATCGGCCTGTGCTCTTATTTTTTCTGTCAACATCTGTAGCGGCGCAACCATCCGTATCGAAGGTTTGGGTTGCCGACAATCGTGACGGCACTTATCGATCTGCGTTATCCGTGTTTATCTGCGGCCTGTTTCTATTCTGTCTGAGCGCGAGCACGATGGCGCAGTCAAACTACAGCTTGCGCTCGCCGGATCAGAGGATCGAAGTGCGAGTTCGCGCCGCGGATCGTCTCAGCTACGACGTGCTTCTCAACGGCAATGTGCTCCTTCAGAACAGCACGCTCTCGATGAACATCAATAACGCGAACCTTGGTGCGCAGCCAAGAGTGAGAGCGAACAAACAACGGAGCGAGAATAGAGAAATCGTTTCTCCAGTGCCGCAGAAGTCCATTCGTATCCGCGAACACTACAACGAGCTGAGGTTGGAGATGGAGGGCGACTATACGATCGTCTTTCGCGCCTTTAACGAAGGCGTAGCTTACCGTTTCGAGACTTCACTAGCTCTAAACGAAGCCAAGGTTAACACCGAAGAAGCTCGCTTGAATTTCGCCGGCGATTACAACGTCTACTATCCAAAGGAAGATAGTTTTTTCTCTCATAACGAAAGAGAGTTTCTCAATCTCCCACTGAAGCAGATCAAGTCGACAGATTTGGCCAGTCTTCCGGCGGTAGTGGTGGCTAACAATGGGGTGAAGATCGCGATCGCAGAGTCGGATGTTGAGGACTATCCGGGGCTCTGGCTGCGAGGCGCGGGCAATAATTCACTCGAGGCGACGTTTCCCCCGTATCCGCTCAAAGAAGCTCTGCGTAAGAACAGCGATCGCGATTTGGAGGTTACGGAAAAGGCTGACTATATCGCGCAGACAAAGGGTACGCGTACCTTCCCCTGGCGCATCCTCAGCATCGCTGAAAAGGACGCAGATCTCATTACGAACCAATTGGTCTATCTACTTGCCAGTCCTTCAAAGATTCAAGACACCTCTTGGATCAAACCCGGCAAAGTCGCGTGGGATTGGTACAACGCCAACAACATTTACGGTGTCGATTTCAAATCCGGTATCAATACGCAGACCTACAAACACTACATCGACTTCGCATCGCGTTACGGTATCGAGTATGTGATCCTCGATGAAGGCTGGTACAAGCTCGGCGACCTGCTCACCGTCGCACCTGAGATCGATGTCGAAGAGTTAGTCGCCTACGGCAAAAAGAAAAACGTCGGCATCATCCTGTGGATGGTTTGGAAGACGCTTGATGATCAATTTGACGCGGCCTTCAACCAGGCTGAAAAGTGGGGCGTGAAAGGTTTGAAGATTGACTTCATGCAACGCGACGATCAGCCGGTAATGAACTTCTATCACAAAGTTTGTCGCGAAGCGGCTCGTCGCCGGATGCTGGTTGATTTTCATGGTGCTATTCGACCGGCGGTGATGACGCGTACGTGGCCCAACCTCGTGAACGTCGAAGGCGTACGCGGTCTCGAGCAAAACAAGTGGAGCAAATTTGCTAACCCCGAGCACAACGTAACCCTGCCGTTCACGCGCATGCTACTGGGTCCGCTTGATTACACGCCCGGCGCCATGGTGAACAGCGGTCAGGAAAGAAACTTCGCCGCGATCTTCGAAAGGCCGATGAGCATGGGCACGCGAGTTCATCAACTTGCCATGTACGTCGTCTACGAAGCGCCGCTCCAGATGCTGGCCGACTCTCCGTCACACTATCTGCGCGAACCGGAAGTGATGGAGTTTCTGAAACCTGTTCCAACCGTGTGGGATGAGACGCGAGTGCTCGCGGCGCAGTTCGGTGATTACGTTGTCATCGCTCGTCGCAGAGGTCAGGACTGGTATATCGGAGCGATGACTGACTGGACCAGCAGAACGCTGGACATCGATTTTTCATTCCTGCCGGCGGGACGCTTCCAGGTGGCGGCTTACGAGGATGGCCCAAACGCAGACCGGATGGGTCACGACTACAAGGCAGTCGTCAGTAATATTGACCGCAGCAAAAAGCTAACGATCAAACTGGCGCCGGGCGGCGGTTGGGCCGCCCGAATCTACCCGCAAGGCCGGCGTTGATTACTACCGGATTGTGATTGACCCTTCGCCCTTAAGAAAGGTGGCGAAGTCGTACGCTTGAAGTGGATGCACTTTACAGCTCTTCAGGGTACCTGGAATCAGGTTGGGTGATGGTATTCCTACGTCGTCTTTCCGCTCGGCGTCAGTAGCCCACCAGCTCAGGAATGCTCCCCGATCGCCGGGAACTTCCGCATCCTCTGGTATCCATCCGCCGGGCTCCGGCGCGCAAAACGACCAGACGAATTTGTCAGGCGCTTCGATTCCGTCTTCGACCACCAACTGAACGAATTTTCCGATATAGCTGCGATAACTCGAGTCGCGCACGACTCCGTTAATCACTGCCCTGTTCTTCTCGATGGTCATCGTCTCAAAGTCGGCCTTCATGAAAAATGGGACGGGCTCTTCCCTTGGAACGTCGCCAGTGCCATCGACGTCCTGGAACTCGATTTTCGCTTCGTCGGTTAAATTCATAAAACCTGTGGCGCCGCCGCGCTCGCTGCTGTGAGCGTCAAAATCGAACGCCTTTAACAATTGATCTTCCATGATGAATTTGAATGTACCGTTGGCGGTTCCGGACTGCGCGGAAGCGACTAATGGTGTGGCGAGAAAGACGAAACACAACACGAAGAAGAGGGTACTTATTCTGACAAGCATGAGATCACTCCTTAATAGTTTTTTCGTGGGGGAAGACGAAACGAGGGCAGCGTTTATAACACAAAGATTGACGAGTTGTACATGAAACCTGGGAAGATCTGAGTTGAGATCTTTTATCCACAGATTGCACAGATTTATTTATTCAATCTGTGTAATCTGGTGGACAACTGTACTAAAAAGACGTATGTCATTCGACGCAGTTTACTCCACCCTGACGTGGAACCTGGAGTATATTCTTGCGTGTAAACACGAGAACCTCGCCTAAGGAGATCGGTTATGAAGCCTGGATCACCGCTTTCCGCGTTCCGAGTCGCTCCCATACTCTGTCTTTTACTTCTACCAAACCTTACCGCCGCCCAAAGCGCCGGAAACTACTGCGCGGCAAGCACCGCTGTGAAAGACGAGATTAGAAAGGTCAACAACATTGTTCACGAAAAAGTTCCTTTTAAGGTCTGGCACAAACAACAGATCGCAATGTTGCAGGAGTTACTGAAGAAATACCCCGGCGACTTCCACGTACTGCGGCGTTACCAGGATGCTCAGCGCAGTCCGCTGTTAGTGGACATGAAACCTCTGCTCGCCGACTATCGGGAACAAATGGAGAAGAACCCACGCGATCCAGTCGCTGTCTATCTTTACAGTCGTTTGCTGATAGGGCGGAACACAAAAGAAGCGATCGCACTTTCCAACAAACTTGCCGAGATCGCTCCCGACTTTCCCTGGACGTACTTACAGTTGGCGGAAATTTACAACTATCCAAACTTCCGCGACACCAACAAATCCCAGGAGAACCTCAAGCTCTGGATCTCCAAGTGTCCAAAATCCATGGACGCGCTTCGCCTGATCTCACGCAGCAGTGACAAGGACCTGATGAAGAGCACAGCGCAAAGCTTGCGCTCCTATCTTGAAACTTCAACCGCTAACGAGGATCTCATCTATTGGGACCAACTCTGGACACTCGAGTTCAAAGTAAAATCGGTGCCCGAACATGCGGAGGTGCGCAAGCAAATCGTCGCCGATCTAACACGCCTGCGCGCCGGGGATCTAAACAGTGAGGAACGCCTGCGGGCACTACAAGCAGGTTACAAGCAGATCGCAGACACAGCGGGTAAGCAGTTTGCAGAAGAGGAAATCCTGCGGCGGATGCCGTCATCCTGGCCGGCACGAAATATCGTTCAGACGCGTTTCTACGACAAGCACCCACGTCCGAAGTTTGAAAGTTCAGATGCAGAGAAACAAGCGTACGACCGGGCAGTAGTGCAGGAAACGAATGAGTGGCTTAAGCAATGGCCTGATGATGATTACATCCTGTCGACGCGCTTACGTTCGGTGATCGAACTAGAAGTATCGACCACCGCCGACGTCGAGGCTGCCTACATCGCTTATGACAAAGCCCACGATCGTTCGACCGGGTACTCACTTCCTCCACTTGAAAACAGCGTAGCGCGGTTCTACCTCAAACATGGGTACCGGCTGGAAACGATTCCGGCGATGCTTCAAAAAGGTCTTGAAGGAATCGAACGAATCGAAAAGAACCAGGAGACTTCTGATCTTTACCCGCGCAACGAAGACTTCCCCGAAGGCGCCAATCTCAGGTATGTCCGCATGGACACCTGGCCATTGCTGGCGCAGGCTTACGCGCGATTGAAGCAGCCCGACAAGGCGCGTGAAGTGCTTGCACAATTAGCTGACGTCGTAAAACCAAAAGAGCCGCCTAAGAATGACGCGCAGAAAAGAATGTATGCCAGCGATCAGACTGTTTACTGGGCGGCTGCGGGCAAAGTTGCCGAGATCGAGCAGCGCAAGCTCGATGCGTTGACGGCGTATCAAACCGTAATGCTCTTCTGGGGGCAGCGCTCAACACCGAAGTCAGGCAAGAAAGATGAAGTGACGGAGAGCGCCGAACGCCTGTGGAAAGAATTAGGCGGCACCGATCAAGGGTGGAGTGCTTTTCTTGCGCGTCACGAAAGTTCGAAGAACAAGATGGAGACGGCTGAAATTCTGAGTTGGGATTCGAAGAACACGCCCCTTGCCGCTTTTGAACTCACTGACTTGCAGGGCCGGAACTGGTCGCTGGCAGATCTGAAAGGCAAAGTCGCCTTTATCAACCTGTGGGCGACGTGGTGTGGGCCTTGTCGCGAAGAGTTGCCGTATGTGCAAAAGCTCAGGGAAAAACTAAAAGACCGGACTGACGTGCTGGTGCTGACGCTGAACACTGACCAGGAGATCGGCAAGGTGGAGCCGTTCATGAAAGAGAACAAGTACACGTTCCCTGTGCTGCTGGCCCAGGAGTATGCCGATGGGAATAACGTTAACAGCATCCCGCGCAACTGGGTGATCAGTGTTGATGGCAAGCTGGTGTTTGAAGGGATTGGTTTCGGTGGTGATGGCGAAGAGTGGATGAAAAAAGCGGTAGAGATGATCGAGAAAGCGAAGGCTCAGCCGTAGATGGAGAGTCGTCTTCGTCTGCGGCGACGTCACTGGCTGGCGTGGATGGCTCTGTGTGGCGCGCTGGCGGTCCACGTTGCTGATGAGGCGTTGACGGGTTGGCTCGACTGGTACAACCCGACTGTTCGCGCGATTCACGAGCGGTATCCCTATCGCTTAATGGAGATCTTACTGCCGACTTTCACGTTTGAGATCTTTCTGTCACTCCTGATCTTCGCGGTCGTTTCGTTGACCGCGGCGTCATGGTTCGTCTGGAAGGGACGATGGGCCATGCGTCCGATATCGCATGTGTTTGCGGTCGTCTTGCTTAGCAATGGGTTATTCCACATCGGCCACTCGATTTACATGGGCAAGTTAATGCCTGGCGTGTACACCTCACCACTGTTGCTGGCAGCATCGATAGCTTTGATCGTCTACGTATTTCGGCCACGGACTACACGGATAAACACGGATTCAACTTGAACTGATCCGTGGTTATCCGTGTAAATCCGTGGCTAATAATCTATTTCTCGTTTCTCAAGCTTGCCTGTGCTTTTAGAGCTGTTTCGATGGCGGATTTCAGGCTGGCGTAGGAGTTGTCGGACATGCGCTTGCCGTTGATGTAGAGCGTGGGGGTGCCGTTGATGCCGAGCTTACGTCCCTCCATGAGATCGCGCTGGATCTTGTCCGAGAACTTGCCGCTGTCGAGTGACGCGTCGAAGCGAGCGCGGTCAAGACCGACTTCCGTCGCGTACTGTTTCAGCTTGTCAACGCCGAGCGCCGACTGGTTACGGAAAAGTACCGTTGCATATTCCCAGTACTTACCCTGCTCGCGCGCGGCCTCCGCGGCTTCGGCAGCCTTGCGCGCGTTGGCATGTTGTGAAAGCGGGAAGTCGCGCACAACCAGTCGCACCCGATCGCCAAACTCGCTCACGATCTGATCGAGAACCGGATGCTGCCGCGCACAGCTCGGGCATTCGAAGTCAGTAAATGCAACGATGGTGACTAACGCGTTAGCAGTTCCCTTCACCGGTTGATCGTCTGTGGTAATCGCGAAAGCCGGCGACTCAGGCGCAGTAAGATTGGTCTCAATCTTCGACGCGCGTCGCAACTGCCCGGCGAATGCAAGCGTCGCTTCCTGCTCCTTGCGCTCCTGCATGTACTGAACGATTTGAGGCTTGGTCTGTGCGAAGTCGCCACTGATCCGATCCTTGTTTTCGTTATAAAACGCCTGCGCCTCGGCATCCGTCACGCGCGCCGCTTTCGCGCTCACCTCTGTATCGAGCAGTGCACGTGTGGTGACGCCTTTCTTCTGTGCTTCCTGCGACAGCAGCGTGTCGTTGATTTTCAGTTCGAGGTCCTGCTTACGCAGAGCGTAAACCTGCTCCTGAACATTGAAAATCAGCGGGCGCAAACTGTTTTCGATATCACCCATCGTGATCTGCTTGTCGTTGACGACTGCCAACACGCGCGCGCGATCAGCGGCGGTCGCAGCGGGCGCCGTTGGCTTGGCGAGAACCTTGACCTGGGCCGCAGCACGCAGCCGCTCGGCAAGCTTTTGCGCCTGTTCCTGCTGCTTTTGATAGCGGAGAAATTCGAGGATGTTGTTTTTCTCATCCTTGAACTCCCCTTGAATTTTCGACTTGTTCTGGTCGTAAAACGCCTGCGCCTCGGCTTCGGTCGGCTGTTGGACCCTGGCAATCACGTCGTCTTTAATGACTTGCGACGGGCTAACTCCTCGCTTCTTCGCTTCGCTTTCCAGCAGTAACGAATCGATCTGCAAATCGAGCTCACGCTGGCGCGCATCGACGACCTGACGCTGCAACTGTTCCACACGCGCTCGTGTTTCCGGGCTCAAATCCTGCTTCGTGATCTTCACTCCATTTACCACGCCGAGTATTTCCGGCAGTGGCTTGTCCTCGCACCCACAGTCAACTGCCTGTGCAGCGAGGGGCACACTCATCGCAAACATTAGTAGAAGGGCGAATAAAAGGTTCTTCATAGGTTCCATTTCATCTATCAGAGATTTAGTTGTTGTTACTGACCCAGCCGCTCGAGACGAATTCTCTCTTCGCGGGATCAATCGAAAGGACGTAAGCACCCATCGCGCCTACGCGACGGTTTGGTCCAAAGGTGATGTTCGGCGTCACGCCGGTGTCGTACTCGTAAAGACCTTCGAGCGCGGTGATGAGCTTTTCGCGGCTCAACTCTCTTCCCGCACGCTTCAAGCCTTCCGTGAAGATCTTAGCGGCCGCGAAAGCGTTCAACTTCGCGGACGTGTGTCCCGGCGCAAACTTGTACTTCTCTTCCAGCGCACGTAATTCGGCGAGCCCTTCGGGTCCGACGTCAGTCGGCACAGTCGGAAACGAAAGGAACACACGATCCTTAAAACTCACAGGCACCGCATTGATCAGACTTCTGCCTGTAAGTGCGCCGAGAAGAAAGATGTGCGGAGTCCAGTTCGCGCTTACAGCGGCGTTGATGAACTCCGCCTCGCCGTCCCCGGCGGCGAGAAAGAACACGGATTCAGCGCCTTCCGCTTTTAGCGCAGTGACTGTCGCCGCCGCATCGAAACGTTCGCTTGAAAGAGTTCTTTTGGTAACGGAAGTCCATCCGAGCTTGCGGGCTTCGTCCTCGATCGCAGCCGCAGCCGCAAGCGCCAGTTCGTTCCCGGAGTGGACGATTGCAAGCCGCGACTTTTTCAACTCGTTTTTTTTAGCTGCGAAGTTGACGAGCGCGCGCGCTTGTTGACTCGCACCGGGCAACAGGTAAAAGAGATTGCGATTGTCCTGCGCGCTGTTTTGCGTCAGGAGGGTGACTGGTCCCATGAAAGGTATGTCACGCGTCACTGCCGCCAGCTCTTTATCGGCGCCGGCGCTCAGCCCGCCGACAATCGCGAAAACCTCTCCCTTTTCGATCTGGTTTCTGACGTTCGCCGCCGTCGTCGCTGCGTCAGAACCCGCGTCGATCGTTTTCAGCTCGATGCGGCGGTTGTAGATCCCGCCCTTGTCGTTGACGTTTGCGAAGTAGGCGGTTAACACATCCTTCATCGCCTTGCCGATCTCGGAGAGCGCACCGTCTTTCGGCAGGATGGTGCTGACGGTAATACTTGTTTCCGTCAGGCCCGGATCACGGTCACCTTCGATGCGTTTGAGATACGCGATCAGATCGGCGACGTCTTCCTGCGACATCCGGTAACGCGGCATCGCCTTCGCTAATTCGTTCCCCGCCGGGTCCACACCCTGGACAAGGGCGCGTGTAAACAGCATTTCATCAAACGCGCCATGCTTCCGCCCCGATGGATGCGTGTGGCCATAGGCTTTGACGAGATTGGTCCAGATCAGATTTCCCGCCGTCACGCCGCCTTCGGTTTTGCCTTCACCACGAACACCGTGACAGCCGGCGCAGTTCAAAGTCGACGCCGGCACGTCAAAATCGCCGAGCAGCGCCGTGATCTCTTTTCCCGAAGCGCTTTCACCTCGGAAATAGAGTGCCTTGCCGCGTCGCTCGCTGTCAGTCAGTTGAGCGTAAGCAACGGAACTCACCAGCAGAACACTGAACAAAAGTAAAACCCGGATTTTCATTTCGATTTGGTGGCGTTGCCTTTGTCGTTAACGACGCTTTCGACAACCTGCACGAGTTCGGCGACGTTCGCCATGCCGAACGCTTTCTTCCACAATCCGGTCGGTTCGTTGCCGATGATGAAGATCGTTTTGTGATCGTCTTTCTTCTCGACGTACTGGCCCAGCTTGTAGAGCGCCCAATCGAGGTTCTCTTTTTTTCCGGTTAGAAAAATCCAACCCCGGCCGGCGTGAAACTTCTGCGCGTACTCTTTCAGCCGCGCGGGCGTGTCAACCTCCGGATCGACCGTGATCGAAACGAGGAAAACGTCGCGACCGACGCGTTCACCGAAAACTTCCTGAATCTTCTCCATGTTGCGGTTCATCGGCGGACACACCGAAGTGCACGTGGTGAAGAAGGCGTTGACGACGACCGTCTTGCCCTTGAGTACGTCCGAGTAGAAACGCACTTTCTTGCCGTCCTGATTGATCAGTTCGACGTCGGTGAAGTACTTCTCTGCCGGCGAAGACTTTTCCGTAGTCTTCGTCATGTGCGAATGATCGTGCGGCGCGGGTGGCGCCTCAGGTTTGGCTTGCTGCGTAGAGTCCTGACCCGGCGCCCGCCCCCCAGCACGCGCCTGGGCCAGGCAGTTGTCTGTCTTCGAAAAGACAGCAACTACCAAGATAGTTAGTATGAAAACTTGTCGTGTCATTTATTTAACCTCTGCGGCGGTAGCAGTCTTACCTGCGATCGTGTCGTTGATGATTTGCACTAACTTGCTGGTATTGGCTAAGCCGTAAGTACGCGTCCACGCGCCGTGCGCATCGTTGCCGATGATTACAGTCGGCGAATGATCTTCGCGACGCGCGGACGATGCGCCCAAGGCGCGGAGCAGTTCGTCAACCTGCGGCTTATTTCCGGTGACAAAGGTCCAACCTTCACCGGCGTGAAATTTTGCGCCCCATGCTTTGAGCCGTTCGGGAGTGTCAGTCGCCGGATCGACGCTGATCGAAATGAAGCGAACTTCTCGACCGACTTTGTCGCCCAGTTCCTTTTGCACGCGTGCGAACGTGGCGCCGAGCGGCGGGCAGATCGTCGTGCAGGTGGTGAAGATGAAATTGATAACGACTGTCTGGCCTTTGACCAGGTCGGTGTAGAAATGAATCTTCCGCCCGTTCTGGTCGAGGAGCTCGATGTCGGGGATATTCATTCTCTTTACTTCGGTTGTTTGCGTCTTTGGCGTTTGATGGTCGTGGTGCGGCGTCTGCGCGTAGGCAGGAACAAATGCGAGCGCGCAAACAAGCACGGCGAGAATTATCTTCAGGTACATATCTTTTTCCTCAGATTTTTAGCCACGGATTTACACGGAAAATCAGCGGATTTTTTCCGTGGCATCCGTGGCTGAATTTGTCGCTGCAGCCTGTAACGTCAGGGAGGGCAGTTGCCGGAAAGTCACTCCCTGCGAACGGCTCTCGACGAAGATGAAATACACTCCTGTTTGCGGAACCTTTATGTCAAGTTCGTAAACACCGTCGCCGACCGACCGGGCGAAGTCGCGGTTCTGCCAGGTTCCCGACGACAGCAACGTCAACACGCGCACGTCCTTCAGATCGCTCTTCGCTTTGAGCGTCGTGTTGTCGACGATTTTGAAGCGAAGCTTGTAGTTTGCCGCGACCGGTAGCTGGTTATCCTTGTTCAGGTACTCCAGTCGGATCGCGATTTGTTTTTCACGCGGCACATCCGGATTCGGCTTCGCCTCGGCAGTGAAGCAGTGCGTCAGGCGCGGCGAGTCGAGCAGGAAGGCGACGTCGTAAATGCCGCTCTTCGGCAACTTGGTCGTGGTGGTGTAAACGCCCGAAGCGGTTTCGCGCAGCGATCGATCGACCACCATCACGGCGCTCGGTTTGCGACGGTAGTTCTGAAAACTACCCATCGGAGCCGCCATGCCTTCCGAGTAGTAATAGATGATGCGATCGGCAGGGTTGGCGACGAGGACCGAGTTTCCTTCGGGAGCAGGCACGATGACGTCGCCGCTGTTCGCGATCGACGCTTCTTCAGGCGCGTTCTGTCCGCCGGGGAATTTAGTGATGTCGGGTTGGCCCGTCAACGTGCTGAGCCGGACCATGCTGACTTCAGTCGAACCAGTCGAGCGCACATAGGCAAACGCGCCGGTGAAAGCGACCTGATCGGGACCTTTGTCTACGCTGATCGTGTGCGCAAGACGATTTGTCGAAGCATCGAAAACGTAGACGACGTTCTCCTTTGGGTTTGGCACGAAGCCCCAACGCCCGCCCGGCGCGAAGCGCACGTTCTTGATCCCGGGCTTCACTTGAATACGCGTCGCAATTTCCTGACTGCGCGTGTCTACGACGGTGATACTGCCATCAGTGCCGTTCACAACATAAAGCGCGTTGGCGATAGTCGAAAAAGCGACCGAGGTGGCCGGAGCACCGGTCTTGAGATCTTTGACCTTTGCGAGTTTTTGAATGTCGACAACCGAGAGCGTGCCCTCGTCCTCGTTGGTAACGAATGCGAACCGGTTGTCGCTGCTGAATTCAAGCTCATGACGGCCCTTTCCAGTTGCCACCTGGCCCACCGCTTTCAACGTGGCGGTATCTATCACCGTCACGCCCGCGTCGTTGCCAACCCACAGGTATCTCTCGTCGGGTTGCAACCGCACGCGCGCCGGCTTCGCGCCCGTATCGATATTGGCGACGACTTTCCACGTATTGGTATCGACGACGGCCACCTGGTTTACGAGCGGCATGCTGACGAAAAGCTTCTCGTCGCTGGCCTTCTGCACCCAGTCTTCACCCGGGCTCTTCAGCATCACGAGCGTCAGGAGTTTGCTCGAGCCAAAACCAAGCAGCGGATCGATGACGGAGATGTTGGCTTCCGTATTTAGTGCGAGCAGGTAGTAGGCATTCAGATCCACGTCGGGACGTGAACGAAGACTGCCCTGGAGAAACGATTGGACTTTTTCGCGGCACTGCTTCTCATCGGTGATGTTCTCGCCGCGCTGTGTCAGCCAGACGGCGGGCTTCACTCCCGAGAGCGGAGTCTTAGTCGCTTTGTCTTGAATCTTGAAACGGACAACGGCTTCTTTTGCCTCCATCAGCTCGGAGGTCTTTCCCGGTTCTTTGACCGGCTCGATGGTGAACTCAACCTCGACACCTTCGCGCTCGATCTTCTGCAGCGCGGGTTTTTGCTGGGCCAGGCCGGAGTTTGTGCTCGCGAGTGTGGCAACGAAAAATATCAACACGCGAGTGATCGCTTTCAGATCGCGCATCGTGCTGCAGAAAGATCGGACAGAGACGGCTGCATCGTTGGCGTAGTCGAGAATCGCGCGGCGCAGTTCAGGCGACTCCTGAAAAATGAAAAGTGTGCGGCCGTTGTTCTGCTTGATGTTCTCGATAGCAAAGCCGCGGCAGCGCAGAAAACTGGTTAACGTCAGATCGGTAGTTTGGTACGACTGTTTCGAGTCAGGGGACATCGAATCCACGAGTGGGTTCATGGCTATTCTCTTATTCTGTTGTGAAGCTGTGTGATGGATGATTGCGAGGGCGGCCGGCCCTGGACAACTTTGATGGGCAGGCCGCGTTCGCAGTTCTGACTTGTTTAGAGAGCGCAGGGTGCGCCGGTGCTTTGCGTCTGGAGTTCGTTAAGAGCCGCAATGATCGCATCGGCGTCGTTCAGAAGCTCCTGCCCGGTGGTACCGACGGCGGGGTCCTGGTTGATTCTGCCGGCGGCGATCAGTTGGTTGACCTTGACCTTGAAGTCGTTGAGCTTCACGACGGCGTCGCAGAATTTCGCCTGGTCCACTTTGAGAGTGGCTTCGTTGAGTTTAACGAGCAGGCCGGCGCGATCTTTCTCGGCAGACTTACCCGTGATGACTACGCCTTCGGTCTTTGTTCTCAGAGAGGCGATCATCGCCTGAACTTCAGTGACAGTCGTCGCGTGAGCCAACGGGGCAGCGACGAACAGAGCGAGCGCGCATATGATTGCGGCAAACGAAATTTTCTTCATCATCGATTTGATATCTTCCTTCATCTTTGGTGGATTAGCGCAGTATTAACTATCGGGAACATTGCTTTGGTGCGCGCCCTCCTTTGAGCAACCACCGTGCCTCTTCGCAAATGCTCGAAAACGACGAGATCAGCCGAAAACATGTGTTCCGCAGTGGAACAACTACGACGAGCTTTGCCACAGCGTGGATCACCAAAAATGAAGCCACAAAAAAGCACAAAAGGCACAAAAGGTTCTTCACCTTCGTGCCTTCTGTGCCTCTTTGTGGCTAATTCAGCGTTACTGGGTCACGCGGAAGATGCCCCACAGCCCGTTGTCAAACTGGAACGACGACTGGGTGCGGTAGAGATAATCGCCCGTGATAGCACGTGCGCCACCGGCGCCGTTCACAGGGACTGCGTCCATGTGATTCGAAGCGCCGTGACCCTGCTGGGCGCCCTTCCACTCAGAGAGTGGATTGTTGCCGATCTGGGTCGAGTTGTTGATGTATGGCTCCTGCTGCCAGATGTGACCGTGAACCTGGAACACGTTGTTGCGCGCGTGGCCATTCGAATTGAGCACGCGGAAGCGAACAGGCGTTCCAGCTTTCGCCGTGAACACAGGAGTCACAGGGTCGCCGCCAACCTGTGCGTTTGACAGCGAGTTGGTGTAGTCGAATGCGCGAGTCTGCTCGAGCGGTAGATCCGGCTCGTAGCCCAGGCGCTTCCACATCGGCTCCGTGCGGTAATTGAGGGCCTTCTGACCGGAGTCTTCCGGATCCTCTTCACCCGCCACGTTCGGCACTGCCGCCGCATCACCCGACAACTCACTACGACGCAGGTTGATGTCAGTCTGGAACTGGAGCACGAATTCACGGAACGACGTGCCGTCGGTCTTGCTGACGGTCGCCTGCGCGCGCGAGTTCGTGTCTTCAATCCAGGTCGCACCCTGCGGCTCGATGATGAGCGAAGCAATCGCGCCCTTGTTCGAGTGCTTGATCGGGTCTGACGAGATCAGGTTGGTGGCGCCAAACTCAACCGGCGTCGCCACCAGCGACGTGCCGTTCGAGCGAACATCACCAGCGTACCATTTGTACTTAATGACCTGACCCGGAGCGACCGTCTGTTTCTGCGGTTGTCCCGTGAGCGGGTCAATGTTGTTTTGAACGTTGAGACCGACGTTCGCACCGTCGCTCGTCGTCACGTCGTACGCAACCAGCTGCGGGTGGAGACCAACGTGATTGGAAGGCTTCACCTGATTCGCGTTGAACCCTTCGACGATCATCGGCACGGTGTTCCAGCCGGCGAGGTCAAGAAGGTTTGCGGGCAGCTTGTTTTCCAACGTCAGCTCGACACAGTCACCGGCGTTGGCTCGCAACACGAGCGGCTCAACCGGAACATTGGCCTTGAGCTTTCCGGTCTTGGAGTCGATATCGGTGCTGCGAACGTAGAGAATCGCCGTCGGGTCGTGCAGCACGCCGCCCTGGTTAGTGCGATTGTTGTAGACCAGCGTACCGTTGGTCAGAACATCGGTCGCAGCAACCGCCGCCACGCTGAGCTTGCGGCTCGGCGCATTCTTCGGGCACATGCCGCTGAAATCACCATTGTTGGAGACGTTTACTTTACCATCCGAGTTATTCGGCAATGGAACAAGGTCAGGCTGGAGACCGACGCCGCCATTGTAAGCGCGCAAGAGTCCCCACGTACCGTTCCACTGGTTATCCACGGAACCGCCCGGCTGGTACAGGTAATCGGCAAACGGGAGATTTCCCTTAACTGCCGAAATACCCGGCAGCTCGAACTCGAAGTGCTCGGAGATGCCCATCGACTGGGAATTGCGGTAACCCGAATTCGGATCGCTGCGCTCGTAGAGCCACTTCTGACCGTGGATGTTGAAGTTGTGACTTTCTTCGTGTGCACCGACGAGAATGCGAACCTGCACCTTGTCAGCTTCATAGGCGCGCATCATCGGGGTGAACGGATCACCACCCTGGAGACCGCCAGTCAACGCCGGATAGAAACCAGGTTGTTGATTGAGATCAGGGTTCGCACGCGTAATATCGGAACGATAGACGTGCGAGAGATCGCCCGCGTCGCCCGCGGCCTGCGTGTTGGTCGCTGGATCCTGCGCGCGCAGGGCGACAGGCTCGTTGCGATAGTTGACCGTCATCGTGCCGGGGTCAGCAGCCGAGACTGCTTCAGGACACGGGAGCGGTACGCCGCCCGGGCACTGTTCAGCCTTCTGGATGTTGATCGGCAGAGCCGCTTCTTCTCTTGCCGGCGGGTTGATAGCGTTCGCCGGATCCGGAATCGGATGGCCGGCGCCGTTGACGCCACCACCAGCTTTGTAAGCCAGCGTGTAATCGGCAAACTCGAGCAGGAACTCGCGATAGCTGTCCGCAGCGTTTTGCGTCTGAATGACCGCTTGCCACGTCGTTGGACCACCATCGAAGCGTCCACCGAGCACCTGGCCGGTTTCATTGTGTTTCCAAATAGAACCTTCGGGCTCCGTCACGAGACCGGAATAAAGACCTGCCTGCTGGTGCGTCGAAGGTCCGAAGTGATCGTGCGAGAAGACAGTACCGAGCGTGCGATCCTTGCCCGCCAGATTCAGGGTCGGGTCAGCAAACCAGCGCTGCACGGTTGTCTGTGCACCGAGAGTGCCGAAGAACGGATGCGGCTTGGCTTCGAGCTGAGACTTCGTCGTGCTGTTGAAAGCCTGCAAACCGCCGCCGGCGTTGATGGCATGTATGCGCTCGAGCACTTCACCCGGAGCGAACGTGCCGTCTTCATAGTTGAAACCGTTACCCGCGCCGTCTGACGAGGTCACGTCAAACTTCACGAGGTGGATGTGCTGACCCATGATGTCGGTCGGCGTGCGCACCTGGAAGTCGTCGAGCTCGTAGATGTGCGGTGTCAGGTTCGTGTGCTGGAACGTAATACAGTCGTTTGTGTTGGCACGGAAGAAGAGTGGCTCCGGCGCGCGCGCGCCCGACAGGGTCGGAGCAACGTCGCCCCACAGCGCCAGAATGCGCGACTGCGGGAAGTGCCAGCCTGCTTTGTTCAACTTGAGATCAAGCTGAATCGCTGCGCCTTTATACAAGCGTGGACGACCGACGGCGTTACCGGCGTCGTCACGGCAGGGATCGGCGAACGGCGCACCCGGCTTTGGCGGTAGACCGTTCAGCGCGAAGTTGGCAGCGGTGCCGTCCGGACGGAATGTCGCGACCTGCTTCTGCGCGTGGAAGTTCATCGCCGTGACTTCTTCAGGTGTTCCCGTTTCGGGGATCGCCTTCGCATCAGCGACCAGGATTTCCTTGTTGAAGTCGAGACGAGTCTCAACACTTTCGGCCTCGCCGCCGACGATAACGTGACGCGGCAGACCACCATCGTCGATCGTGTCGAGCGGTGGGTGTGGCGGACGGTGTCCGGCGACGCCGGGAATGTAGAACGGATAACCCTTGAATTCCGCGGTTGGCATCGGAGCCATCGCGATTGTCGGCAACGGGACGAGCGCGGGAATCGGAGTGCCCTTGTCGATCTCACCGTCAGGCAGTGCACGCGCACCTGCGACCGGACGGCCATCGCCGTCGAGCTGTGTGCCTTCTTCGAAAACATCGTGCGTACGCCACATTTCCCACATGCCTTGTGCGAAGTGCGGATAGAAGTGGCAGTGGAAGATCGAGTCGCCCGGGGTCTTGTTGCGGTTGCCCGAGCCACCGTGGGCGATCTCGGTCGTAAACGAGTAGCCTGGTCCAAATGCCTGGCTATCGAGATAGCTGGAGTTGTCGCTGTCGGGAGTATTCAACCACTGGTGTGCGTGCAAGTGGTGGATGTGGTGCTCTTTCGGACCAGCATGGACCACACGCATCTTGACGTGGTCGTTGAGATAACTGTGGTGAACGTTTGACGGATCATCCGGGAAGAGGACCTTCGTCGCCTTCGCACCCTTGATCAAGTTGCCGCTGCCGTCGGTCGTGTTGGCCGGGACATCGACGATCTGCGCCGGGTCGCCTACGGCCCACGCCGACAGGAAGAAGTCTTCATACTTACATTCAGTACAGTTGGCCATCGGGCCGACGCCGAGACGGTTGGCGAGAATTTCCGCGCCGATGCCGCCGGTGCCGTAGTTGATAGCGAAACCGTCTTTCACGCTGTAGAGCGTGTGCGAAAGAACCGGATCTTCAAACTGCGGGAATGCCTGGATGGCTTTGATCTCGTCGTGATAGACGACGGTGAATTCGCGGAACGGCTGATCGCGATCCGGTTCCACGGCGTTGGGACGATAAGTGCCCGCTGGGAAGCGACCTTTGTTCGGACCGGTGATAACGGCGTTCAGATCCGTGTGCACGATGTTGTTGTTTGCATCGAGCATCTTCACGATCGGCTGACCGGCGCGGGGATGTCCCTCTGGATAAACGGCGTCGTAGTTGAGAATCGGATGTCCGGCCGCGGTCTTCTTCGGCGTACCATCCGCGTTCTTCTCGGTTGCCATTGCCAACTCCTCGGCAGTTAACTGCGAGCGATACCACTCGGCGGTTTTTACCTCGACGTTGACTGAACCGAAGAGACCCATCGCGAGCGAGCCACCATCGCCTTCACCGCCTGTCGTGGCGGCGGTTGAATAAAGCAGGTGGTTGCCTTCGCGCTGCGCGAAGTAGGTGTACGTGGCCGACGCGCCTGGGTTAACAAGACTGCTCTGGTTCTGTCCGACGTTCGAACCGTCAGACGCAATCGAGCCGACGAGGCTCAAACCCATAACGTGCGTTGAAGCAGTGCGCGTAGCGGGCGCGTTGTTCGCGGCAAATGAATTAACGTCTGCCGGATCGGGCGCCAGCAGGTTGGTAAAGTTGATCTGGAGACAGTCTCCAACGTTCATGCGCAATGCGATCGGGCGCGGGCGCTTGCCGGGACGCAGTTGTACGTTACCGGCAACTAAACCCTTCGCGGGATCAATAGCGACGACATCGCGCTTCAGTGCATAGATCATACCCGCGGGGTTGATCACGCCGAGACGGTTATAAATCAAGGCCTGGTCCAATGCGATCACATCGGCCTTAACCGTCCGCTCGCACGTCGTCGGGGGTGGCGACGTTTGAGCGTGCGCGCCCGAGACGGCGATCAGCACGACCACTGCGGCGCAGCAGACTGCCTGCCACTGCCGCATAGCATTTCTGATATTCATAGAATTTTTTCCCTCAATAATCGAAGCTGTATCTTGAGTTTGTTTTGGCGGGCCGCGCGGACCTATTGGTGGCGAAGCTTCATCGGAGATTCATCTGTAGAGTTGAGGGCTTGAGCAAATATGAAGCCACAAGGAGGCACAAAGTTATGAAGGTTAGGTCGCCTCCTTGGAGTGCGGTGCCTTGGCACCGCTTT
>DASVGE010000153.1:0-8313 GCA_036379695.1 Pyrinomonadaceae bacterium | reverse complement strand
GCGTGCCTCTTGGGGTGGCGTGGCTGATTGTTCTGGACGTTTCCAGTTCTTTCACTCTACTCGACATTCTGAACCTGTTCGCGGAGTTTCTCCACCTCCGCTTTGATTGCCAAGCCCGCCTCCTTGATTACCAGATCGGTGGATTTTGAAAGGGTGGTGTTGGCCTCGCGATTGAGTTCCTGGAGCAGGAAATCAAGCATCTTGCCGGCCTCACCGGGCGCATCGAGTGCTTCCTGAAACTGCGACAAGTGACTGCGCAGCCGGACCATCTCTTCACTGACGTCACTGCGATCCGCGAGGTAAGCAACTTCCTGGGCCAGTCTCACCGGATCGATCTCGACAACCTGTCCGCCGCGATTCAGCAGTTCTCCGATCCGTTTTTGTAAACGTTGGCGATAAGCATCAGCAAGACCAGCAGCGGACGCTTCGATCACCGGCACAAGCGATTCGATCTTCCGTACACGGTCGCGCAATTCGTTCTTGAGGGCCTCACCTTCCTGCTCGCGCATCTTTTGCAGTTCGTCCAGAGCCTGGTCCAATGCCTGTTCGAGCGCGGTGATCATTCTTTCGTCGATGCCGTTGCGGGCGGGCTGGAGCGCGCCGGGAATGCGTGCGATGACGTTGATGTCGAGCTCGCCGGCGATGTTGAAATCCTGCTGGAGTTGTTTCAGAGCATTGACGTAACCGGCGATCAGCGGTCGATTCAATTCATAGGCTATTTGCGCCGCGCGCTCCATGCTCACGGTGACGTCAACACGCCCGCGCGAAAGTCGTGAAGTGATCCGTTTCTTGATTGACGGTTCGACGGAAGCCAGCTCTGAACCGACGCGGAGATGGATGTCGAGGAAACGATTGTTAACAGTCTTCAGGTCAACGGAAACAGAGAAATCGTCACCCGCCACCATCCCCTTGCCGTATCCGGTCATTGATTTCATGGTCATCATCCACAGATTACACAGATTCAATTACGCGATCTGCGTAATCCCTGCAATCTCTTCTTCGTCAGCGAATTGAAGCTCGTAAAGCTTTTGATATTTCCCGCCCTGGCGCAGCAGTTCCGCGTGAGTGCCCGTCTCTATGATACGTCCCGCTTCCATCACCACGATAACGTCCGCGCGTCGCACGGTCGACAGCCGGTGAGCAATCACGATCGTGGTTCGATTCCGCACCAGGTTGCCGAGAGCGCGTTGGACCAGACGCTCCGACTCCGCGTCGAGTGCGGAGGTAGCCTCATCCAAAATCAGGACTGGCGCATTAACTAAAATTGCCCGGGCAATCGCGAGGCGCTGGCGTTGGCCGCCGGAAAGAAAGATGCCGCGCTCGCCGACAATCGTATCGTAACCATTGGGTAATTCGCGAATAAAGTCATGCGCAAATGCGATCAGGGCAGCCTCTTCAATCTCCCGATCGCTCGCTTCAGGTTTGCCGTACGCGATGTTATGGCGCACTGTGTCGTTGAAAAGCACTGTCTCCTGAGTGACGAGCGCGATCTGTTTTCTCAAACTCTCGATCGTGACGTCGCGAAGATCAACACCGTCCCACAACACCGCTCCCGAACTCGGATCGTGGAAACGAGGCAGCAACTTCGTCAACGTCGACTTCCCGCCGCCTGACTCGCCCACCAGCGCCACCATCGTCCCCGCCGGTATCTTCAAACTCACGTCATGCAAAACCGAACGCGTCTCATTCGCATAACCAAACGAAACGTTGTGCAGTTCGATCTCTTTCTTGAGCACGGGAAGCTCGCTGGCAGCCGGCTTCTCTTTGATCTCGGCGTGCTCGTCCATCACTTCCCAAACGTGATGCGCGGCTGCTAACGCCTGCTCCATGCTGTTCTGGAGTCGCGAAAGCTTGCGCATCGGATCGTAACTGCGAAACAGAAAGAAGAGGAACGTCACGAACTGCGCCGTGTTCATGTGGCCCGCCATGATTTCACGCTGGCCAAAATACAGTAGCGCCACGACGAACAGGATTCCGATCATCTCGATCGTCGGCGGCGAAGCACCGGCGATACTCGCACTCCGCAGGTTCGCTTTAACAATCCTCTTCGCAACGCCGGTGAATCGCTCTGACTCGCGCTTCTCCGCGCGATACGCCTTGACGATTCCCTGATTTGCGAGGGCCTCCTGCGCTGTGTCAGTCAGTTCTTTACTGCCTTCAAAACTCTCACGCGCGAGGTTTCGCAACGCCTTCCCGAACTTCGCGGTGAGCACGGCGATAACCGGAGCAATCAAAAGCGATCCGAGCGTCAGTCGCCAGCTGTAATAAAATGACGCCGACAGAAACGCGATCAACGTGAAACTCTCGCGTAACATGTCTCGGATAGTACTGGTGACCGCCGTCTCGATCGCGGCAGCACTGGAGACGAGCCTGGAAACGAGATAATTGGTGCGATGACGTTCAAAGAAAGTTGCAGACTGCGCCAGCAGGTGGCTATATAGATCCTGGCGCAGCTTGAGCACCGCCGACTGGCCGATCCGCGCCATCAGGTAAGTGGACAAGTATTCCGCGACGCCTTTGGCCACGGTGAAAACGATCAACAGGATGGAGATCATTTTCCACGCGCCAAACGGGGCTTGTGGAATTAAATGTTGCAGACCGAAAATCGTGGGGGTACGCTGACCTATGCCCTGAACAAAAGCCTGATCGAAGATTGGAACGATCAAACCGCCGATGGCGCTCTCGAGCACTCCCACCAGCAGCATCGCCATAGTTGCCAGTGTGAAGACAGGCCAGTGAGGTCTCAGGTACTTTAACAGGCGGCGAAGATCACGCATCTCTGGTTGCGAAAATCTCAGATCAGTTGCTATAAGGGAGGTAGTAAAAACGGTCCTAAACCGTAAGGAAGAACTATACTTACCCCCGCTTAGATGCGTCAAGGCTGACTGATTTGCTCGATTTCTTACTGGGCACGAACTCATGCAAATCGTTTCCCCGGATGAGTCCGCGTAAAATTAGGTTATAATTCTCGCTGCAAAATTTCGGACGGCGTAATCAGATCCCCTCCGACAGGATCAGAGACATTTGGCACAACAAGCGACACCCAACAACAAGCACGCAGGTAAACGTCTTCTGATTGCAGACGACGATACCGACATGAGACTTCTATTGGCCGAGTACTTTCGCCGGCTGGGCTTCACGGTTGAAGAACGCGAAAGCGGCTCGGCGGCTCTCGAAGCCACCATCGCAGGCAGATTTGACTGCTTCATTTTCGACGTGTCGATGCCGGGCATGTCAGGCATCGAGTTACTCAAACGAGTTCGCGATCGAGGCATTCAAACGCCGGCATTGTTCCTGACCGCACACGACGCGCTCTCCGACAAGGTCGCGGGATTCGAGGCCGGAGCCGACGATTACCTGGCGAAGCCTTTCAGCCCGCGCGAGCTCGAATACCGCGTCGAGGCCTTGTTGCGACGAGGCGGAGCCGCGCCGGCGGAACAGGACGGCGAACGGATCGAGGTCGGCGACCTTGTCATCGATAAACGACGCCATGAAGTGATCCGGAACGGTTCGCGCATCGATCTGACGCCGCTCGAGTTTCAGATTCTCGAACTGCTCGCGTCTGAGCCCGGCAGAGCCTGGTCCAGAAACGCACTGCTCGATCGCGTCTGGAGCACCGATTACGAAGGCTATCAACGCAACATCGATCCACACATAAATCGCCTGCGTAAGAAGCTCGAGACGGATCCCAAGAACCCGCGCTACGTGTTGACTGTTCGTGGGGTCGGCTACAAGCTCAACGAGATTCCCTAAGCGGCATGTTGTGGTGGATCGGCTCGGGCCTGGTACTGCTCTGGATTCCCCTGCAACTATTCGCACCACGCGGCTGGACGCCGATGCTGCTGATAGCGGGGATCTCTATCCTCATCATCCAGACCGCCGCTCACCGCAAGACTAAAAGCCACAGATAATCCGTGTAATCTGTGTGATCTGTGGCTAAATTCGCCTTGACCTGCCTACCTCCTTCGGCAACAATGCGCCTGTTTGAGGCATCAAGAGCATAGTAGCCAAGCCTTTCTTTCCCAGATTGAAGAATTAGGAGTAGCTTTCACCATGACTTTCAGACGCATTGGTCGACACCTCGTTTTTGCGCTCAGCGCTTGTTTACTGTTTGTGTCTGTCGCGGTTGCCCAACGGGACGTGGAACGCCAGACGGTCGCGATAACCTATCCGCTGGATGAAACGGTTACAGTCAAATTTCGCGGGACCACCCTGTTACCGCGATTAAAGGGTGAAGCTAAGGTCAAGCGAGCCGGACGGCGCGGCACGCGCGTGGAGTTGAATATCGACGATCTGCCGCGGGCTTCGGAACTGGGAGGCATCTACACGACCTATATCCTCTGGGCGATCTCGCCTGAAGGACATGTCGACAATCTGGGCGAGATCAAGCGTAGTGGCAGTACGTTCGTAAATTCGAAGTTGGACGTCACCACACCACTTCAGAGTTTTGCTCTGATCCTGACTGCGGAACCACATTTTCTAATGAAGGTGCCGAGCCGCATGGTCGTCATGGAGAACCTTCCGCCACAGCGACCCAACGGCAGTCAGGTTGAAACAGTAGACGTTCGTTATATCGGCAACTCCAGTGATTACTTTCGCGACGTGCGTGTGCCGGAACTAGCGGATCGTGATTACCGTCAAACGCCCGTTTCGTTATTGGGGGCACGCCAGGCTGTAAATCTTGCAAAGTACGCGGGAGCATCGCAGGATGCGCCGGAAGAGCTCCGGGCCGCGGAAGATCATCTGCAATCAGCCGAGAAGGCGTGGCGGTTGAATCAACCGACGGCGGAAATTGATCTGGAAGCGAGAAGAGCAACGTCGTCAGGTGCACACGCTGAAGAAGTGGCGCTGGCCCGGAAAGCCGCGCGGAAGAACCGTGAAGAGATCCGTCGCCGCGATGAAGCAGTGCGGAATGCGGAGCAGAGTGCCGAGGCATCGCAGCGTGAGGTGGCCCAACTCCGTTCAGCTCTTGAGAAGGAACAACGCGCGCGTGAGTTGGCTGAACGTGATCTCGGATCCGCGAACGATCAGTTAAGAGAAAAACGAGTCGAGATCGCTCAGCTCAGAGATGAAGTTCAGACACTGCGTTCGGAAAGCGATGCCGCGAAACTGAAACTGGCGCGATTGGAAGGCGAGAAAGCGGCTGAGACTGCACGCGTCGAAGCCGAGAGGCGTGCCGCAGAAAGGCGCACAGCGGAAGCGAACCTGAAGGAAACACTCGCGAAATACGGCACGCTGAAAGAGACTGCGAGCGGATTCCGTCTGGTGCTGCCCGAAACAATCTGGACCAACACGCGTGCGGCCACGTTGTCTGCTGCTTCCTCCGCGAAGCTTGAACCGCTGGCAGCGCTGCTCGCCAGTAATCCTGACTATCAGATCCTGATCGAAGCCTACACTGACAGCAAAGGCAACGAAGTTTCACTCCAGCAGTTGACGCAGGAGCGCGCGCGTGTGTTGTCAGATCGTTTTCAGTCGGCTGGTGTCGATCCGATGCGCATCCAGGCGAATGGCATGGGCGCCTCAAACCCGCTGGCCCCAAACACCACTCTCGCCGGTCAGCGAAAGAATCGCCGCGTCGAGATAACTTTTACGTCGCCGCCCCGCAGCGTGTCGGCGAATTGAAGCAGTGGAAGCCACAAGAAGGCACAAAAAACACAAATGAGTAGCTAAGCCTCTTTTGTGTTTTTTGTGCCTTTTTGTGGCTATTATGAGGTGGCATGTCCCCACTTGATCCACTCGAAATCCTACAGGTCATCGGCTACAGCATCGGCGCCCTGCTCCCGCTTTGGATGCTGTTCCAACTCGTCACCCACCGCAGCAAGCTGAGCAACATCGAGCGTATCCTGGCATTGCTTGCCTTAACCATGGGCGGCTGGCATACCAGCAACCTCGTGATCACGCTTCACGGTCTCTTCGATCTCGGTCCGGACACCTGGACTACGCTGCTCCGCATTGCCGACACCGTCGCCGTTGTCAGTATCACTTTCGCTTATTCGTTCCTCCTCCACGTTCACCTTCATCTCTGGGCCAACTCTCAAAACCGCCCGCTCACCCGAAGCGAGCACCTGCGCGTTTATCTCTCTTACGTTCCGAACGTCTTTCTGCTCATCGCAGTGCCGCGTCTCTGGATCGGCGAATACGCGCCGATGATGACGAAGCTGTCGTTCTTCGTGCTCCCGTTCGCCTTCTGGATCGCGTACGTGCTCGGACTCATCGCGCTGACTGAACTGCTGATCGCGCATAAGACCCAGAACCGTAGCGAGAAGCGCATCATGCGCACGCTGGCCGCTTCGTTCATCGGCGTCGGTCTGGTCATTTTCCTGGCGCTTGCCTTTGGACTGGGCGAGGGAACGAGGGCCGGGCTCTACCTGAAGACGCTCGCCAATCTCGGTTCGCTCGTGCCTTCGGTCCTGCTGGCTTATTACATCTATCGCTACCGCTATCTCGAAATTATCATTGAAGAGAGCCTCATTGTCGTGACTTTTGCGACGGTGGTGTTGACGGTTTACGTATTCGGCATTCGCACCATCGGCGACTGGATGACGCAGCGTTACGGAGTCAGGCCGGGACTGGTTGAGGCGCTTCTGATCCTTGCCCTCGCTCTGCTCGCGGCGCCGCTGCGAGGCTGGTTGGCCCAACGCTTCCACAGGCTCTTCGAACGTGAAGCAGCGCTTTACAAAGAGATCGTGGCGCGCATCGGATCTTATGCCGGCCAGTACAAAGATCTCTCTGACCTCTTGCACTTTGTCGAAGAGCGCACGACCGTTGCTCTCGGTTTGCGACAGTTGCGGCTCTTCACCAACAGCTCCGAAACGTGGGTCGAGTATGTATTGGAAAAATCGAAAGAGAGCGGATGGGAGCCGGTCGAGGACGATCTGGTTCTGATGGATCACGGTTTCAAGCTCGCCTACCCATTGCGTCGTGAAGACAAGGTGGAAGGACTATTGGCGGTCGACGCCGCATCAGCGAGCTTAACGCCGGATGCACGTTCGATAATCGGGTTGCTGGCGGATCAAGTTGCGATAGCGATCGACGACTCGAGATTATTCGAAGAGAACCTGAGACTTGAACGCGAGCTTGCGGAGCGGGAACGCTTGGCTTCGCTCGGGCGTATGGCGGCAACCGTAGCACACGAGATCAAGAATCCTTTGTCGGCAATCAAGTCGATTGCGCAGGTGATGCGTGAAGACGAGAGTCTGCGGAATGAATACGAGCGCGATCTGGGTCTGATCGTTGGAGAAACCGATCGACTCAGTCAAAGCGTGACGCAATTGTTAAGTTTCGCGCGTAGAGAAAGTCCCGCAGGACAGCCTCTCAGCGTCGATGAGCTGGTGCGATCGGTCGCAGATCTCTTTCGAGCGAGCGCCGGCGAGCAGGGGATTGTGCTCGATTGCAAAGTAAAGGTTCAGGCGGAGCTGGCGGGAAAATCGGTTTCGGCACTGCGCGATGCGTTGTCGAACCTGTTGCTCAATGCATTGCAGGCAACACCGCAGGGTGGAAAGGTTGAGCTCACCGCCGCAGCAGCAAATGGCGATCTCGTGATCAGTGTGCAGGACAGTGGTTCGGGCGTACCGGCTGATTTGCGCGAACGCATCTGGGAACCTTTCTTCACGACGAGACAGCGCGGCACCGGATTAGGATTGGCCATCGTTCGCAAGCGCGTGCAGGAGGTGGGCGGATCGGCCTCGCTCGAAGCAGGCAACGGACGCGGCGCATTGTTCCAGCTGCGCGTCCCGCTCTAATGAAGATAGGTCCTATACGTCCTATCGGACCTATTCTGTCTGGAACTTTCCGCACAACTATGCGTGTTAGCTCTGACCTTGCCCACGCGACACTTTATTTTGAGGAGACGATGATGATGAACCAAAGATTCCTGAGCGCCATGTTGCTCGCACTGTGCCTCATGGCCACCGTTGTAAATGTCCAAGCCCAGGACAGCAACAACCAACAGGCCGCCACCAAGCAGGCTGAGAGCAAAGTTGATGAAACCAACATCGAAACACAACTCTACCTGATCATCGGTACCAACGCCGATGTTCCTGAAACCAAAATGCCGGCGGCGCTCGATTCCGTCGTCAAGCAGTTACGCGCCACCTTACCGTTCAAAAATTACGGGCTTACGGCCACGATGATTAACCGTGTGAAGAATGAAAGCCGTCTGGAGTTGAACTGGATCGGTGGACCAATGACTCTCGCAGCAGGGCCGGCGCCGCCACTGAATCCGAGCTTTAGCAATTTCAATATCCGGCTTATAAAACTGATACAAGCCAGTGACGGCCAACAGATGGTGCAGATGCAAGGCTTCAATTTCGG
>DASVGE010000152.1:0-56560 GCA_036379695.1 Pyrinomonadaceae bacterium | reverse complement strand
CGGCCCGGCGCCGCTTTGGCCCTGATCAAGCGCGATCGATAACAAAGCGGCGCCGGGCCGCCGCACTCCAAGGAGACGCCCATGCCGCTGCGGCTTGACCCGCCAATATAGAACTGATAAAAGGCACCTTTTATCCCTGCCGGCTCCTCATTCCTCCGGTATACCTCTCATTACGAACGCGAACGTGCGAGATTTGTTGACTACTGGAGAACGCAACTATGCCTACTAATTTGACCCGACTTGCCTCCCGGAGGCGTTTCTTTGCCATCGTGGCAACTACTATTTTCATGCTCTCGATAGCGATTTACTACGTGTCGTCTCCCACAAACGTGAAGGCGACCACTTCAGAATTATTCTTTTCTGAGTACATAGAAGGCAGCTCTAATAACAAGGCATTGGAAATCTATAACGACACCGGAGCCCCGGTTAACTTAAGTACCGGCGGCTACAGTATCCAGATGTTCTTCAATGGCGCCGCAACACCCGGGCTGACAATCGCGCTTACAGGCACAGTGGCACAAGGTGATGTGTATGTGATCGCACAAAGCTCAGCAGCGGCTGCAATTCTCGCACAGGCGGATCAGACGAACGGCAGTGGTTGGTTCAACGGCGACGACGCGGTCGTGCTGCTGAAGGGCGCCACGATCATTGACGTGATTGGTCAGATAGGTAACGACCCCGGTACTGAGTGGGGAACGGGTTTGACATCAACAGCGGATAACACCATTCGCCGCAAATCCACCGTTTGTGCGGGCGACACCAATGGCAGCGATGCATTCAATCCAGCCATTGAATGGGACGGGTTCGCCAATGATACCTTCACCGGTCTGGGGGCACATTCAGCGACGTGCGGCACTCCAACGCCGACACCTACGCCGACCCCGACACCCACTCCAACACCAACTCCAACGCCATCCCCCACACCAACCCCGAGCCCAACACCAGTTCCGGGTTCCGTCGTGATCAGCCAGGTGTACGGTGGCGGCGGTAACGTCGGCGCGACGTTAAAGAATGACTTTGTCGAAATCATCAACCACACCGGCGCGCCAATCGATCTGAGTGGCTGGTCGGTCCAAATCGCTTCGGCAGGCCAGGCGAATTGGCAAAGGACAAATCTCACCAATTTTATGTTGCAACCGGGACAGTACTACCTGGTACAGCAGTCTCAAGGGGCCGGAGGTACTGACAATCTGCCTACGCCAGATGCAATTGGCGGCGGCCTCGTGAGTTCGACATCCGGTAAGGTCGCTCTGGTCAGTAACCAAACTACATTGACCGGCAACTGCCCGGTCGGTGGCGGGATTATCGATTTCGTCGGTTACGGCACGGAAACCTGCGCCGAGAGTTCACCGGCTCCGGTACTTACCAACACGACCGCTAATTTACGCAAGAACAACGGCTGCTTCGATACCAACAACAACGCTATCGACTTTGCGACCGGAGCACCCAACCCGCGCAACAGCTCGTCGCCAACAAACAGTTGCACCGCCCTATTCGGAATCGGATCCGCTCAACCGAGCACCGTGCAAACCGGAAACAACACCACTCTAACCGTGACTGTTTCTCCAGCGCAGGATCCACCCAGTACGGGAATCAACGTGACGGCTGACCTGTCTTCAATCGGCGGTTCAGCGACACAGGCGTTTAGCGGTGTAGGAAACACGTTTACGTTCGTCGCAACTATCCCTGTCTCCACCACGCCGGGACCAAAGTCACTTCCGGTATTGATTACGGATGCTCAGGCTCGTAGCACCACCACGACGATCTTCCTGACCGTGCAGGAACCACACGTCACGATCAGTCAGCTTTACGGTGGCGGCGGAAACAGCGGCGCCACGTTTAACCGCGACTTCGTCGAACTCTTCAACCCCACGCCTAACACAGTCGATTTAACAGGCTGGTCGCTGCAGTACACGTCTGCAGCAGGTGACAGTTGGGATTTCACCTCGCAGCCCATCGGCGGCTTCATCGAGCCCGGTCAGTACTACCTGATTGCCCTCGCTGGTGGCGCGACCGGAGCGCCGCTGCCGGCCGCAAATATCAACGGCGACATCAACATGAGCGCCACAACCGGCAAGGTCGCCCTCGTGAATGACTTCGATCCGCTCGAAGGCACCTGCCCGCTGGGCGACACCAACATCGTAGATTTCGTGGGTTACGGCACAGGCGCCACTTGCGCCGAAACGGCAAACGCACCGGCGCCGAGCAACACCGCAGCGATCTTCCGGCAAACCGGGGGAGCCACCGATAACGACAACAATCAAACCGACTTCGTTACCGCCACCCCAAATCCACGGCGCACTGCACCGATCGTCGAGATTGGTCCAGCCGTATTTCGCAGCGATCCGCGCAGGAACGGCATCAACGCGCCGCGCGATGCGAGTATCACACTCAACTTCACCGAACCGGTGAACGTTGATAGCTCATTCTTCAATATCAACTGCGTCTCTACCGGTCTTCACAACGACGCCACAGTTGCCGGCGCTGACAAGGTCTGGGTCATCACTCCAAACGTGAACTTCCTCGCCGGCGAGCAGTGTACGTTCACGATCTTCAGAGACAAGATTCACGATGTAGACACCGATGACGCGGGTCCAAATGACGACAACCTCATCGCCGACTTCGTGGCGACGTTCACTGTCGCGACCGGAACTGCGCCGCCGTATCCGCCGAGTATTCACCTGACCTTCGGTAATCCGAACGGCGCCACCGCTGATATCAATCAGCCAAACAATTACCTGATGGAGAAGCCTGAATTCACGCTCTCCTACAACCGGGATAACGGTGGACCAAACTGGGTAAGCTGGCATCTCTCAGACGAATGGGTGGGCACGCTTGCTCGCGTGGATACCTTCAGACCCGATCCCGCAGTCCTGCCAACGTGGTATCGCGTGCAAGCCACTGACTTCTCCAACAGCGGCTTCGATCGCGGTCACATGGTGCCAAACGCGGATCGCGATAAAGAGACTTCGATCCCGATCAACCAGGCTACGTTCCTGATGTCAAACATGATCGCGCAGTCGCCCGACATGAACCAGGGACCGTGGGCCGATCTGGAGAACTTCCTCCGCACGCTCCTGCCTGCGAACGAGATCTACATCGTCGCCGGACCACACGGAAGTGGCGGCACGGGCAGCGCTGGTTTCGCGACTACGATCGCTAACGGTAACGTTGCCGTTCCTTCCTCGACGTGGAAAGTCATCCTCGTCATTCCGAAGGGCGAGAACGATGTATCGCGCGTGACTGCCGCCTCGAGAACCATCGCGGTGAACATGCCGAACATCCAGGGAATCCGAAACAATCCGTGGGAGACTTACCTGACGACGGTCGATGCAGTCGAAGCTCTAACGGGTTACGACTTCTTCGCGAACGTGCCCGACGCGATCGAGAACGCTATCGAAGCCGGTATCAACGGTGTCAATCCGCCGGGTACGGAAGGCCAGGCGGTGACGACTGCCGAAGATACTTCGAAATCGGTTACGTTAACCGCAGTGAGTCCGAATCCAACCGCATCGTTCTCGTTTACGATTGTCACACCACCCGCTAACGGCGTTCTTTCAGGAACGGGCGCCAACCGAACGTATCAGCCCGGTCCGGATTTCAATGGCAGCGACAGCTTTAAGTTCAAAGCCAACGACGGAGCAGCCGATTCGAACACTTCGACAGTTACCATCACGGTTACGGAAGTGAACGACGCGCCGACCGCCGCTGACGACGCGTTTAGCACTGATGAAGATACGAACCTGGAAATCACGGCTTCGGATCTCACGACTAACGATAGTGCCGGACCATTGAATGAAAACGTCCAGGTGCTGACGGTGACAACTGTCTCGGCAACCGTCGATACACATGGAACGGTCGGTCTGTCGAGTGGGACTATTACTTACTCGCCAGCCGCGGATTACAACGGGCCGGCAAGCTTTACCTATCAGGTCTGCGACAACGGACTGACCAATGGCGCGCCGGACTCGCTGTGCGCCACTGGAACAGTCAACATCACGGTCAATAGTGTTAACGATCCTCCGACGCTCAACGCGATCGGGAATAAGACGGTCCTTCTGGGCAGCACATTGACCTTCACCGCGGTTGGCACGGATACCGATCTGCCGGCGCAAACGTTGAGCTACAGTTTGACGGGAAGCGTTCCGGCGGGAGCGACGATCAACGCGACGACCGGTGCATTCAGTTGGACTCCGACGGCAGCACAGGCGGGCCAGATCCACACGTTCAGCGTGCGGGTCACAGACGACGGCACTCCGAATTTGTTCGACGAAGAACAGATCACTGTGGGTGTCGGCTATACATGGACCAACCTGCTGGCGCCGATTCACGCAGGCGGTGTGTATAAGGCCGGGCGCGTACTTCCGATCAAGTTCCAACTGACGGGAGCGAGCGCCGGTATCACCGATGCCGTTATCAAACTGCTGGTGTTCAAGCTGAATGACAACGTAGTGGGCGACGCGGTTGACGTGCAGTCGCCAGGCGCAGCTTCAACCGGCAACACGTTCCGCTTTGAGAATGGTGAGTACATCTACAATCTCAGCACCGCTGGATTGACGCCGGGGACTTACCAGTTGCAGGTGGACATGGGCGACGGCGTGGTTCGGGCAGTAAATATCACGTTGAAGTAGGGTGATTCTGGTCAAGCGATATGACCGATCTCATATCTTCTTGACCAGAATTCTGTCATTCACAGAAACGGTTATTGACCCGTGCTCAGGGGAACTGGTAAAAGCTTGAATTGCCCCTCTTGAGACACCGATCCCACTAGTCAGGATTGGAGCTGAAGAGCCACACAGGTTCAACCTTTCGGCTCGATTGAACTTGCGCCGGCCACAGTTTCAGTCCTGACTTTGCCCCAAAAAAATCAGCCACGGATAAACACGGATTTCATACACGGATAAAACAAAATCCGTGTATGAAATCCGTGTTCATCCGTGGCTATTATTCGGTTGAGACTTGGTCCTGCTTGTTGAGTGCGGCGTGGAGGGTGTGCCAGGGGAGGGTGGCGCATTTGACGCGTACCGGGAAATCGCGCACCCCTGCGAAGATCTTCAGGTTGCCGAGGCTGTTCTCTTCTGTTTCCTCATTGAGCTCGCCCGTCACCATTGAATGAAATTGCTGGAACAGGTTCTCCGCTTGTTCCTTGCTCTTGCCTTTTACCGCCTGCGTCATCATGCTCGCCGCGGCCTTCGAGATCGCGCAGCCCGAACCTTCAAAACCAACGTCCTTAACTAGATCGTTTTCGAGATCGAGGTAGATGGTCAGTTGATCGCCGCAGAGCGGGTTGAAGCCCTCGGCGGTGTGGCTGGGGTTGTCGAGCTTGCGAAAGTTTCGCGGCTTCTTGTTATGGTCGAGGATTACTTGCTGGTAGAGTTCGCTTAGTTCTGACATTGTCGCTTCAACTAAATATCTCAATCACACGTTCGATGGTACGGGCGAGCACGTCGATCTCTTCCTTCGTGTTGTAGAAAGCAAACGACGCGCGCGCGGTGGCAGGCACCTTGAAGCGCTGCATTACAGGCTGCGCACAGTGATGACCGGCGCGCACCGCGATGCCTTCCTGATCCAGGATCGTGCCGATGTCGTGCGGGTGAATGTCATCGATCACAAAGGAGACGACGCTCGCCTTGTGTTTGGCGGTACCGATGATCCGCACGCCTTCAATCGCTGAGATGCGCTCGGTCGCGTAGCGCAACAACTCGGCTTCGTAAGCAGCCGCACGTTCGCGGCCGATGCTGTTCAAATAGTCGATGGCGGCGCCCAGTCCGATCTGCGACGCGATTGCCGGAGTGCCGGCTTCGAACCGGTTCGGCGGATCGGCGTAAGTAGTCTTTTCAAAGGTGACGGTCTTGATCATGTCGCCGCCGCCCTGGAACGGGTTCATCGTTTCCAGAATCTCGAGCTTGCCGTAAACTACTCCGCTGCCGGTCGGCGCAAACATCTTGTGACCGGAAAACACGTAGAAGTCAGCATCGAGATCCTGCATGTCAATCGGCATGTGCGGCGCGGCTTGCGCGCCATCGATCAGCACCGGCACGCCATACTTGTGTGCCTGCGCGATCATTTCCTTGACCGGGTTGATCGTACCGAGCGCGTTGGAGACGTGCATGACTGCTACGAGTTTCGTACGTTCATTCAAAAGGCCGTCGTACTCGTCGAGCAGCAACTCGCCTGCGTCGTTCATCGGAATCACGCGCAGGCGCGCGCCCTTTTCTTCGCAGAGCATCTGCCAGGGCACGATGTTGGCGTGATGCTCCATCGCGGAGATGATGATCTCGTCGCCGGGGCCGATGAACTTGCGCCCGTAGCCATGCATCACGAGGTTGATTCCTTCGGTGGCGCCGCGCACGAAGATACACTCGCGCACGTCGCGCGCATTGATGAAGCGTTTCACCTTTTCACGCGCGCCTTCGTAAGCGGTGGTCGCTTTCTGGCTCAGGTAATGAACGCCGCGATGAATGTTTGAGTGCTCTTGTTCGATGTAGGTGCTGCCGCGGTCGATCACTACTTGCGGTACTTGCGAAGAGGCGGAGTTGTCGAGATAGATCAGCGGCTTCCCATTTATCGTTTGGTGCAACACCGGGAAGTCAGCGCGAATGCGTTCGACGTCCCAGGTCTCTGAAACCGCAGGCTCCAGCGTTGATAATGTTCCGGTACTCATTGCTAAGTCTCCAGCGACGTGTGCAACTGTGTCAGTACAGCCTGGTCAAGCTCCGCTCTGATCGACTCGATCTTGATCTTTGCGATCACCTCTTCAGCGAATCCGTAGGTCAACAGGTTGCGGCCCAACTCGGGACCGATCCCGCGCGTCTCGAGGTAAAACAGTTCGTCCGGATCGATCTGCCCGACCGCGGCGCCGTGCGCGCACTTCACGTCGTCGGCATAAATCTCCAACTGCGGCTTGGTATCGACGCGCGCTTTCTCGGACAGCAGCAGGTTCTTGTTTGTCTGCATCGCATCGGTTTTCTGTGCGCCTTCACGAACGAAGACCTTGCCGTTGAAAACCGCGCGGCCGTTGCCGTCGAGAATTCCCTTGTACAACTGGTGACTGCTGCAATGTGGCTGCTTGTGATCGATTACTGAATGCGTGTCCGTGTGCTGGCCTGAGTCAACCATGTAAAGACCGTCAACAGACGTTTCCGCGCCCTCGTGATCCATCACCACTGAAACATCGTGACGCGAGAGTTGCGCGCCCAGGTTGATTGAAGTGGTATTGTAACGGCTGGCACGGCCAAGTTCGGCTGACGTTGTCGACGCATGAAAAGCATCTTTGCTCTCGCGCTGCAAACGATAGTGCTCGACATGAGCGCCGTCCTTTAGCACGACCTCGACAACGGCGTTGGTGAAGTATTTTCCGTTGCCGGTGAAACTCTCGATTACCGTCGCGGAACTGTTCTCCTCAGCTACCACCAGCACTCTCGGAAAACTCGCGCTCTGATCGCCTTCGGTAACGAACGTTATCTGCAACGGGCGTTCGACTTTGACGTTCTTCGGAATCCAGAGAAACACGCCTGACTGCAAAAACGCCGTGTTCAGAGCAGTGAGGCCGTTGTTGTGATAACCGGCATTGCGGGCGAGATACTTGCGAATGATCTTGTTGTAACGCGCGTCAGCAGCGGCACTGAAGAGATCGACCGCTACCGCATCTCCGAGCCCGCTCTTCTGTGACAGATCCTCGCGCAGGAACCCGTTCACCACGACGAGATGTGCGCCTTCCGTTTCCGGATAAGCGAACCCGTCCACATCCACGCTCTCAGTACTGACGGTCGCGGGGACAAAACTCTCCTTCGCGAGCGCCGCGAGGTTCGTGTACTTCCAGTCTTCGTCTCGAACCGTCGGGAAGCCCAACTGTTCGAAACGTTCCATCGCGCCGCTGCGCACGAGCTCGAGCCACGGCACGGTCGGCGTAACACTGCGAAACGCCGTTTGATAACTGTTTTCTGATTTGACGAGTTCGGTAACCATTATTACTGCGCCGGCGCCCCCGCTCCCTTTCCGTTGTCTTCCGTCTTGATCCAGTCGTAACCTTTCGACTCGAGTTCGAGCGCCAGTTCCTTGCCGCCTTCGCGAGCAATACGACCGCTGGCGAGCACGTGTACAAAATCCGGAACGATGTAGTTCAGGAGACGCTGGTAGTGTGTGACGACGATGATGGCGTCGTTGGGCGTGTGCAGTTGATTGACGCCGTTCGCCACTACGCGTAGCGCGTCGATGTCGAGGCCCGAATCAGTTTCGTCGAGCACGGAGAGCTTGGGTTCGAGCACCGCCATTTGCAAGATCTCGTTGCGCTTCTTCTCGCCGCCGGAAAAACCCTCGTTGACGGAGCGACTCATGAAGCTCGCGTCCATCTCGACCACTTTCGCTCGTTCCTTCAGGAGGTCTTTGAACTCGAGCGGATCGAGTTCTTCTTCGCCGTGGTGTTTTCGCTTCTCGTTGTAAGCCAGCCGCAGAAACTGCGCATTCGAAACGCCCGGCACCTCGATCGGATACTGAAACGCCATGAACACGCCTTCGCGCGCGCGTTCGTCAGGCGACAGCTCCAACAGATTGCGCCCTTCGTAAATGACCTCGCCTGCAGTCACTTCGTATTGCGGATGTCCGGCCAGCACTTTCGCCAGCGTTGACTTGCCGGAACCGTTTGGTCCCATGATGGCGTGAATCTCGCCTTTTTTGACGGTCAGGTTGATGCCCTTGAGTATTTCGTTGCCATCAATCGCCGCGTGTAAATTTCGAATCTCTAACATTTTTATCCGACGCTTCCTTCCAACTTAAGACCCAAAAGCCGCGTGGCCTCAACCGCAAACTCCATCGGCAACTGCAAAAACACATCCTTGCAGAATCCATTAATGATCAGCGACACCGCGTCTTCCTGCGAGATGCCGCGCTGCTGTAAATAGAAAAGTTGTTCTTCACTGATCTTCGACGTCGAGGCTTCGTGCTCGACGCTCGAGCTGTCGTTCATCACTTCGATATACGGGAACGTGTTCGCGCCACACTTCGAACCGATCAGCATCGAGTCGCACTGTGTGTAGTTGCGCGCGCCCTCGGCCTTCGGCATCACCTTAACCAGGCCGCGATAGCTGTTGTTTGATCTACCGGCCGCAATTCCCTTCGAGATGATCGTCGAGCGCGTGTTCTTGCCGAGGTGAATCATCTTCGTGCCGGTGTCAGCCTGTTGCGCGTGATTGGTTAACGCGACCGAGTAAAATTCGCCGATCGAGTTGTCGCCGGCGAGAATGCACGACGGATACTTCCACGTGATTGCCGATCCGGTTTCGACCTGTGTCCACGAGATCTTCGAGTTCCTGCCGGCGCACTTGCCACGCTTGGTGACGAAGTTGTAAATGCCGCCGACTCCTTGCTCGTCGCCCGCATACCAGTTTTGCACGGTCGAGTATTTGATCTGCGCGTCGTCGAGCGCGATCAGCTCAACCACAGCGGCATGAAGCTGGTTCTTGTCGAATTTCGGCGCCGTACAGCCTTCGAGATACGAAACGTACGAACCTTCTTCCGCGACAATCAGCGTCCGTTCGAACTGTCCCGACTCCGCGTTGTTGATGCGGAAGTAAGTCGAGAGTTCCATCGGACAGCGCACGCCCTTCGGAATGAAACAGAAGCTGCCGTCGGAGAAGACTGCGCTATTCAACGCCGCAAAGAAATTGTCGTTGGTCGGCACGACCGAACCGAGATACTTCTTCACGAGATCAGGGTAGTCTCTGATCGCTTCAGTGAACGAACAGAAGATCACGCCGTGCTTCTTCAGTTTTTCTTTGTAAGTTGTCGCGACTGAGACTGAGTCAAACACCGCATCGACGGCGACACCGGCCAGTTGCTTCTGCTCGCTCAGCGGAATGCCGAGTTTTTCAAACGTGCGGAGCAGCTCGGGATCGACTTCGTCGAGACTTTTCTTCGTCACTTTCTGCTTCGGAGCGCTGTAATAGATGATGTCCTGGTAGTCAATCTTCGGATAGACGAGATTGGGCCAGTGCTTCGGCTCAGTCATCGTCAACCACTGCCGGAAAGCCTTGAGACGAAACTCCAGCATCCAGTCGGGCTCGTTCTTCTTCTCGACGATGAGACGAATAGTGTCTTCCGTCAGGCCGCGTGGAATCATGTCCGACTCGATATCGGTGACGAAGCCGTACTTGTATTCCTGTTTGCTTAAAAGTTCTGCTGTGCTCATTAGTGCCTTCTAAAGTTCTTTTTGTTTAATGCCTTGAATCTGGTGTAAAGCGGCGTCGACGTTTGCTTCTGTTCCCAACAACTGCGAAAGCGTGATGTCAGCCAGGGCGTTGTCGACGATCTGGTGCAGCTCGATGATGACCGGTCGAATGCCGCAGTCGCCGGTGTGAACGCACGCATCGAGGACTCCTGCGTAACTCTTGCAATGCGATTCAGCCGGCTCACCTTCCAGCACGCGTATCACCTGATTCAAGCGAATGTCGGATGCCGGCCGCGAGAGCGAATAGCCGCCCTTGATGCCGCGCGTCGATTGCACCAGCCCGGCCTTGGTCAAAATCCACATCAGTTTGCCGGCGTTGGCGGTCGAGATACCTTCGAGGCGGGCGATCTGGGTGAGCGTCAACGACTCGCCCATCGTCTCCGCACGAGCTAACTGAAGGAGACATCGCAGGCCATATTCTTCTTGAGCTGAAATCTTCATCGCACGCTAAACCATTAACGCAACGCATCTTAAGCGAAACCTTACTTTTAAGTCAAGATTGGCCACAGATGAACACGGATAACACGGATCAGAAATTCTGATCAGTGAAAATCCGTGAAATCCGTGGCTAAAGCTTGAACTCGAAATCGAGATAACCGGCGATGCGCGCCGGTCTGCCGTTGAACGTCGAGGGTGGGAATGTCCAGTTGCGGGCGGCTTCTTCGGCGGCGGATCGGAGCAAGGTCGGACCTTCTGAGTTCGTCACCCAAATCTTCCCGTTTTCATCAACGATCGCAAACACGCGGACGGTACCTATCACGTTGTGGTCTTTTGCAGTGCGCGGGTAGTTGGGCGTTACTCGCTTGGTTTCGCGGCCACTCAGCGAACCGGCCGTGACGAGTTGTGGCTCGGGTGCCGCGGAGGCGCTTGTTGTGATTGTTTGTACCGGCGCGACGGACTCGGGGCTTGGCGTTGGCGTGGGCTTGGTTGCAAAAGGGTTTGGAATTCGATTGGTGACCGCGTCGAGTGCCTGGGAACGGCCGAGTGAGGGCGCCTGAGACGTCGCCATCTGTTCGCGCGACGTCAGCCATTCGGTCTGCCACCTGGCGCGATCCTCGTCGTTTTTTGCGATCGACTGGCGCAAACCAAGCACGTCTTCCTGAAGCGCAAGCGATTCGTAGGCGCGGCCTGCTTCTTTCGAAATCTCCCGGGCCTGTGCGATTACGCGTTCGAGCAACCCACGCACACGCTCCAGATCTGTATTGGCTTCGGCGGGTAGATTCGCATCGGTCGGGTTGATTCCGTAAGTGCGATAACGCGCCAGGTGCGCGCGAATACCGTTGAGTGTTTGTCCGGCTGCGGCGAAGTAAGTGCGTATCGATTCGTCTTTCTGGGCCGCGCGGTTTACGAAGGTCTCCTCCAGGAGCGACTGCGAGCGGCCATAGTTTCCTTCTTCGAGATAGATCCCGAGCAGCATTAAAGTCGCTGCGTTACGTAAAGTAACGTCGTTGACCGAGGCGCGAATGTTTTCGAGTTCGACGGCGGCAGATTGCAGTTGATGGGCGGCCGCGAGCGCGCGCGCACGTTCAATGCGGCGCAGGGCCGGATTGCCGGTTGACGCCTCCTCAGGCGAGCCAGTCGCCTGGCCCAGCGCGAAACCGGCTGTGATTAGAACAAGAACTGTCGGGAGAAAAGCATGGACGTATAGACGAGAAAAAGACCTCAAATTGTCGACTCCCTCAAATGGAAAAGCGAGCCTCATGCTCGCTTAAAGGTTGGTGTCAATTTGACGAACCCCATTATGCCACAAAGAAGCACAAGAGAGTTAGCCACAAAAAGGCACAAAATGCACAAAGGCATGATTGAACTGATTTTATATGTGCCTTTTGTGCCTTTTTGTGGCTAAAAACTGCTACGGTGCGGTGGTGGTGCCGAGGCTTTTGATGATGCGGTCGCGGAAGGTGCGGGCGTCGTTTTTGACGGCGGCTTCGTTGAGGGTCAGGAGACGGCGGTTGCGCATGACGAGGCGGCCGTTGATGATGACGGTCTCGACGTCGGAGGCTTTGGTGGCGTAGACCAGGTCGGAATAGACGTTGTAAAGCGGGATCTGGTTCAGGGTGTCGCGATCGATGACCAAAAGATCCGCGCGCTTTCCGGTTTCCAGTGAGCCGATCTCTTTTTCCAGGTGCAACGCCTGCGCGCCGCGGATGGTGGCTAACTCAAATGCCTGCTGCGCCGAGATCACTTTCGGATCGCCGGTGAACACTTTGTGCAACTTCGCGACCGTATCCATCTCTTCCCACATGTTCAGGTCGTTGTTGGACGCGGCTCCATCCGTTCCCAAACCCACCAGCAGGTTTTCCTTCATCATCTGCGGAACCGGCGCGACGCCCGAAGCCAGCTTCATGTTTGACTGCGGATTGTGAACCACGCCGACGCCGCGACGCTTCAGGATCGCGATATCAGTTCCCTGCGGCCAAACCATGTGGGCTGCGATGACGCGGTCGTTCAGGAAACCGATGCGATCGAGATAAGCAACGGGACTCGCGCCCTTGGCTTTGACGCTGTCGTCAAGCTCGCGCTTCGTCTCAGAAATGTGCGTGACGATGGGTGCGCCAGTGCGATCCGAGAACGCGCGCACCGCTTTCAGATGTTCTTCCGAAACTGTGTACGGTGCGTGTGGCGCAATCGCCGGAATGACCAGTTCGTGCCCTTTCCAACGAGCCACAAACTTCTCGACGTACGCCATACCCTCGGCGTTGGTCTTGTTGTCGGCGACGGGAAAATCGATGATGGTTTCACCGAGCACACCACGAACACCCGCTTTCGCAGTCTCATCGGCGATCGCGTCTTCGAAGTAATACATGTCGCAGTAGGTGGTGGTGCCGCCGCGAATCATCTCGGCGAGACCCAACCGCGTTCCCACGCGCACGAATTCTTCGGTAACGTTCTTGGCTTCAGCGGGAAAGATGTACTTCGTCAGCCACTCCTGCAGGTCGAGATCGTCAGCCAGTCCGCGAAACAACACCATCGGGACATGTGTGTGACCGTTGATCAAACCCGGAGTGATGACCTTGCCTGCTGCGCTGACTCGCTGCCGTGAAGTGTAAGCGCGCTCGATGTCTGCGCGCGGGCCAATCGCCAGAATACGACCGTTGGCGATCGCGATGCCGCCGTCGCTGATGACCCGGCGTGTCTGGTCCATTGTGACGATCGTGCCGCCCAGCACCAGTAAGTCAACCGGTTGCCGGCGAGTTTGGGCGATGACGGTTGAAAGCATGGTCGTTAAGATCAGGGCAACACAGACAACCACGGATTGATGCGGATTCATTTGTTTTTCAAAAAGCGCGCGTCGAACGCGCGGGGTAACAGATCGGCGATATGAAACTCTTCACGTTTGCCGTGGAGATTTGCGAATACGATCGTCGCGCCTTTCGCAAACTCCCAGATGATCTGGCGGCACGTTCCACACGGCGGAGTCAGCGTTTCGGTATCAGCCACTACCACCAGCTCGGTAAAATTCCGTTCACCTTCTGACAACGCCTTCCAGATCGCGACTCGTTCCGCGCAAACGGTCAAACCATAGCTCGCACTCTCCACGTTACATCCGGTGTAAACCTTGCCACCCTCGGTTCGAACTGCGGCACCGACCAGGAAATTTGAAAATGGCGCGACCGATTGCAGTCGCGCACGCTTCGCCGCTTCAATCAACGGCTCTTCAACTTCACTCAAAATTGACCTCCAACAGTTGATAATGCACTGGCCAGCCGCTCGCGAATTTTTCCGCTCAACAAATCAATGCTTACGAGATTATGACCACCTTCGGGAATGATTACGTCGGCATGGCGTTTTGACGGTTCGACAAACTGCATGTGCATGGGCCTGACCGTCGCCAGGTATTGTTCGATGACTGACTCGGCCGTGCGACCACGCTCGGCAATGTCGCGTCGCAGACGGCGAATGAAACGAATGTCGTCAGGCGTGTCGACGAACACTTTGATGTCCATCTGTTCGAGCAGGCGCGGATCGGCAAAAATCAGAATGCCTTCGACGATGACTATCGGTTTGGGTTCGACGGTGCGTGTTTCGTTGAGACGCGAATTTGTTTTGAAGTCATAGAGCGGCAACTCGATGGCTTCGCCAGTTTTCAGCCGGCGCACGTGGTTGACGAGCAACTCGTTGTCGAGCGCGTCCGGATGATCGAAATTCGCGACGCCGCGGTAGTCGACCGGAAGATCCGTGAGGTTGCGGTAATAAGAGTCCTGCTGAATAAAAACGACGTCCTTGGCACTAACGGATTCCAGGATACGATTTGCAACAGTGGTTTTCCCCGATCCCGTTCCACCCGAAATGCCAATTATCATGCTCATAAGACGAATTATTAGCCACAGATTTCACAGATGAACACAGATTAAATCCGTGTTTATCTATTTAAATCCGTGGCTTCAAACCCTTCGATTGATAGCCCCGATCACTCTCTGCAATAACTCCGTAAACGTCGCCCGCACTCGATCGCCCGTCGCCATCACTTCTTCATGATTGATCGGCGCATCGCTGATGCCGGCGGCCATGTTGGTGATACACGAGATACCGAGCACCTCGATACCCATGTGCCGCGCCACGATGGCCTCGGGCACCGTGCTCATTCCCACCGCATCTGCGCCAAGGTTTCGCAGCAGGTGAATCTCAGCCGGCGTCTCGTAACTCGGACCGGAAAGCGCGCCGTAAATTCCGCGTCGCACTTCAACGTTAATCGCCCTCGCTTCCTCAACCACCAACTCCTGCAACTCAGGCGAGTAGACCGACGTCATATCCGGAAAACGCGGTCCAAAACGCTCATCGTTTGGGCCACGCAACGGATTCACGCCCATCAAATTCAGGTGATCGCTGATCACCATCAACGCACCCTGTGTTAGTTGCACGTTGATTCCGCCCGCAGCATTCGTCAGCACCAGCGTCTTGATACCCAGCAGGTTAAAAACACGAACCGGAAACGTGACTTCCTCAAGCGAGTAACCTTCGTAGTAATGCACTCGCCCCTGCATCGCCAGCACCGGGATGCTGTCAACCTTGCCGATTACGAGCCGTCCTGCGTGTCCCTGTGCCGTCGAACGCACGAAGCCCGGTATGTCTTCGTAAGGTATTGCGACCGCCTCGTCGAAGTCGTCAGCGAAACCACCCAGTCCACTGCCCAACACAATTGCGATGCGCGGCTCAACGCTGATTCGTGATCTGATGATCCTGGTAGCATGTTCGGCGCGTTCGTAAAGACTCGTGCTTGCCATTCGCTCAACCATTTCCAAACCCCTCGTCTACTTCTCTTTCTGATAGGGGATACCCAGGGCACGCGGCGGTCGGGACGATCCAATAAAGCCCGCCAGCACCACAATGGTCAAGACGTACGGAACCATATGGATAAACTGCACTGGAATATCTTCACCAGAAGGTAACTTGGCCACGCCCTGCATCAGGATCGAACCCGCTTCAGTAAAGCCAAACAGGAGACACGCAAGCAGCGTCGGCACTGGCCGCCACTTTCCAAAGATCAACGCCGCCAGCGCGATGAACCCACGGCCCGCAGTCATGTTTCTGGTGAATAACGACGACTGACCGATCGAAAGATATGCGCCACCAAGGCCCGCTAAAATACCCGCAAGCAGCACGCCTGAGTATCTTATGCGACTCACGCTGACACCCGCGGCGTCCGCAGCTTCCGGATTCTCGCCTACCGATCGCAATCGTAATCCAAAAGGTGTTTTATAAAGCACGTACCAGATTACGGCTACCAGTACGAGAATCACGACCGCAACAAACCACGGTGACTGCGGTAACAGATTGTCCTTCGGAATTTGCGGAGTGGAACCGGAGGAAAGAAACAGAGCCCCACTCAGAAAGCCCGGTACGCCAAGCATCAGGATGTTGATTGCAGCTCCACTCACCACCTGATCAGCCTTGAACCTGATACAACTCACTGCGTAGATCGCAGCGATAAACAGTCCGGCAATCATCCCGGCGAGTAGACCGATCCACGGACTGGCAGTCCCCATTCCCAATCTCTTGTCTACTGTGTAGGTAACAGCCGCAGCAGTGAAAGCACCCGCGAGCATCTTTCCTTCGAGCGCAATGTTGATGACACCCGAGCGCTCCGAGAACAGGCCGCCCAGCGCTGCGAGCACGAGCGGTGTTGCGACTCGAATCGTTGACTCTAAAAAAATGGGCAAAAGAACGAGTAGTTCTGACATGGGTTATGCCCTCAACCGTTGCATCGAGAACCTTCTTCCCACCAGCCATTTGAAGAATGCCTCACCAGCAACAAACAAAATGATAATGCCCTGCAACACCTGCACGATGTCTTTAGTCACGTGCTCCGAAAAACCATCGACATAGATGCCACCGTGTTGCAACGCAGCGAACAACAGCGCGGCGAGTATCACGCCCGCCGGATGATTGCGACCCAGTAACGCCACCGCGATTCCGGTGAATCCATAGTTATCCGAAAAACCGTCGTAATAACGATAACGATAACCAAGCACTTCGTTGATACCCACCATGCTGGCGAGCGCACCCGAGACGGCCATCGCCAGAACGATCTGTTTGCCGATCGAGATGCCGCCATACTCCGCGGCGGAGGGATTACTACCGGTGGCCCGTATCTCGTAGCCCCACTTCGTGCGCCACAAAAACAGATAGACCAGCAAACAGCAAAGCAGCGCTAGCAGGAAGGCGACGTTCAAAGGAATCCGTTCCGGAAATCCCGGTACGAACTTGCCCAGCCGTGCGATGTGCGCGCCTTCGCCGATAAACGACGTCTGCATGATCGGATCGCCGGGCACCTTGTAGTGATACTGGACGAAGTAACTCACGAGGGCGACGGCGATGAAGTTCAACATGATGGTGTTGATGACTTCGTGCGAGCCGAAGCGGGCTTTCAAAACACCGGGAATAGCTGCCCAGAACGCGCCACTCAGTATCGCGGCTAAAAAGCAGAATGGAATCAACAGCCAGGGCGAGAGATTCGCGAACGTGATCCCCACCCACGCGGTTGCGAATGCGGCGATGTAGAGTTGACCTTCGGCGCCGATGTTGAATAAGCCGCAACGAAATCCGACCAGCACGGCGAGACCCGTGAAGATCAGCGGCGTGGCATGAAAGAGCGTGTAACCGATGCCGTCCGGCCAGGAGAGTGCGCTGCCCAGCAACAAGCGATAAGCGACGATCGGGCTATCGCCGACGAGCAGGATAAGAATGCCGCCCACGATGAAAGCGGCCACCACCGCGATCAGGGGGAATAGAAGCTCACGCGCGAGTTTGGTCATTTCAGGATTGGTTATCCACAGATTACACAGATTCATTTAATAAATCTGCGTAATCTGCGGATGGCTTTAATGTCCGCGAGTCATTAACAAACCGATCTCTTCCAGCGTTGCCACTTTCGGATCCACCTCGCCCGCGATTCGTCCGTCGTGAAAAATCAGCAGGCGATCGGAAAGACTCGTCACCTCTTCGAGTTCAGCAGAGACGAGCAGGATGGCGCACCCATCATCACGCAACGCCACCAGCTGCCGGTGAATAAACTCGATCGCGCCGATGTCTACACCGCGAGTCGGCTGCGAGACGAGCAAGAGCTTTGGGTTAACTTTGTATTCCCGCCCGATGATCAACTTCTGTTGATTGCCACCCGAGAGAGCGCGCGCCGGAAGCGCCGCGTTTGGCGGACGAACATCAAACTCCTGGATAATCTCTGCAGCGCGACGCTGAATGGCATTCTCATCAAGAAAAACTCCGCCCGCCAGCGCCGCTACAGGTGGACGATAGTGCACGCCGAGTATCGAGTTCTCTGCCAGGCTGAAGTCGAGCAGCAATCCACGTCGATGACGATCTTCCGGGATGTGCGCGATGCCGAGCTCCCGCCTGATGCGCGCGCTCATAGTATGGAGGTTCTTGCCTTCGAAGTTGATCTCACCCGTCATACGCTCCGGCTCGATCAAACCTGCGAGCGCTTCGATCAGCTCTGTTTGCCCGTTGCCTTCGACACCCGCGATACCGACGATCTCTCCGCTCCGCACCTCGAACGAAACGTCGTTAACACGTTTCGCCCCGGTTCGATCCGTAACAGAAAGATTCCTGATTTCCAGTTCGGCTTTGCCCACTTTCGCATCGGGTTTCTCTACACGCAGCAACACTTCACGCCCAACCATCAGCCGCGCAAGCTCGGCGGCGTTGGTGTCCTTTGTTTGCACGCGGCCCACCACCTTGCCATCGCGCATCACGGTAACCTCGTCAGAAATCGCGAGCACTTCCGAGAGTTTGTGAGTGATGATGATGACTGTTTTACCCTGCTCGCGCATGCGACGAAGAATGACGAAGAACTCTTCGACTTCCAGTGGGGTCAGCACCGCGGTCGGCTCGTCGAGAATCAGGATGCGCGCGTGTCGATAGAGTGCTTTCAACAACTCGACCCGCTGTTGCTGGCCTACTGACAGGTGTTCGATTGGTTCGTTGGGATTGACTGCGAGTTTGAATTCTTCCGAGAGCTGTCTGATTTGCGCTCCGGCACTTCTGAGATCGAGCGCGAGGTTGGTTCCGGGCTCGGCGCCGAGCACGATGTTCTCAGCCACGGTCATCGTCTCTACCAGCATGAAGTGCTGGTGGACCATGCCGATGCCGAGTGCGATGGCGTCGTGAGGCGATTTGATCTCGCGCGGTTGGCCGTCAACGAGGATCTCGCCGCTGTCGGCGGTGTAAAAGCCGTAGGCGATCCGCATCGCCGTCGACTTACCCGCACCATTCTCACCTACGATGGCATGGATCGTTCCCGTCTTAACGACGATGTTGATGTTGTCGTTCGCGAGGACGTCGCCAAATCGTTTTGTTATCTGTCGGAGTTCAAGCATCTGGGGATCAGGAACCCATGGCGTCCGTTACCTTAATCTCGCCCGCAATGATCTTCTTCTTCGCTTCTTCGGCTAGCTGAATCGACTCGGGAGTCACGAGGGCTTTGTTGTACTCGTCCATCGCGTAACCGACGCCGTCCTTGTCCAAACCAAAAACGTGCACGCCCGGTGAGAATTTGTGGTTTACGACGTCGTTGACGATGTCGTAGACCGCGTTGTCGACACGCTTCACCATGCTGGTCAGAACAAAACCCGGTTTGACCATGTTCTGATTGGAATCGACCCCGATCACGAAGTGAGTCGCGCGGTTATTCTGTGTTCCCTGTTGCTCGACGGCATCGAAAGCGCCGAGTCCGGAATTTCCGGCGGCAGTAAAGATCACGTCAGCGCCCTGGCCGATCTGGGATAGCGCCAGTTCCTTACCCTTGCCGGGGTTGTTCCACGCACTGTCAGTCACGCCAACGTAATTCTTGATCACGCGCATGTTCGGATTCACGGAGTGGGCGCCTTCTTCGTAACCTTTGGCAAAACGATGAATCAGGCCAATGTCCATGCCGCCGAGAAAACCGATCGTGCCGGTGCGCGAAGCCTTGGCCGCGAGTATGCCGACGAGATACGAGCCTTCGTGTTCTTTGAAGACCAGCGAGGCGACGTTCGGCAATTTACTCACACCGTCGATAATCGCGAACTGAATGTTGGGATAATCTTTCGCGACCTGCTCCATGATCGGCGCCTGCGCGAAGCCAACGCCGATGATGAGATCGAAATTGCGTTCGGCGAAGGCGCGCATCGCGGGCTCGATGGCGTTTGGAGTGCCCGGCTCGATATCGCGCAACACGATCGGGAGATCGCGCGCGGCACGCTGCACACCTTCCCACGCAGCGGCATTGAAAGAGCGATCGTCCTTGCCACCGATATCAAAAACAATCCCGACTTTGATCTTCGATGGATCTTCGGCAGCGGAACTTCCGCCACACCCTGACAACACCAGCGCCGTGAGGGCGATAAAAACGAGGGCAAGCTTGAATTTCATTTGTTGATGATTTCCTTAACTAGCTTCAACTCCGCAGGAGGTTCGTCGCCGACGTGATAGGCGCCTTGAATACGGCGCGCGGCCTCGGCGGCTGCGCTGGCGTCGGCACAGTAAACAGTTCCAATAGCCTCACCGGCGCTGATCTGATCACCTAACTTCAACTCGGAAGTAAAACCAACTGTCGGATCTACCGTGTCTTCGATGCGCACGCGCCCGCCACCGATGGCAGCAATCGCATGTCCTATCTCCGTGGTATCGACTTTTGTGATGAAGCCAGAGCGCGGGGATTCTACCTTAACGGTTTCGCTTACCAAAGGCAGAAAATCACCCGGCGCATCGCAAACGCGCGGATCGCCTCCCTGCGCCGCGATGTTGCTTTGCAGGCATTCCAGCGCCTTGCCCGATTCCAACACGCCCTGCAAACGTTGCCGCGCCTCTTCAATCGTCTTGTCTACATTTGCGAGCAGGAGCATGTGAGCGCAGAGTTCGAGCGACAATTCGAGTACGGGCGTGGCGGCCTCGTTAGCTTCACCACGCAGGATGTTGATGCACTCTTCAATCTCAAGCGAGTTTCCGACGGCGCCACCCAGTGGCTGGTTCATGTCTGTCAGGAGCGCTCGCGTTTTGATGCCACACGAGTTTCCGGTGCTCACCAGCGCATGGGCCAACGCCCTCGCCCTGTCTTCTTCACGCATGAAAGCGCCGTTACCGACTTTCACGTCGATGATCATCGCATCCAGACCGGCAGCGCCCTTCTTCGAGATGATCGAAGCTACGATCAAGGGTATGGCTTCGACTGTCGCGGTCGCGTCGCGCAGTGCGTACATCTTTTTGTCCGCCGGCGCGAGTTCGGCAGTCTGTCCTGCCATCGCATAGCCAACGTCGTCGAGCACCTTCTTGAACTCACTCGCACTGAGCGCAACCCGATAACCCGGAATCGATTCGAGTTTGTCGAGCGTGCCGCCGGTATGACCGAGACCACGTCCGGAGATCATCGGCACGCAAACGCCACACGCCGCCACGAGTGGAGCGATAATGATCGAAGTCTTATCACCCACGCCGCCGGTGGAGTGTTTGTCTGCTTTTGGTTTGGGAATGTCGGAGAAGTCGAGAATGTTGCCGGAGTTGAGCATGGCTTCGGTCAATGCCTGCTGCTCGGCTTCATTCATGCCATTCAGGTAAATGGCCATGAGGAGAGCGCTAACCTGGTAATCCGCGATGCGACCGTTGGTAACTCCCTCGACGAAGAAATCGATCTCTTCACGCGATAGACTGATCCCGTCTCGCTTTTTCCTTATGACATCCTGTGGTCTCAAGCTGCTTCTTCCTTAGTTGCTCTCCATAAGAACAGCGGCCTGAGCGGTCACAGCTAACCCCTGCCCCACCGCATCGACTCCTTCGCCCGTCTTCGCCTTCACACTCACACAACCGGTATCGACACCCAACACAGCCGCGATGTTTTCACGCATGGCGTCGACGTAGGTTCTGAGTTTTGGCCTTTCGAGCAAGATTGTCGAGTCAACATTGACCACGTGGAGACTGCGTTCGCGCGCCAACCACATCACGCGCGAGAGCAGTTCCAGACTATTCGCGCCACTCCACTGTGGATCCTTATCCGGAAAATGAACCCCCAGATCGCCTTCACAAAGAGCACCAAGAATCGCGTCGGCAATCGCATGCGACAAGGCATCCGCATCCGAATGCCCTTCTGCTCCACGATCCGATGCGATCCGCACGCCCCCCAGTACAAGCTCACGCCCTTCAACAAGGCGATGCGTATCCGTGCCAATCCCAATCCGAAACATCTGCTTAAAAAATCCGTCTAATCCGCGGCTAAAATCGCCTCCGCGATCGCGAGATCAGCGGCCGTCGTAATCTTAATATTTCGCGCACTGCCCTCAACAATGCTGACACGTTTTCCGAGTCGTTCCACCAGCACGCTTTCATCGGTTAACGCCGGATCATTCACATCAACCTGCTGGTAAGCCTCTCGCAAGAATTCATAACGAAAGCACTGCGGCGTCAGCGCTCTTCGCAGCGTGCCACGATCCAACGTCTTCACAACCGCTTCATCACCAACCAGCTTGATCGTATCAGTGACGGGCGCCACCAGTATCGCCGCGCCATCAGCCTTCGCGGCCGCCACAGTCGCATCTATTTCCTCAACCGTCACAAACGGCCGCACACCATCGTGCACCGCAACGATCTCAGCAGTCGCGGATCTGATCGCCATCAACCCGCGCTTGACCGAATCCGCTCGCGTGGCTCCGCCGGGAACAACGCGCGCTAACTTCCGCACGCCGAATTTCCCGGCGAGCGAAAGGAAGCCCGCAGACTCCTCTGCGGGCAGGACCACGATCACCTCATCAATACTGTCGCACTGCTCAAATACTTTGAGCGTGTGAAAAATCACCGGCGTTCCTGCCAGTAGCAGAAACTGCTTCGGCCGATCGCTCGCCATCCGGGTGCCAGCACCGGCGGCAGCAATAATCGCGATGTTCATGAAGAAGAGATAGGAATCGTTAGCAGCGTGGCGGCGTTAGCTCTCCGTAACGGGCTCGCTGTCCGAGATGCGCACCGGCGCCGGAGTGTTGCGCGAATCACGCATCTGGCGCCGCGAAGCACCATTGGTGCGATGAATATCGCTGTGCCCGCCATTTTCAGCTTCTTCCCAGAGACGGCCGAAGATCATCTTACCGGCAGTGGTTTGCAACACGCTGGTCACGGCGATGTCGGCATTCTTGCCGATCAACCGGCGCGCATTATCAACTACCACCATCGTTCCATCATCGAGATAGGCCACGCCCTGATTGTATTCCTTGCCTTCCTTCAGGATGAAAACCCTCATCGCCTCGCCTGGGAGTACGACCGGCTTGAGCGCATTTGCCAACTCATTAATATTGAGCACGCTGACTCCGCGCAACTGGGAGACTTTGTTCAAGTTGAAATCGTTGGTGACGATCACCGCATCGAGCTGTTTGCCGAGCTCGATCAACTTCAGATCAACTTCGCGCACGGAGGGAAAGTCAGTCTCTACGATTTGAATGTCGAGCGAACTGTTGTTCTGCAGCCGGTTGAGCATGTCGAGGCCGCGCCGCCCGCGCTGGCGCTTCGACGAGTCAGGCGAGTCGGCAACCTGCTGCAACTCACGCAGGATGAACTGCGGAATGATTAACGAACCAGTCAGGAAACCCGTTTCGGCGACGTCGGCGATACGCCCGTCGATGATCACCGACGTATCGAGAATCTTCAGATCGCGTCGCGCTACTTTGTCGCTGAAAATTCCACCCAGTGCGGAAAGATCGAGATAGTCGCCCTTAGCCGCGCCCACCATCAACCCGACATAGGCCATGAAAAACGTCAGCGACAACGTTAAGAACGTTTTCATCGGAGCTTCGAGGGCAGCCGACTCCTGCCGGCTGATCAAAGATCCAATTAAATAGGCGCCGATGATGCCGAGGATAGATCCCACCGCAGCGCCGATAAGCGTTTTGAGAGTGGCGCGGCGAATTCGTAGTTCGAAAACGATGATACAGATAGCGATGAGCGCACCGGCGGCGGCGGAAAGCCACGGATCGTCGCGGACGGGTGCCAGCTTGTATCCCGCTATTACTAAAATTGCCGTAAAGATAAGCCGTATTAGAACGACATCGGCACGCATGATTTACGCATACTACCACGCCAATATCGACAGCGTCACGGAGATCCTTGGCATTTAAGCCCTTTTGGAGCTTAAATAAGCGGCATGAGAAAGCTAATCCTCCTGTTTTTGATCGCGCTTTTGAGTCTCTTCAATACTGCTTTTCAGAAAAGCTCGCTGACGTTCACTGTTCCACCAGGCTGGATCGAAGAAGAAAGAACGTCGAGCATGCGTGTCGCGCAGTACCGTTTGCCGAAAGCGGAAGGCGACACGGAAAACGGATCGGTCGTTCTCTATTATTTTGGACAAGGGCAGGGTGGTTCGACTACGGCGAACATCGAACGCTGGGTTGGTCAGATGAAACAGGCAGACGGCGGACCGTCGAAGGCAGTCGCCAAAGAAGATCGGTTTGAGGTGAACGGGCTGAAGGTTACGACCGTTGACGTCGGCGGAACATACGTCGCCGAGACAACGCCCGGCAGTGGCACGTTCGAAAACAAACCCGGCTACCGTTTGCTGGCGGCCGTGGTGGAAACACCACACGGATCGTATTTCGTGAAACTCCTGGGCCCTGAAAAGACAGTGACGCACTGGAACGAATCGTTCCTGGGCTTTGTGAAGTCGTTTAAATTTGAATAGGACCTTGAGGACCTATTTGTAGCGGTAGGTAATACGTCCGCGCGACAAGTCGTAAGGCGACATTTCAACACTCACGCGATCGCCCACCAAAATCCGGATGCGATTCTTGCGCATCTTGCCGGAGATAGCGGCTAATACTACGTGATCACTGTTGTCGAGCTGGACTTTGAAAAAGGCGTTGGGCTGTTTGTCGATGATGACGCCCTGTGCGGGAATTAAATCTTCTGCTGCCAATCAGTTTCTCCTTGCGTTGTGGGTTTTTCCGACCTGCCACAATAACACCCAACGCTCGAAATAAGCAAAGCCTTAGGGCCTGTTTGCAACCCACTGATGGAGCGCGAATGATTTTGTATTTACGGTACTCGGGTGTACCGTGAGAATGTAGACTTATATGTTGCGAAGAGCAGATATCATAAAGGGCGCTTTGACTTCGACTTTTTTGACGGCTTTTGCTCTTTGGTAAGGTCCACGATTCTGTTGTTCTTCCATACATAAACAGGCGTTCCGGTAGCGAGCCCGAGTTCGAGGGCACGTCGCGCGGCGCGGCGTAAGGCGCGCAGCGTATCCTCTATTTCGCGCGAATGTGATTTTACTCGACGGCTCATCGATTATTACCCGCTGAAATCAACAGTGGCGTAGGACCTGAATTATCGTACCACTCCCACTGATCCACCAAATACATGTAGACGTCTTGAAAGTTGCGTAAGCCCGCATCAAAGCGGCGCCGAATGACCGTGCTGCTCACATTGTGACCACCTTGCCTAACTCTCGTCGCTACTCGTGAGATAGCCATGTCGGGATTCGGTAAATTCAGAAATATAAGCCTCACCTGGTAACCCGCACTGCGCCACTCGGGAATCATCCGGGCGTAAATATGTCCGCTCAAGGTGGTTTCAAATGCAAAGCTTTCACGCTTTCGAACACGGCGCTGAATCTCAGATAGCATGAGACGGCCCGCTTGAATTGCCGCGCGATCCGGATCGAAGGGCGACAACCCGGCGGCGATTAGATCGACATTAACAAAGTCGGGACATTGCGCTTCTTTTAGTAAGTACTCGCGAGCGAAAGTGGTCTTGCCGGCGCCGTTTGGTCCAGCAATGATTATGATCTGCTGCTTCTTTGGCATGGTTACGCGAGAACTTGCTTTGCCGATTGGATTATAACTGAGAGCCGAACCCGCAGGTTTCATTAGGCCCGAGAGCTCCGAGTCCCTACCCGAAGCTCTCGGTTTATTTGCCGTTAGGAGGCAAGCATGTTGCCCTCCAACAACTCGCACTCAACTACTGCGATCTGAGCGTCAACCATTCCATAAAGGTTCAACTCACCGCAGCGAGCAAAGGCAAAGTGCTTCGCCGCGTTTGCTAATGCTTTCGGATTGGTGGAGTTTTCCAACATTCCCATAAGCACGAGCAACGCGGCCGGCGATTCATCACCGGCGCGACAGATTATCTCTGCAAGCGCTGCGATCTTTTCTTCATTTGAATCATCTTCCCGGATCGTTGGCGTTTCCGAAAAGTCGATCGTATCGACGACTCTTTCTCCTGCATCTGCGCGACGCACGAGTTCAGCAAGCCACGGATCGTTTGTCTCTAATCCGTAACGAATAATCGCCCGGCTCTGCGCGTCAATTGATTTGTCGTTTAAGACCGCCTGCGCTCTTCGTTTCAGAGCATTGACTATCGTGTTGGTCCTGGTTGTTTGGTTTACGTGAGGTTCGCGCGCTGTTGCGCTACTATCATTGGCCATGATCTTCATCCTTTCGTTAGAAGGTTGAGAAACTATGAAGCCGGGTCTCCCGAAGTCGGTTTGAAAGTTGGAGAATATCCAACGAGACGAGTTTGACCCGAAGGGCTGACTCAAAACCTGACTATGAAGGGAGTACCCGGCTATGAAGATCTTGGCGTTAGATTTAGGAAAATACAAGACTGTGGGTTGTGCTTACGAGAGTGAAAGTGGCGCCCACCAGTTTCAGCGCACGTTGACCACTCCGGCAGACCTGGAGCGACTGGTGCAGGACGTAAAACCCGAGCGCGTGGTAATCGAAGTTTGCTCGATCGCGGGCTGGGTGTGTGACCTGATGGGACAACTGGGAGTAGCAGTGCAGGTTGCGAACACGAGCGACGATGCTTGGCGCTGGCGTAAGGTAAAGCAGAAGGATGATCGGCGTGATGCTCTGAAGGCGGCGCGGTTATCAGCGGTCAATCAGTTGCGTGAAGTGTACATTCCGCAAACTGAAGTGCGGCAGTGGCGCGCGTTGATCACCTACCGGCAACACCTGGTAGGCCGGCGTACGAAGATCAAGAATCACATACGCGACCTGCTCGTGCGCGAAGGACAACTGCTGCCGCGGGCGGGCAAATGCTGGACTAAGTTGGGCCAGGAGCGGCTTAACAGTATGGCGCGACCGCTCGAGGAGGTAGGAGCGACGGAGCTCTGGCGTGGCGAGTTATGGGAAGAGCTGCAACAGCTGCAAATGATTCAGGAACGAGTGGCCAGCGTAGAAGAGAAGTTGAATGCGCTGGGCGCGGCGGATAAGCGGGTGCAGTTGTTACGCACCATTCCCGGAGTGGGCCCGAGACTGTCGGAAGCAATTGTGGCGCTGCTGGACCAACCGCAGCGGTTTCGTAAAGCGAGTCAAGTCAGTGGCTACATTGGCATGGTGCCGAAAGCTTTTGATTCCGGCGAAAGCGAACGGCGCGGCCGCATCACGCGCCAAGGCAATCGGCTGGTAAGGTCCTTATTAGTAGAAGTGGCTTGGGTTGGGCTGCGTCATAACAGGTGGCTGCGCCAAACGTACCTACGCCTGAGCGGTGGTAAGAAAGCGCGCAAGAAGATTGCGATTGTGGCGGTAGGGCGCAAATTATTAGTCAGATGTTGGGCCATGCTGCGCGATAACCGTCCCTGGGATTGGCAACCACAAATTACCTGAGTCGAGAAGTAATCGCGGAAGTGAGGACCAAGGGGAAACGTTGCCCTGGCCGTCGTGATGCCAGTTCAAAGCTCAAGTGGGAAAGGTAAGTTCGGAAACTGATTGAGATGACGAGAAACTCGCCCTAGAACCTGAGAGCAAAACTCGTGGTTGAGAATGAGAGCTCGTCGCACCGTTGAATGAGAACCACCAAACTTCAGCTCCATAGTGGGCTAGGTGGCAAACTCGAATAGAAGGGTGAAACAATCATCCGAATTCTACTTGACACGACCCGGCTTCATAGAAGGGTCTAGGGCTGGCTTTGTGGTGACTCACAAGTCGGCCCGCTTCATTTTTGGAGGGGTAACCGGACTATAGCACAGAGATTTTCGCTTGGGTGCTACAAGATTAGCTAAAGGATTTGCGGAGTGACGGCCTAAGCCGCAGCATATCGCTCGGCCAATCCTCTTAAGGTCATGTTTTCCGCAATCGCATCGTGCGGAATGAGGATATATCGCCAGGGTTTGCCTTCGTACGTAGCGGCATGGTCGCTTGCGCGCGCGCACCAGAGAACGCCGGCATCGCGCTTGGCAAGCACCTCTGCGTCTTCCATCTCGTTGCGAGCCTTAGGTTCAAGCATGTAAACACAATCTTCAGCTTCGGCTACAAAGTCTGGTTGATACTCAGCATGCTCGATGCCGGATTTGTAGTAAATCTGAAACTGTCCCTTAGCCGGTTTGAACCACTTCAAGGTTTCTCGATCCAGGATGATCGCAAGCACACGTTCAGCATTTGATTGAAACTTCTCTTCTGAATACAAGCAACGCTGAAAACCCGTGAACAGATAACGCGACATATTGCTCTTGTTTTCCGGTTCTTCCCGGAAATCTCTCAAGGCTTCTCCAGCGGCATGCGTGTATGCTCGTTGTGGCTTTATCTCAGTAAAACCTTTACTGATCTTCACCTCGTACCCGATCGCATCTTCCCAATAGTGGGCCTGCATTTGCGAGTGAATCAAACGCGCTATCTCGCGTTGGTAAATACGCAAGATCCGCCGAGTGTCATCCTCGCTCAGATAGGTAAGAAAGTGCTGAACGGTCTGTGTGGCAAGCGCGTAGAGCAAGTCGGCATGGTCGTCATACGAAACATCATCGAAGTCTACCAAGCCTGCGACGACGTAATCCTCAAGCCGGAGCTCATCGATTGAACCTTCGCCGAGGGCAAGCACTCTCAGCTTGCCCGTCCTCAATTCCTGTTGCCAAAGCTCATTGGGGATCGGTTGGTAGTTGACTTTCGAAAGATCCAGCTGGAATTCCCTGAAGCCGGCTCGTACTTCTCCCTGAGGCACGACGAGAATCCTCGGTATGTCAATCGTCTGTTGCGCCGTTATTTCCAAAGTTTTTGCGACGATCGAAGCAACATCAGGAACTTCAACAACGCCGTCGAGTCCCGGTTGAGCTGGTGCATAACGCTCCTCGACCTCCCTGATGATTTCAGCCTTAGTCTCAGGTCTCATCAACTGAGAGACTGAAGCGACTTTCCGGGGCTGGTTTTCCAGGCTCTTGATCACATCGTAAGTAATCTGGGCGATTTTCTGCTCTTCAGGTTTCACAAATGCGGGTGGGGTGCTTGACCGTGAAACCACCGTGGTCTGGCTTGCCGGCGGCGCCTGAAGACCGAGGTGCATTGCCAATTGTGATTGGGAGACGACCGTTACCGTTTTCGTTTTCAGTTCTTCATCGTCTAAAACGAGTGCCTTCAACTGAATCGGTGAATCGGCCTTTCTCGAATCGTCAACAATCTCCTGGAATCTGTCGTGCGCAACGATGTTCAGTTGATCTACCGCCTCGACGCCAGTCCGCTTGCCGTAAGGCAAGCGCAAGCCGCGGCCGATGGACTGCTCGACCAGCGTGCGCGCATTCGCCGCCCGAAGCGGAACGATTGTATAAAGATTCGTCACGTCCCAACCTTCTTTGAGCATGTTCACGTGGATCACGATCTCTGTCGGATTATCTGCATGCTCAACCGTCAGCAGCTGTGCGACCATCTCCTCTTCTTCTTTACCCGTCTTGCTTGAATCGACTTGAATCACCTTGCCTTTGTAAGCTCCGGCGAAGAAGCCTTCCGATTCGATCAGTTGCAGCAACTGGCCGGCATGAGTCGTATCCTTCGCGATGACCAGGAGAAAAGGTTTGACGAAAGGCCTTCCGGTTTCTCGAGCATAGGTTTGCAACTCAACTTTGACACTCTCGTGCAGTCGCAGACCGTCTTCCAACTTGAGCTTTTCAATCTCATCGGTCGACATTCCCGCGGGATCGAAATTCTTTCTGGTGACAACGGCCGGTTCCTTAACGAAGCCGTCCGCCATCGCCCGGCCGAGTGGGTACTCATAGATGACGTTCTTGAAAGGAACCGCTCCACGGCTTGTTTCAACGAAGGGAGTGGCAGTCAACTCCAAACCAACTATGGGACGCAATTCATTGATCGCTCGCGCGCCTGCCGAAGCCCGATAGCGGTGCGACTCATCCATTATCAGGACAAGGTCAGGCAACGAGGCCAGATAATCGAAATAGCTATCTCCGATGTACTCCGAAAGTCGCTTGATCCGCGGTGATTTTCCGCCTCGCACTTCAGAGTTGATCTTCGAGATATTGAAGATGTTCACCTTGCAAAGGTGAAGCTGATCGAACAGAGTGCCCGCCATTCCTTCATAATTGTCGCCAGTGATGATCGCTGGTGGTTCGGTTGCGAATCGTGTAATCCCGGTAAAGACATACTTCGGAGTGTTAGGGGTGAAGTCTGCTATCAGCTTGTTATAGATGGTTAGATTTGGCGCGAGTACGAAGAAGTTGTTGATACCGTGAGTGAGGTGAAGATAACTGATGAATGCGCCCATTAATCTTGTCTTGCCGACTCCGGTCGCAAGGGCAAAACAGAGTGATGGAAACTCGCGTTCAAAGTCTGTAACTGATGGAAACTCCCCCGAGATGGCAGAGAGGGCTCCACCTAAGTCGATTTCTTTCTTTGGCGGAGATATCTCAGTGATACGGTCGAGAATCTCAAGCGAGCGTCGCTGCGGGGGGCGAAGGCTGAGACGACCCGCTATCGCGTTAACGTTTTGATTCATTTGGTGGGTTAAGCAATTCTCCTTGACGGTTTATGTCTCGTGCGAACGTGGGAGTGCTGTTCTATCTGTCGGATTGCCGCGGGATCGTATATTCGCTCACCACAGTCGGGGCACTCATAGAATTCCACGGCAGGAGCAGAATATCGCTTGCCCTGGCGCGTTCCGGTTACAGCTTTGCGAACTTTCTTAAGGTTCTTGTTGCCGCAATTGGGGCAAACAGTTAGCTTGAGTCTGGTCATTTACTTCATTCCTCGTCTACAAAGCTCGTTTAGAGGAAACTAAAAAGTAATGGGTTTCAATTCCTGGTCATCATCGGCTCCGAACAATTCCTGCTGTCCCGGCTCTGGAGGAGCCTTTGGTAAATTCTCGACCTGCAAGCTGTAATCGTCATGTCCCCACTCACAGCGCGAAAGAACCGCTCTCGGTATTTTCTTGATGGTTAGATTTTGAAAGTGATCGCGCTTGGCACGAAAAGCGGTGCACAAGACAAGCAACGTGCGATTCGGTCCGACTTCAGCTGACAGTTGAGCCAATTGATCGTGGCTCAGGTTCGCAGTGGTCACATAAATGAAATCGGTTTCTGTTGAGCGGCCGTGTTGCCAGTAGATTGAATCAGATGGATCGTATTTGAAACCTTCGAGTTTGCACAACGCTTCGGCAAGCATGGCAGCGTTGTATTGTTTGTTGATAACCCAGTTGCCCCACTTGTCTTTTTCGAGCAAAGAGGGAGCGAGTTTGTAGTAGCGAAACCCGCCACCGCCTTTCCAACCAAGAGTTTTCGTCACACCGCCCTGGTCTTCACCATCAATCACTTTCTTTAGACGTGGAATAATATGGGTGTGGATCTGCTCACCAAGCTCGACCATGATCCAGCGGCGATCCATTTTGTGGGCAACTGCGGCAGTAGTTCCAGAACCCCCAAAAGAGTCCAGAACAAAATCTCCAGGATTCGAAGAAATGTGGATTATTCGACGTAACAAACCCTCTGGTTTTGGCGTTTCAAAGAAAGCCTTTTCTCCAAATAGCTTTTCCATCTCCCCTGTGGCGTGTTGATTGAGACCAACATCGTCCCAAATACTCGGCGCTGTCATTCCCTGTTTGGCTTCGCTTAAAAACAGTTTCCGCATCGGAGTCGTTGCCGTTCCGTTCACGCCCCAGTAAAGTCTTCGATCTTCTTGAAGCCGTCTCATTTCTTCTGGATTGTGCCGCCAACAAGTTCCTTTTCTCGGCCATACTTCCACTTTTGAATAAGGGTTAATGATCGGGTAAAAAAGACTCTCTACAAAACGGCCCCCCTTGCCATGCGCGGTAGTATCGATCTTTCTAAACGGACCCCGCACGTCTGGACCATCAGGTTCTGGGAAAACAGCATAAGCAGAGTCAGCCTTCTTAGTGCGAGGCATCAGATTGAATAATTCTTCTGCTTGGGTCTTTTTCGAGCCAACACTTTTGACTTGCCCCAAACGAGAATGTGATCGTGTACGGAGCCGACTTTTCTATCGTTTGGAGGGCCATCACGCTTTCGCCATGATATGTCAGCAATAAAGCACTCGCGACCAAAAACTCCATCGACCATGACTTTGAAATAATGAGCTTCAGCATCATCAAGGGTCACCCAAAAACTGCCATCCGGGCGAAGCAACTTCCACAGAAGTTCCACACGATCGCGCATTAGACTAAGCCAAGTTGAGTGTTCAATGCCGTCATCGTAAAGCTGGAAAGCTGCTCCGGTATTGTATGGCGGGTCTATGAAAATGCACTTGATCGTTCCCGTAAACTCTTGCTCCAACGCTTTCAGCGCAAGCAAGTTGTCCCCAAAGATTAACCGATTATCGAAAGTGTCGTTGTCAGTGATTCTGTGCGGTGCGTGATAGGAAAGGGACGGATCTTCCAGTAGTATTCGCGGCTCCAGCCGCGGCCGATTTTCTTTCCCGATCCAGGTGAGCTCGAGTTTCTGTTTCTTCACGCGTATAACTTAAGCGGGCTGCTTCAGTGGATACAACCGCCGAGACTTGCCGCTGTTTGACCAGTACTCTCCTGATTTATCCGAACCGGGCCAGCCATGTTCCGCATCTACGATCGCTTCCGCGAGCTCCAGAACAAGCTGCGCGAAATTAAGACCATCCTTGTCTTGAAGTTCGAAGGCTAACTGGTTGAAATGGGCGCCCATGACGTTCCTTAGTTGTACCAGTTTATCTAATTTGTCCAAAATCGGACCCAACTGAATCGTATGAGAAAGACTGCCGCCGTTATCATAGAATTCGACCCTCAACACCTGCCTTAGTTTCTTGTTGATGGGTGGAAGCAAATCCCCCAAAGTCGGCTTAGTACGCTTTCGCGGCACAGCACAGTTGAATTGGAGGGTTAAGAAGTCCAGCACTGCTTCCAGAATCACACCCGCTGTGGCACAAACCTCCGAGACTTCCGGAAGAGGTTCGGCAAGCTGTTCGCGCAGTCTCTCAATTCTGAGTTTGGTACCGAGACTGATAATCCCGTCAGCCCAACTCCATTTTCCTAATTCGATGAACTGGCATTCTCCGTTCTTCAAAAATCCCCACCTGTATTTTTCCTTCCAGGGAGTGTAATGGGTGGTAAGAACACAATGAGCAAACTTACTGGAAATCGTGTATAGCATCTCGATAATCCGATCTACGTGAGGTTCATCCACGCTGGCGATTACGTCATCCAGGACAAGAACAACTTCTCCGGACCCATCGAGTTCCGCTAGCGCCAGAAAAACGCAGATCCCAAGAGTGTCAAGATGCGACTCGCTTAGATATGCTCCGGGCGGGCAATCATGCGTTCCAGGGAATTTGGACAATACATCCAGTGAAGCACGTTTATTGGGGTCGAGCTCGAGACTGATCTTGTTTAAGCCTTCTCCTGGATGAACCTCTTCGTACAACTCACCAACGCGCTGAGCGATGCGGCCAAGAATCTCGTCAACAAACAACCGGCGTTCCTCCATAAGTATTTCGTGAGTTTTTTCCAATCTCGGCAATAGCGATGCCAGCTCAGCCTGCTGTTGCGTATTATGGCGATACTGATTCAGCAAATTCTTGACCGTTTGCAGTTGTGTTCGTCGTTGAATTCTGATTGATAACTCCGGCTCCAGTAGTTGCGTTACCTGGATGGCAGCTTTGTCGATAAGTTTTAGGTCTCTTACATTCCAGTCACTGTCATTTTCGGAATTACTCAACTTACGTTCCAACTCGAGAATGGCATCCGCACGCGGCAAGTCATCGGGCCAGTCTTTTAAAAAGACTTTGAATAACGACTTTGCGGCTTCGACAGCGTAGCGCTTTGCGCTTTGCGCTTGTGAGGTCGACATCTCAAAGGAGCGTTGGGCGTCAGCTTTTTTGTTCAATGCGGACCGAACCACGGACCAGCCTTGCAGTTTCTGGTCGACTGCGCTCGGAAGGCTGCGTACAAACTCTCGGCTCTCGCACAACGGACATGCTTCCGGCTGCGAATTAATCTGGAAGTATTGATGGGCAGCTTGAAACAAACGAGTTAGCTCTTCGCTCGAGCTGGAAGCGTTATCGACTGCCGCTGTTAACTCTTGCTCAGCTACTTCAAGCGCCTGGCGTTCGGTCTCCAACCGGTTGATTGCCCCCTCAAGATCGTTCAGCCGCGAATCCAGCGACTGCCGCAGTTTTGAAACATTCTGAATCGCTGATATCGACTGGTTCTGATCTTCGGGATCGCGTTCAGCTTCCGCTGTGGCCCAGTCAACAATTGAGCCCTTTGGGGATCCTGCCTGCTTGTAGAGATCCTCAAGAGCGATCAGGTTTTCCCCGAGTTTTGCCTCCGCGAACTCTAAATCCTTCCTGGTAGAGCCAAGGAGCTTACGGAGAGTGGTTTCACAATCATCGATTGCTTCTATGGCAATAAAAGGACGCAGCGCCTCGTACTTTGCGCCAGGAGGTTTGGCGAGTAGATCCAAAATCTGATGACGTCGAAGTATCGCGATTCGAGGTCGAGAATCGGGAGGAATGGTCACCACTTTTCCTCGAACCAGTTCGGCCGTCCAGGTCGAACTCGACGACACCAGCTTAATCTGAATGTCGCCTGGATCTCTGTTGGTGGAATGCCAATACTTGGTCGTGAACTGAAGACCTTTACCAACCAACGATCCTAAAGTGCCGTTTGCTAGGATATCGAGAGCATCACAGATGGTGCTCTTTCCGGATGCATTCTCTCCGTAAATAATACAAATAGATTTGTTCTTCTCGAACTTAAGCTCGAAGCTCTTTGTTGCACCTCTCAAGGCTTCGAGTGTGAGTGATTCGAGCTTCATCCTGTGAGACTCCTATTTTTTGCGAGGCTTTGATGGCTTCGAAGAGGTTTCTATCTCAATTCGCCAGTCGCCTTCTTTCAGCTTTCCCAGAACAAGTTTCGAAAGGAAATTATCGGCGCGTTCCGGGTGAAGAAGGTTTTCTTCCATCATCCGGTTTCCGATTCTTTTGGCAAGCACCTCGGCAGGTGTTTCTCGCTTTGTCATGGCGCTCCTTTCAGTTCACCGTCCAGTGCACACAAAACAAAACCCTGGTTTCAGTATTCTGAGTCAACTTCGATTCAAGCGTTTTGATAAATTGATCTCGTTGTGCCTCAACATTGTCCTGGGCATCGAACAAGTTGCGCCTCTTCTGACTGCGCAGCGATTCCAATGACTTGATCTGTTTTTGACCCGCAAGCTTTTCTTCCAGCGTCAGCGCTGCGGTCGCGGCACGACGGGCCTCCTTGATCTGACGATCGATGTGCTTGATCTCTCTTTCGAGACCCAGTTTCAGATCGTCTGCCCACCCTTCCAACTTTTCTGCTTCGGCTTCAAAAAAACGCGCGTTGCGTTGGGCGATCGACTTTTGCACTGCTTCTTCATTGGCGCGTGAAATTTCGTCGAGCGCGCGCCTCACCTGATCTGAGGCTTCAGAAATCGCCCTCGCTTCAGATGGTAAAGTCAACAAGCGTCGCCCCACTTCTTCATCCAATGTTTGCCCCATGTCCGTGACGGCGGCAAACAGAATGTGGTCTTCCGCGTAATCAAGTGACTCGACAGTAAAGACTGCGACCCTCAGCCAACCTGATTGGCCAATGAAGGGTTCAAGTATGGAGATTTTCCCTTCGTATTCAGCATAATTGAGGTGAAGCTCCGCCGGCGGAAGAATCCGATTCTTGGCTTGGGTGAGCACTGCCGTGGCAAGAGGATGATTGAGGCGATATAGATGAGCTTCACCCGTTCTGCGCGGTAGTTCATATAGTCCGGTTTGGATATATCCGTCCCACTCCGGAAAAGGATTGTCCCCAAGTTGAAATGAAGAGTCGTCAACAAAATCCGCATGATCCCCTAGTTCATGTCTTGTGAGACGCATCAACATGCGTTCAAACCGATTAAGCTGCGCGCGAGATTTCTCTTCGCGCACTCGCAATTTCTCTCGCACTTCGTCGTCAAAGTGGTCGAGCAGCTTTTGACGAGTGCGCGTCATGGCCTCGTCAATTTCAAAACTCAGCTCCAGCTGTAACTGATCGAATGCTGTCCGGATTTCCTCATGCTTTCGACAGGTCTGATAAATCGCCGCAATTCGTTTTTCGAAGTCAACCCCGGAACCAACGGCGCCCAGCACTTCATCACTCGCTCCAAATACACCTTCGAACAACTGAAACTTCTCCGAAAGCAATTGATAAACACGCTGATCTGCTTCGTTTTTTCGATTGAGGAAATTCACAACGACGACGTCGTGCTTCTGACCATAGCGGTGGCACCGTCCGATACGCTGTTCAATACGCTGAGGATTCCAAGGCAGATCGTAGTTGACCACGAGTGAACAGAATTGAAGGTTGATACCTTCGGCCCCGGCTTCCGTGGCAATCATGATGCGACCTTCGTTCTGGAAGTATTCGACTAGCGCTGAGCGGATGTCAGCAGTTTTCGATCCCGTAACGCGATCGGTCCCTCTATGCTTGTCTAACCAGGCAGCATAAATCTGTTTCGATTGCTCGTCGGTATTCGAGCCGTTGAAAAGAACGATTCCTTCGGCAAACTCACTATCACTAAGAACCCTAAGCAAATAATTCTGCGTCCGCCTTGATTCAGTAAAGATGATGGCCTTTTCAGCCGACCCCAGCTCTCTCGCTTTAGCAAGAGCCACACGTAAAGCCTTCAGCAATGCCCTTCCCTTGGCATTGTGGTCTATGCTTGTGGCTAGTTGGGCAAAGCGATCTAAGTCGGCCACTTCCGCCTCAATCGCAGCTCGATCTGCTTCAGACAAGATTTCAACCGGCTCATCGTCTGGCCACTCTTCCACAGTTTCATCAAGCGCTTCATAGTCTTGTTCGAGCTCTTCCTCCAGGGACTGTTGGGCCGACTGGTCCTGAAGTTTCTTCTTAAGCCTCTCTGAGATTGAATTGAGCGCGCCGGCAATTGCGAAGGTCGAAGATGCCAATAGCTTTCGCATTACGAGCGTCATAAGCGTCCGCTGACTGGCTGGAAGCGCCTGAAGGTTCGGTCGTTGAAGATATTCGGAAACAAGGTTGTACAGCTTGTCTTCACTATCATCGGGAGTGAATTCTTCGACTAGTGGAAAGCGCCTGGTGAAGTTGACGTAAGCCGTGACTTGCCTACGCAAGGTTCGGTGACATATTGGCGCGAGGCGACTCTTCAGAGTGTCAAATACTTGTGGGCTGTTAACGTTTGCAAACTGTTCTCGGAAGCTGGCCAGATCTCCAAAGATGTGTTCATCAATGAAACTTACCAGTCCGAACAGCTCGAGCAGCGAATTCTGTAACGGGGTCGCGGTTAACAGGAGTTTATGACGATGACCCAAAGAGCCCTTCAGTGTGTTTGCGGTGACGTTGGATGGTTTATAGACGTTTCTCAATCGATGCGCTTCATCGATGACAATGAGATCCCACGGCGTATTCGCGACATCAGAGGCCTTGTTTCGTGCGAATTGATATGAACAAATGACGACAGCATCTTCAATTTCAAAGGGACTGTAATGGCCAAGCCTGATCATCTGGTTGTAGTTTCGAGTCTCCAGGATTGTGCAGGGAAGAAAGAACTTTTCGGACAACTCCAGTAGCCATTGTTTTCGCAGATTTGAAGGCGTGATTATTAGGATTCGCTTTTTGCGCTCTGCCCAACGTTGTGAAATTACGAGCCCAGCTTCGATTGTTTTTCCGAGGCCAACTTCATCGGCCAACAATGCACCCTTCGATAATGGCGAGTGAAACGCAAAGAGAGCAGCATCAACCTGATGAGGGTTCAGATCGACCTGAGCGCTGGCAACAGCGCCGGCAAGCTTTTCGAGGCTGTCCGAGGGGCAACGCTTAGTTAGTTCGTATGCGTAATACTTAGCGTGATAATCAGTAATCATTCAGAATTGCGAGTCTCGCGCTGTGAAAAGTGGCCATCTTAGAAGATCGAGGTCGACCACAATGATAGAGAGGTCACGCACAAACTCGCCCGCATTATACCGGTGTAAGAACTTTTACAAAAGTCTGAGCCCGATTTGGACCTCACGTTGAAGATGCGGACGCCTACACTTTTTCGCTGGCGCTAACAGTAGTCCTTGCCTTCTACAACCACGTCACCTTCCCCTTTTTCGAACGCGTTCAAAAAACTTCTTGACAGCCTCCCAAAGCAGGCGTACTCTGCCCGTAGTTGAACGTGTTCAAATTTCAGCTAAGGAGGCTGACCATGACAATCGGAATAAGCACATACCTGATTTACCTGGCCGTCAGCATCGCCCTGACCATCTGGGTCGCTCGCACCCTCCACAAAAACGGACGAGTCTTCCTCGTCGACGTCTTCCACGGCAATGAAGCCCTCGCCGACTCCGTCAATCACCTGCTCGTCGTGGGCTTCTATCTCATCAACTTCGGCTACGTCAGCCTGGCCCTGAAGCTCGGCTACGCCGTCACGACAGCAGAGCAAAGCATTGAAGCCCTGTCCGTCAAAGTAGGCCTGGTGCTCCTCGTCCTCGGCGGGATGCACTTCTTCAACCTGTTCATCTTCAGCCGCATGCGACGCCGCGCAAACGCACACCACGAACCGCCTGTCGGTCCGGATGCGTTCACGCCCGTCCAGCAGCAGGAGGCCTGACATGTTCGCCTTAACCGTGCTTTACGACCCTGAGTGTGGCCTGTGCAGGCGCGCGCACGAGTGGCTGGCGGAACAAGCCAAGATCGTCGAGCTCAACTTCGTGCCCTGTGCTTCCGAGGAAGCGCGCAAGCGTTATCCGCAACTCAATCACGATCTGACCAAGAAAGATTTGACTGTGATCGGTGATGAAAATGGCGCGGTCTATTTTGGTCCCAAAGCCTGGTTGATGGTTCTCTGGGCACTGGCCCGTTATCGCGACTGGTCTTATCGACTCGCGACACCGGAACTGCTGCCCACCACCAAACGCGTGGTCTCGTTGATCTCGCAGAACCGGTACCAGATCAGCCGCGCCACGGGGCTCAACAAGTGACACAATGACGGCGATGCGTAAAAAGAAGACCGACAAGATTTCCAAGGGTGACCAGACCAAGGCCCTCATCCTTGAAACCGCACTGGAGATGTTTCGCGAGCGTGGGTACGACGAGACGACCATGCGCGCCATTGCTCAAAAAGCGGGCGTGTCACTCGGCAACGCTTACTACTACTTTCGCTCGAAGGAATATCTGATTCAGGCCTTCTACCAACGCCTCCATGAAAGTCATGTCGCGGCCGCATTGCCGGCACTCGAAAACGACAAAACACTAAAAGCACGCCTGCTTACAGTGATGCGAACGAAGATCGAGACGATGGAACCGTATCACCAGTTTGCGGGCGTGCTTTTCAAGACCGCCGGCAATCCGCAGAGCCCGCTGAATCCATTTGCCGACGAAACAGATCCGGTGCGTGACGCGGGTATCCAGGTTTTCGCAACCCTGATCGAAGGCACAAAAGCGCGCATTCCAAACGACCTGCGCGCCGAACTCCCTTACCTGCTCTGGGTCTACAGCATGGGAGTCGTGCTCTTCTGGATTCACGATCAGTCGCCAAAACACAGGCGCACTTACCGTTTGATCGATCACACCGTCGATCTCCTCGACAAGTTGATCCACCTCGCGAGTAATCCGTTTATGCGACCACTGCGCAAACAGGCGCTGCGCCTGGTTGAAGAAATTAGAGAAGCATTGCCTGACGGAGACGATAACGAACCAACAGCAGGAGCAAAGCAATGAGAATCGCAATAACTGGCGCTACTGGTTTTGTCGGCAGTCATCTGACACCTCGACTCGTTAGCGAAGGTCACGAAGTGGTTCGACTTGCTCGACGCGCACGTTCCGGAGATGCGGGCGTCGTTGCGAACTCTCTTGACGACGTGAAGCTGTTAACCGAAGCCTTTGCCGGGTGTCGCGCCGTTGCGCACTGCGCGGGCATCAATCGTGAGATTGGTGAGCAGACTTATCGGCGCGTTCACGTCGAAGGCACGCGCAACGTTGTCGCAGCGGCGAAGGCTGCGGGCGTCGAGAAGATCGTGTTGATGAGTTTTCTGCGGGCGCGGCCAAACTGCGGCTCGCCGTATCACGAGTCGAAGTGGCAAGCGGAAGAGATTGTGCACAACTCCGGACTCGACTACACGATCCTCAAAGCCGGGGTGGTCTACGGGCGTGGTGATCATATGCTCGATCACCTGAGTCACGCTCTTCACACCTTTCCCATCTTCGGCCTGGTCGGATTCAAAGAGAAAAGTATCCGCCCACTAGCCATCGAGGATTTGGTGCACGTGATGCGCGCCGCACTCATCGACCGCCGGCTCAAACAACAAACCGTCGCCGTGCTCGGGCCCGAAGAGATCTTTCTCAGCGAAGCAGTGCGACGCGTTGCCGAAGTCGTTGGTAAACAACCACTCATGTTTCCACTTCCAGTCGTATGTCATCTATCGATGGCGAGCTTTTTCGAGTGGACGATGAAAGTCCCGCTCACTTCACTCGCCCAGGTGCGCATCTTGTCGGAAGGCGTAGTCGAACCCGGATCGCCCGTAGTGCCATTGCCATACGACTTAGTACCGACGCGCCGCTTCACGACCGACCAGATTCGCAGCGGCCTTCCGGAGCCCGGCCCGTTTTGCGTCGGCGACCTCCGCTTATGCTCGTGAAAAGGAGACGACGTTGAACCGGAAAATATTCGACGTTTGGAGTGTACGCGGCAGGATCGGTCGCGGTCGTTACCTTGCAACCGGGTTGGTCCTGGTCGCACTGAAGTACAACATCGATCGCGTGGTGGCCGCTGTGTTTGGTTACAATTGGGGCATTTTGAATTACCAGCATTACGACGTGCCGGGCAGCATTGTGGGACTGACTTCCCACGAAGCCAGGTTCTACGGCGTGCTGCTGTTGATTGCACTGCCGTTCGTTTGGAGCGGTACAGTGCTCACGTTGCGTCGATTGAGGGACGCAAACTGGCCGCTGTGGCTTGTCTGTCTTTTCTTCCTTCCCTTTCTTAATTTGATCTTCTTCATCATTCTCTCTGTCGTCCCGTCACATCAGTCACCTGGTAGACAATTGAAGTCCTCTTCACGAATCGGACGCCTCATTCCCGAAAGCGAATTCGGCAGCGCCGTGTTCGGAATACTCCTCACTGCAATACTGGCTACGCTCACGGCTGCGTTCAGCGCCGAAGGCCTCGGCAACTATGGTTGGGGGCTGTTCGTCGGCATTCCGTTTTTTCTTGGATTGAACTCGACTGTGATCTACGGCTTTCACCATCCGCGATCGATCGGTAGATGCTTGCTGGTCTCGATGCTTTCCACAGCACTTGTCGGAATGGCTCTGTTTGCCCTCGCAGTCGAAGGTGTCATCTGTCTTGTTATGGCTATGCCGCTCGGACTTATTTTGGCGTTGTTTGGTGGTTGTATCGGCTTCGTGATTCAGCAGCGTCAGACTTTTCCTGCAAATACTTTGCACGTCGTTTCCGTCGCATTTCTATTAATGCCTGCGCTTATTCTTCTCGAACATACGGTGGGTGAAACTCCTCCGCTCTATGAAGTAAAGACGTCGGTTGTGATCAAAAGCGATCCGGAGACTGTCTGGGCGCATGTGGTTTCATTTTCCGAACTGCCGCCGCCAGCCGAAGCGATGTTCAAGACCGGCATCGCCTACCCGATCCGTGCCGATATCCGTGGTCAAGGTGTGGGCGCGGTGCGACACTGCGTCTTCTCGACGGGTGACTTCGTCGAGCCGATTACAGTTTGGGATGAACCGCGTCTCCTGCGATTTGATGTTACGGCCCAACCGAGAGTGATGGACGAGATGTCACTCTACAACGACCTGCGACCGCCGCACCTGGAGAACTACCTGATCTCGCGGCAAGGCCAGTTTGAATTGAAGGCTTTGCCGGACGGCTCCACCTTATTAGAAGGAACAACGTGGTACCAAAACCGGTTCTGGCCGGCGCCGTACTGGCACCTGTGGTCCGACTACATCATTCACGGCATTCATAACCGAGTCCTCGTGCACATCAAATCCCTCTCCGAGAGTAGCCACAAAGAAGCACAAGAAGAGTAGCCACAAAAAGGCACAAAAGGCGCAAAACTGATTTCATGGTTCGTTTTCCGTTTTGTGCCTTTTGTGCCTTTTTGTGGCTACTCTTTTTGTGCCTTTTTGTGGCACTCTCTGCCGAATGGTCCAGATAGCGATCGTCGGCGGTGGAATTGGCGGGTTGACTGCTGCGCTCGCGTTTCGAAAGCACGGGTTTGAGCCTGACGTGTTCGAACAGGCGCCGGAGTTACTCGACATCGGCGCCGCCATCGCTATCTGGCCCAACGCCATGCGCGTCCTCGATCGCCTGAACCTGGCTGACACGATTCTCGAGCAGGCGGGAGTGATGGAGGAGATACGCTGGCTGGACCAGCACGGTCGACTGATCAATCGCGTCTCGATTAAAGAACAACTGTTTCCGGCGGTGGCGCTCCACCGTGCGGACTTGCAACACACACTCCTGACTGCTCTCCCGCAATCATCAATTCATCTCGGCTACACGCTCATCAACCACGAACAACGGGGCGAGAAGATGATGGCGACCTTCGCGAATGGCGAGTCGATCGAGTCTGACTTTCTGATCGGAGCTGACGGGATTCACTCGCGCGTCCGCTCACAATTCCTCAATGACGGTGATCCCGTGTTTCGCGGCTACACCGTTTGGCGCGGTATATCTCCAACAACTCCGAGCGCGCTTCCCTCCACCGCCGCGATCGAACTGCACGGACACGGTAAGCGATTCGGCCTCGGTCCCGTCGGTAAGGGACGACTCGGCTGGTGGGCCACAGCCAACACTCCCAATAGCGAAGATCTGTTGCGCTTGTTCGCCGGTTGGCATCGACCTGTGCTGCAACTGATCGAAGCTACTCCATCGTCCTCAATACTAAAAACCAGCGCCTTCGATCGCCCTGCAACCCAAAACTGGGGCCACGGCCACATGACCCTTCTGGGCGACGCCATTCATCCGACCACACCCAATCTCGGACAAGGCGGCTGCCTGGCAATGGAAGACGCGATAGTGCTGGCGAGGTGTTTCGAAAAGTATGGTGCGACTGAAGAGGCGTTGCGAAGATACGAGCGCGCCCGTCACAAACGGACGAGCGCGGTCAGTAGTTACTCGCGTTATTACGGAAGCATTGGACAGTGGGAAAACGTCTGGGCCAGAGGCATCAGAAGAACGACACTCGCACTCGTCCCCGAATCTCTGGCCCGCCGTTTAATGCAGATCGTCTTCGACTACAACGCCACAAATTACCCAAACTAATCTGCGCAATCTGTGGATTATCTTACTGGCTCGGCGGCGCCGCAGGCCCAGCGGGATTGCCGTCGATATCGACGTACGTGATCGGCGCGATGTTGGTCGCCTTCAACGGAGCCTCAATTTCCGCCCTATTGCCCACGATCACGATCGCCAAATTTTTCAAATCGATGTAGCGCTTCGCGACCCGCAGCAGATCTTCTTTCGTCACCGCGGATATGTTCTTCGCATACGTCTGATAGTAGTCATCCGGTAAATCCTGCACGACGAGCGACGAGATCGCGTCGCTGATCCCATTGACCGAAGCGAAACGCTGCGGCATTCGCTGAATCAACGACTCCTTTGCCGTCTTAATCTCTTCGTCGGTAATTGGCTTGTCGCCGACGATTCCCTTCAGCTCGTTCATGAACTCGATCAGCGCCAGGTCAGTCTTGCCGGAAAAGATTGCGCCGCCGGCACGAAACGCTCCGGGACCCTTGCCATAATTAAATCCCGAATTGACGCCATAACTGTAGCCCTTCTGCTCGCGAATGTTCGCGTTCAGCCGCGACTGAAACTGCCCGCCCAGAATCGTGTTGAGCACTTGCAGCGCGAAGTAGTCAGGCGTATTTCGTGGTGGACCAGGCAGTCCTATATTAAAGACTGACTGCGCCGCGCCCGGCTTATCGACGAGATAAATCTTCGCCGGCTGGAGCTCGGGCAGCTTCGGGTAATCGAACGACGGCGTAGCCCCAGCCTTGGCCCACGCTGCCAGAGCTTTCTCGACCGAAGCCTTGGCTTTGCTCTCAGTGACGTCGCCCACGACTGTGATGATCGCCCGGCCCGGCTGAAAGTAAGCCTTATGAAACGCAACCACATCATCGCGCGTGATGCCTTTGACCGAAGCCTCCGTCATGCGCTGGCCGTAGGGATGTGCATCACCATAAAGAATCCTGGCGAACACCTGTGCGCCGACAACGTTTGGCTGATCCTTCGCCTGCGTCAGGCTCACCAGCGTTCGCGCACGCAATCTTTCCAGTGCTTCAACCGGGAACGTTGAGTTGAGCATCATGTCTGCAAGAAGAGCGAGCGTCGCGTCGAAGTTCTTCGCACTCGACACAAAACTAATCGTGCCTTCTTCGCCGCTGATGCCGGCGCCGATATTGGTGCCGAGCAACTGCAGCGCATCTGAAAGCTGATCGCCGGTTTTGGTGGTCGTGCCTTCAGTCAACATCGACGTAGTCAGTGACGCCACACCGCGTTTTCCTGCTGGTTCAAACTGGTTACCGCCACCCAGAAACGTGATGGAAAACGACACCAGCGGCAAATTGTGACGCTCCGAAACGATAAACGTCGCGCCGTTAGCCAATTTGGTTTTGGTCCAGGCAGGAACGCGGAGCTCTGGAGTCGCACCCGGCGTTGGAACTTTCGTGCGATCGAGTGTCTGCTGCGCCAGCGCGGCAATGTTTGCAACGCTGATGACGATCGCCGCTGCAAGTGCAAGCACTTTTCTTTGTGACTTCATGATTTACCTCCTCGTCGTTTGCCGGCGAGCACGCTGACAGCTTCGCTTTCCGTTGCTTTCGAAGCCTGGTCTTTCTTGCCCTTCGGCACGACACTCAGCACGATGCGAGAGCGCGTCAGATACTGATTCGCTACGCGCTTCACGTCAGCGGCAGTTACCGCCAGCGTCTTCTGATAGGTGGTGCTGAGGTGACCCGGATCACCGTGAAAAACTGAGCCGGTATTCAGTTGTTCTGCTTTACCCAGATTGGATTCGAGGCCGCGCAGGAAGTTCAACTCCAAACCGCTCTTTGCTTTTTGCAACTCTTCCGCAGTCGGACCTTCCGCCATGAATTTCTGGAGCACCGCGTCAACGGCCGCTTCCAATTCCGTCAGCGTGGCTTCGGGTCGTGGAATGACCATGATTTGAAACGCGCCCACGTCTTCCGCTGAGTTTTGAAAGCCAAACACGTTCGAAGCTTTTGGCGAATCGTAGACGAGGGCTTTGGTTAACCGGGCCGTTCGCGAGCCTGAAAGAATCGAACCCATCATTGCGAGCGCATAGTTGTCGTCGGTTTTGAATCCAACGGTCGGCCACTGGATATAGAGTCGCGGCACTTGCACGCGATCTTCATAGACCAGACGCTTGTTTGCCGTTAACTTGCCGAGCGCCACTGAAGGTCTTTGCACCGGTTGGCCTTTCGGCAAGTCGCCGAAATATTTCTGAATCCAGGCTTTCGTTTGTGCCGGATCAAAATCTCCAACAATCGCGAGCGTCGCGTTGTTGGGCGCATAGTAAAGCCGGAAGAACGCTTTTACGTCCTCTTCAGACGCAGCACTCAAATCCGTCATCGAACCGATCACCGGCCACGAGTAGGGATGATCCTTCGGGTACATCGCCGCCGCGAAGATCTCGTTCACGCGGCCGTATGGTTGATTGTCGACACCCTGACGGCGCTCGTTTTTGACAACGTCGCGTTGCGCGTTGAGCTTAGCGAGGTCGAGCTTGTCGAGCAGGAATCCCATGCGATCTGATTCCATCCACAACGCCGTCTCGAGATAGTTGGACGGAATGGTTTCGTAATAGTTGGTGCGATCGTTGCTCGTCGATCCATTGTTGGAGCCGCCGACGCCTTCCGTGAGCTTGTCGTGATACCCATAAGGCACGTTGCCCGAGCCCGTGAACATCACGTGCTCAAACAGGTGTGCAAAGCCGGTGCGTCCGGGCATCTCGTTCTTGGAACCAACGTGATACCAGATGTTGACGGCAACAGTCGGCGTGGTGCGATCCTGTGAAAGAATCACGGTGAGACCGTTTGGGAGTTTGTAAGTTTCAAATGGAATCTTGATTGAGTCGGAAGCCGAGCTCTTCTTTTGGCCTATCAGCGGTTGGGCTAGAGCGATTGTCAGGACAAGGGCCAGGGCTGACAATACTCTTCGTTTGTTAATCACTAGAACTCCTTTCGCGTTGTGGTTGGTATTCCGAGCCAGGCAGAGAGAGGATTATCCGTGTTAATCTGTGACCATGCAAGCCATTCAAGTTTCGCAAGTTGGTGGGCCCGAAGTGCTCACGCTGACAGACCTGCCGGTTCCGTCTCCAAAACCAAACGAAGCACTGGTGGAAATCCGCGTCGCCGGTGTGAACTTCATTGACGTTTACTTTCGCGAGGGTCGTTATCCGACGCAGCTTCCGTTTATTAATGGACAAGAGGCGTCGGGTGTGGTTGTCGAGACCGGTAGTGAAGTGACTAACGTTCAGCGCGGCGATCGTGTTGCTTACACGGGCGTGCTGGGAAGTTATGCGCAGTATGCCGCGGTGCCGGCGAATCGTTTAGTGAAGATTCCTGACGAGCTGGATTTTGAACAGGCAGCGGCGGCGATGTTGCAAGGCATGACCGCGCACTATCTTCTCTACAGCACTTATCCATTGAAGCAAGGTGAGACTGCGCTGATACATGCAGCGGCTGGAGGCGTCGGGCAGTTGCTGGTTCAGATGGCAAAGAAGATCGGCGCGCGTGTGATCGGAACAGCGGGCACACAGGAGAAAGCGCAACTGGCACGCGACGCCGGCGCAGACGAGTGCATCGTCTACACCGAAGCAGATTTTGAAACGGAAACACGGCGGCTGACCGACGGCAAGGGCGTCGACGTTGTTTATGATGGCGTTGGTAAAGCGACGTTTGATAAAGATCTCAACGTGCTTCGTCCGCGTGGTTACCTGGTGTTGTTTGGCGGTGCGAGTGGTGCCGTTCCGCCATTTGATCTAATCAAGCTCTCGCAAAAAGGTTCACTCTTCATCACCCGTCCGACCCTGGGACACTACACGGCGACGCGTGAAGAACTCGAGTGGCGTGCAAACGATGTACTGCAAATGATCGTGCGCGGCGATCTGAAACTCCGCATCCACAAAACCTATCCCCTGGCCTCGGCCGCCGACGCCCACCGCGATCTCGAAGGAAGAAAAACAACCGGGAAGCTCTTGCTGATACCATAGATCCATCCACAGATTACGCAGATTTTTCTTTAAGGAATCTGTGTAATCTGTGGATGGATTTAAAGTCTTGACAGCCTCTTCACTGCTGCCTATAGTACCGCGTGGTTATGGATAGCACTCGCACATTTTTCTACTTCGCCTTTACTTACCGCTTCTTCTTTTTTAAGGAGAGCGGACCGGCGAAGTTTGATAACGATGTGCTGACGACATAATAAAAAGCACAACACCTTCAACGAGCCAGCCGCGATCCTGAAAAGTCGCGGCTGGTTTTTTTATTTCCGGAGTTTCGATCATGGACATAGAGCACTGGCGAAAAGAGATCGACGACATTGACGCCGAACTGCTGCGACTCCTCAACATGCGCGCCCGCCTCGCGCTGAAAGTCGGAGCACTCAAGCACGCCCAGGATCTGCCGATTTGCGATCCCGACCGCGAACGCGACGTGCTGCGACGATTACAGGAAATCAACGACGGTCCGCTTGACGAACGCGCCGTGGGCAAGGTTTTTCGGCGCATTATCCGCGAATCGAGAAGGTTGGAAGCAGGTATTGCCTCGTGACCACGGTGAGTCAAAAACCAAGAGTGGCATTCCAGGGCGAGCGCGGCGCGTTCAGCGAAGAAGCTGCGCACAAACTGCTCGGCGCTGAAATCGAACTGGTGCCACGACGAACGTTTGCGGATCTCTACAACAGTCTGGACAGTGGCCTGGCGGACTACGTGCTCGCTCCTGTCGAAAACAGCATCGCGGGCGCTGTGCAACCTTCTGTCGATCTACTGCGCTCGAGTTCGTTGACAGTGCTCGACGAAGTGCAAATAAAGATCGAACAACACTTGATCGGCTGTCCCGGCACGAGCTTCGAGATCATCGAGACGGTACAGTCACATCCCGTGGCGCTGGCGCAGTGCAGTCGCTTCCTGCAAGCACACCCCGAACTCAAACCCGTTGTCGCCGACGACACTGCCGGCAGCGTTGCCGAAGTGATACGTCTTGGCGATCCAAAACACGCCGCGATCGCCGGCCAGCGCGCCGCGGATCTCTACGGCGGCTCGATCATTCGCAAAAGCATTCAGGACTCTGCGGAAAACTACACCCGATTTGTATTGCTGTCGGCCTCGGCCGCACAGACCCAACCACCTACCCCAGCAGTAAAGGAAACACAATCATGATCGTCAACATGTCAACCAACGCAACCCCCGACGAAATCAACCACATCATCGACAGAATTAAGGAATGTGGTTTCCAGGCACACGTAGTCCAGGGCGCGGAACGCACCATCATCGGGGCCATCGGCAGCAGCGGGCGCCGCTCGGAAATCGAAGCGCTGCGCGCCGCGCCGGGCGTTGCCGAAGTCATCCAGATCTCTCACCCGTTTAAGCTTGTCAGCCGGCAACTGCGACAAACCGGCACCGTCGTCGACGTGCGCGGCACAAAGATCGGCGCGGGCGATCTCGTCGTGATCGCGGGACCTTGCTCCGTCGAATCGGAAGAACAACTGATGGAGACTGCGCACGCCGTGAAAGCGTCAGGTGCGAGCATGCTGCGTGGCGGCGCTTACAAACCGCGCACTTCTCCTTACGACTTCCAGGGCCTGGGCGTCGAAGCGCTACGCTTTCTGCAAAAGGCGAGTAGAGAGACTGGTTTGCCGATCGTGACTGAGGTCATGAGTGAAGCGGACGTCGAGGTCGTCGAGGAGTATGCAGACATGATGCAGGTCGGCGCGCGCAACATGCAGAACTTTTCGTTGCTGCGCAAGCTCGCACTCGTTTCAAAACCTGTGCTTTTGAAGCGTGGGCCATCGGCGACGGTGAAGGAGTGGCTGCTCGCGGCTGAGTATCTGTTGTCCGGCGGGAACACAAATGTAGTTCTGTGCGAACGGGGCATCAAGACTTTCGAGACTGCGACGCGCAACACCCTCGACCTCGCGGCCGTGGCGCTGGTTAAGGAACTATCGCATCTGCCCGTGCTCGCGGATCCATCGCATGGGACTGGCATGCGGAGCTTGATAACACCGATGTCCAAAGCCGCTGCTGCCGCCGGCGCCGATGGGTTATTGATAGAGGTGCATCCGTGTCCGGAGCGGGCACTTTCAGATGGACCGCAGTCGCTGGATCTGCAAGGGTTTCAGGAGTTGATGGAGAATTTGGAGCCACGGATTCTCACGGATGAACACAGATCAAAGAGAGCGGCCTGATCCGTGATCATCCGTGTAATCCATGGCTAAAAACAATCACTGACCCTCAGCGCTCCGCATCTTTCGCGGCAGCTCTTTTTCGCTCTTGATCACGGAGCCATCGATCGCGTTGACGAAGACGTGCGTCGCGCCGGCATTGGTTTCATCCGCGATGAGGACGTGGTAGAAAACCACTCCGTCTTTCGCAAGTGTCCCGGGCTTTTCCCAACCTTTGGCCTCGAGCGTGCAGACCAATACCTTTCCGGGTTGTTGGCTGGTCGCGATCTGAATCGCCTGATCCATATTGATCTTGGCCAGTCGCACCAGTGCGGCCTGTTTTGCTGACCGCATCTCCATTTCGAGTTCGAGTTTGCGTGTGATCTCCTCACGAACGCGCGGATCGCTCGACATCTTCTCTTTCAGTTCTTCGGTGGTCCGAGCTTCGCGCAACTTCATTTCGACTTTCTCTTTACGCTCCTGCTCCTGTGCGGCTGGGTCTTGCGCGTTTGCTTCGACGTCGAACCTCATCGCAAACGACGCCGCTGCTACGCACGGCACCAGCAGCAGCAACACCGCCCCCACCAGCAACAACTTCTTCCCACGTGTATTCAATTCCGGTTTCTTTAACAACGACATGATACGGGCCTCCAGGATGTCAGCATCGGCGATGCCTACGGTTGTAGTAACGGAGAGACGACGCAGAGGTGGCGCGGAGCTGGCCAGTCTGACGAGAGAGCGGGCATAAACTTCCGCATTCAGAATGCGCTCCGCCACCAGCTCATCACAGCAGAGTTCGCGGGTCTGTTTGATCCGCTGTCTTAATAAAGCCGCGGCCGGATGGAATGAGATGGGAACGAAGAGTAGTTCGTAAATTAAGTTGAGCAGGTAATCGTGTCGCGCCACATGAATGAACTCGTGACCAATGGCAGACGTCAGCAACTCGATATTGCCTTCCCGCAGCAGCGGTTCCGGCAGGATGATCATTGGATGAAAGAGACCAATTGTGACGGGGACCGGTAGCGTTTCGGAGCGGAATACTTTCACTGCGCGTGAGCGAGTGCCGAATTCGAGTTCGCAACGGCGAATGACTTCCGCGACAACTGTGTCTGGCTCGAGTTCGACCGCGAGACGCCTGATCGTTCGCGTCACCTGCCACGCCTGGATCAGTTTGAAGATCCGATAGAGAACGAATCCGAGATAGACAACGAGTAGCGCGAGGCCGAGAGTTTGATTCAGATGAAATGTTGACGGCAGTCTTATTAAGCTTGTTTCAGGAAGACTGGCCGGCGCGGTTTCAACCTCGAAAGGCGCTATCGATCCGCGTGCGAAGGAAACTTCCGGTTGTACATCGGTTTCGAAAAGCGCACGCGACGACGTGACTGCGGGAACAAGGAACGCGAGACAAAGAGCATTGACCCAGATCCAGTGCCGGTAACGTGCGACAGAATTTCGAAGCAGCCAGGAGCCTAGCGCCGCCAGAGCCGCGATGAGCGCAACTTGCCAGATCGCATTCAACAGGAAGGTCAGCAGCAGTTGGCTACTTATTCTCATCGGCTTCCTCCTTTACCTGTTCGACCAGTTTTTGCAGGCGCGCGAGCTTTGCGGGCGTGAGATGTTTCGTTTCGACCAGGCTCATCACCAGACTCTCCGCTGAACCGCCAAAGAGTCGATCGACAATGTCTTTCACGTGTTTGCCGACGACCTGTTTGCGACTCACCGCGGGCTTGTAGAAGTAAGCGCGATTCTTGAGCGTCCGTTTCGCTTTGCCCTTGCGCTCGAGAATGTTGAGCATCGTCTGGACGGTGGTGTAAGCGAGTTCCCGTTTCAGTTTTTGCTGCACGGTCTGGACGTTGGCGGGTCCGGTCTCCCACAACACGTGCATAATCTCCAACTCGAGCGGCGTCAGGTTCTCGGTCTTCGGTCGCGCCATATTGTCTCCTAAGTTTTTAGGAGTATAGGAGCGCGGCCACGCCCTGTCAACTAATTTTTTAGGAGTTGTTTTTTAACTTTGTGTCCTGGTGTCTTTGTGGTTAAGTAATGCCCTGATGCCCAGTGGCGGTCCAATTCTTTTTTATGACGGTGTTTGCGGGTTGTGTAATACCCTCGTCCAGTTTCTGCTCAGGCACAACAAGCACGGGCGACTGCGGTTTGCCTCGCTTCAGAGTGACTTCGCTGAGAAGGTCTTGCGCAGGCATGGTTTTGATCCGAAAGATTTGGATACGTTGCACGTTGTTGAGAACTATGAACAGCCGGATGAGCGAGTGTTCCAGCGGTCTGACGCCGTCTTGCGAGCCGGACGCGAGTTGGGCGGTCATTGGAGTGTCTTAGCGGCGATAGCTAAGATCGTGCCGCGTCCGCTGCGCGATCTTGCTTACCGTTTCGTCGCGCAAAACCGGTATCGCGTCTTCGGCAAGTACGAAACATGTATGCTCCCCAATCCCGATCAACGAAGCAGGTTCCTCGATATTTAAATCCGTATTCAAACCTTGATAAAGATCCGTTTCCGGTATAGCAACCACATCAAGAACAGCCAGAGCAATATAAATGCGATCGCGTAGAACAGCGACGCATTGATCGGCGAAGCCCACGACAGGAATAAGTTGCGGAAGATCCACCCCTGCACGCGCGCCAATCCCATCAGCTTGACCATCAAGCCCGAGCCGACAAACAACGCGAGGGCATTCACGCCAAACACTTCGAACGGCCAGGCCCAGCGTCGATATCCTTTGATATCGATCAGCCAGTAACAGAGCGCGAGCAGTTGCAACCCGAGTCCGGCAGTGAAGAGCACGTACGAACTGGTCCATAGCGACTTGTTGATCGGAAAGAACGAATTCCACGCCCACCCGAGCACAACACACACCGCGCCTGCCACAAACATTCCTACAACTTTTTCCATCCGCGTTTGCTCACTGCGCAGCCAGTGCCCCGTCCGAACACCGAAGAGCGTGGTGGAAACTGCCGGAATCGTACTGAGCAGACCCTCTGGATCGTAGACCCTGCCCTGCCGCCAGATGTGTTGACCCAGGATCACGCGATCTATAAAGGACGCGATACTTCCTTCCTTGCTGAGATCGCCAGGCACATATCCGGGCGCCGCAAGCCTCGTCATCAAAAGCCAATAGACGACGAGCAGTGCCAGCGCAATCAAGAGTTGAGTTCTGATTTTGGTCGTGAGAAAGATTAACGACGCGATCAGGTAACAGATCGCGATGCGTTGCAGCACTCCGGGAATACGTATCGTCGCGAGTTGAAAATAGGGAAAGCCGTTCAGAAACAAGCCGAGTGCGAAGATGATCGCCGACCGCTTGATTACCTTGAGATACAGATCTCGCTTGACGCTGCCTTCCTCAACACGACGAGCGAACGCCAGCGTGATCGAAACGCCGACGATAAAGAGAAAGAAAGGAAAGACGAGATCGGTTGGCGTCCAGCCATGCCATTGCGCGTGTTGTAGTGGCCAGTAGATGCTCGACCACGTGCCGGGATTATTCACCAGCACCATTCCCGCGATCGTTAGACCACGAAAAACATCGAGCGACACCAGCCGGTCATTGGGGGACATCGGACGCCAAGATTACACAAACATGTTTCTCGCGCAAAGACGATCCGCAGATTACACAGTTTTTTATAATCATCTGCGTAATCTGTGGATGACTTCGTGTTAAAGTAACGCCTGTCACATGTCACTAATGCTTGCCGAGATCGCCGAGCAACCTGCCGCACTCGAGCGCACCATCGCGGAAGAGCGCGCCAAGATCACCAAACTCGGCAACGTGCTCAAGTCACGCGACCTTGAGCTGATCGTTCTCGTCGCGCGCGGCAGCTCTGACAACGCCGCACTGTTTGGCCGTTACCTGCTCGAAATCACAACCGGCATTCCCGTCTCGCTTTCCGCACCATCGGTTTACACGATCTACGACGCGCAATTGAAGTTGGACCATGCGCTGGTTGTCGGCGTGTCACAATCGGGCGAAGGCGAAGACATCAATCGCGTGCTCGAGAGCGCAAAACGATCTGGCGCCTACACAGTCGGCATCACCAACGAACCAGGTTCTTCGATGACGGGAATCGTTGATGAAACACTACTGACGCACGGCGGCAAGGAGCGCTCGGTCGCCGCCACCAAGACTTTCACCGGCCAGATGCTCCTCTTTTATATGCTCGCGTCAGAACTGGCCCGCCAGCGCCCATCGTTTGCATACGAAGCGATTCCCGCATTCGTCTCCGGCGCGCTCGAGCAGCAGCCCGCGATAATGGAGCTCGTGCAACGTTACGTCTTCATGGAAAACTGCGTGGTCGTGGGACGCGGGCTCGCGTATGCGAATGCATATGAGCTGGCGTTGAAACTGATGGAGACGTGTTACGTAGTCGCCGAGCGTTTTTCATCCGCCGACTTTCTACACGGTCCACTCGCGATGGTCGAGCGACATTTTCCAGTTATACTTTTTGCGCCGCCCGGAGTGATGTTGCCGGGCGTGAAGAGTTTGATCGAACGCCTGCGCGAATTGCACGCGGACACTCTGGCAATCACCAGCGATCTCGACGCGGCAAGCATGTGCACACGCTCGATCGTCATGTCGCGCGAGATCGATGAATTTCTCGCGCCGATTCCCTACATCGTTCCGGGTCAACTATTCGCGGCGCTGCTCGCCGAAGCTAAAGGACTCAATCCGGACGCGCCACGTTCGTTATCAAAAGTGACACGCACACTCTGAGTCGATCATGAACATTGAACTGAAGGATTTGTCGCACAACCCCGTCTACGCACAAGTCCGCGAACAGATTCAGACCCAGATCCACAACAAGACTCTCAGCTCCGGCGACTCACTTCCCTCTCCTGCCGCTCTCGCCCAAAAACTCTCCGTCGACAAAGGCGAAATCCAACGCGCCTACTACGAACTCGAACAACTCGGCCTGATCAAAAAACACACTGGCAAGGATTTTCTCGGGAAGCCAAGGATCGATTACCGCGTAGCGTGAGTGAGCTTCAATTACATTCGCCCGCTTGATATCAGTAACAGCGCTTCGATCAAGACTCGAATTACGAAGATCACGGGCACTCCAATGAGCATTGCCAGGGAGATCCACCATGAACGTCGCGCCCTTTTGTAATCGGCATCATCAGTGATCAGGCCGCTATACCTAACCTGCCAGCGAATCAACAATACGATCACGACAATGAAAGTAATGACGAATCCCCACGAGACAAAAGGCAGGAAGGGTACTAAGCTGAGACCCAGAAAAACATACATTGCGATAGCCGCTGTCCGCAGATAACTGGCATCACTGTACGCATGATTTGCTTTTTCCTGCCGGTCGGCTATCAACTGCGCCACGCTAGGATCAACCGGCACGGAGCAGAAGCGACATTGCGTCATACTGTCGTTAATAATTTCCTTGCAGTTGGGGCAAGGAAAGGTGCGGGGGGTGGCGAGCATTGATTGACTCCTAACAAGGATCTGGAGAACGACGGAGCTGAATATAGCAAATCCGTGTCGTGCGCGTTTATCCGTGGCTAATTCTCTGTGCTATTCTTCAGTGCGCTTTTCGCATGCGAAAGTGGCGGAATTGGCAGACGCGCCAGACTTAGGATCTGGTACCGAGAGGTGTGGGGGTTCGAGTCCCCCCTTTCGCACCATAAGAATCGAAATCACAAAATGAAAAATGAACTAATTGACGTCTCCCCAACTCGCAAGGAGATCAGAATCGAGATCGAGCCGGAAGAAATTCGCAGCGCTTACGATCGTATCAGCCAACAGTACAGCAAAGCCGCAACTATCCCCGGCTTTCGTCCCGGACACGCGCCAACTTCAGTCGTCCGCACTCGCTACAAGAGTGAGATCAGAAGCGAAGTCCTTCGCGAACTACTTCCGGATGCCGTTAACGCCGCCATCGCCGAACACTCGCTGAACGCGATCGGCGAGCCTCAGGTGGAGTTAGACAACGCTGAAGGTCTCGAACGGTTGGGCGAAGAGGCTTTAACAGTAAAGGTCGGCCTCGAAGTCCTGCCGGAAGTAACGCTCAATGAATATAAAGGACTGGAAGCCAACCGCCGCGTGCGCCCGATTACCGATGACGACGTAGACAAAGTAATCGACGGCTGGCGCGAATCAACTGCGTCACTCGAACCGGTCGAAGATCGCGCCTCGGAGCTCGGCGACACCGTCACGATCAATGCGCGTGGAAAATTCGCCGACGAACCTGAAGCGGAAGCGATCAGCGTAGACGACGTCGAAGTAGTACTCGGCGGACCCGGCGTACAGCAGGAGTTCACTGAGAACCTCACGGGCGTCAGACCTGAGGAAACAAAAACATTCCTCGTCGATTACCCGCAGGACTTCTCTTCTCCCGGTCTGGCAGGCAAGAAGGTGGAATACACAGCGGACATAACTGCCGTTCGAAAGAAAGAGTTGCCGGCGCTGGATGACGAGTGGGCGAAGAGTCTCGGCGAATTCGATTCAGTCGAAGCAGTGAGAACGAAGCTGCGTGAAGATCTCGAAGCCAGAGCAACCGCCGAAGCCGATCACAATTTGCGTGGCGAGGTTGTACGCAAGCTGGTCGCGGCACATCCGTTCGAAGTGCCGGAGAGTCTTGTCGTACAACAGACCAATTACCGGTTGGAAGAAATCGCGAGCCAGATGGCGCGTCGTGGCATCGATCCACGAAACGCACCCATCGATTGGAACCGCGCTCGCGAAGAGTTGAAGACGCAGGCAGAGGAAGATGTACGCGCTACGATGCTGATGGAGAAGATCGCCGAAGCGGAAAATATCACCGTCTCCGCAGAGGAAGTTGAAGCAGAGATCGAATCGATCGCAACTGCTGCACAACAATCAATAGAGCAAGTGCGTGCTGCCTTGACAAAGAATGGAGGCGAACGTAGCATCGCGCAAAGATTGCGCAATCGTAAAGCGCTTGATCTTTTGATTGAAAATGCACGCGTCACTGACGCGGAGTGGACTGAACCAAAGGAAGCGGAAGACGCTCCAACGGAAAGTAGCGACCCATCCACAGACGATCAAAATACATCTGTGTAATCTGTGGATTGGCATTAGAACGAGGTTAAGAATTGTATGGCTCTAGTCCCAATGGTTGTGGAGCAAACTTCGCGAGGCGAGCGCGCCTTCGATATTTACTCACGACTGCTGAAAGACAATATTATTTTCCTGGGTACCCCGATCGACGATCAGATTGCCAACCTAATCGTAGCCCAACTCCTATTTCTCGAAGCTGAA
>DASVGE010000151.1:0-18131 GCA_036379695.1 Pyrinomonadaceae bacterium | reverse complement strand
TAGCTGCGATCGTGAACCCTCCACGGGACAAGCCCGTGGCATCCAAGCGCATCGTTTAAGTTGGCGTGTAGCTGCGAACGGGAGCCTCCACGGGACAAGCCCGTGGCATCCAGTCTCCGGAATTGATTCTGCTGGTAGCAGCGAACGGGAGCCCTCCACGGGACAAGCCCGTGGCATCCGAGCGGGATGGTTTAAGGTGGCGTGTGTAGCAGCGAACGGGAGCCTCCACGGGACAAGCCCGTGGCATCCAAGCGCATCGTTTAAGTGGGCGTGTAGCTGCGAACGGGAGCCCTCCACGGGACAAGCCCGTGGCATCCAGTCTCCGGATTTGATTCTGCTGGTAGCTGCGATCGGGAGCCTCCACGGGGCGAGCCCGTGGCATCCGAGCGGGATGGTTTAAGTTGGTGTGTAGCGGATATCGGGAGCCTCCACGGGGCGAGCCCGTGGCATCACAATGGGCTTCATAAACGGTCGCTCACATATACGGAAGAAGAGCCACGCGAACAGGACCGAGAGTGGTGTCATTATTACTAACGAGATAGAGAGTATGTGCAGTTGTGTAAAACCAAACCAGTACCAGTGCATCAGCACAAACGAATGAGTCAAGTAAAGCGAGTATGAGATCAGCCCGATTGGCGCCAGCATGGTGATCAGGGCCGGCACGCGCGACGATAGCACACGCCATCGCTGCTCGGCCGCAACTGAATAGTTTACGAGGATGAAGAATCCAACACCCCACGCCGGGTGCATTATGATCCAGCCCATATCATGCACCCAATTTTTATGATCGAACATCGGCAAGACCTGAGCCAGCGCCATGGCACAACCCAGGGCCACCGCAGCCGTTCGCATCCGGTAACACCACGCAGGCAGTTTTATCACTCCTAACGCTGCCTCTACACTCAACGCACCCAGCGCCCAGATAAACCAATTCGTCGCAGCCGCTTCACCCAGAGGGACTTCCAGTCCAAAGGTGTGGCCCAACGAGCGCGCCATGATCACCCACGCTATCCGCGCGGCAAAACACAACACCAACGTTATGGTCCACCCGTAACGAATGCGCAGGAAGAGCAACAAAAAGTAAGCCAGGTAAAGTTGTTCTTCGATCGCGAGCGTCCAGAAAGCTCCGTTGATGCTGTACGCAGTACGCGGATCCATGTTGTGTAACATGAACACGTGCAGCACAACGTCCCACACGTAAAAGCCCGTGACTTGAACCGGAGTCTTGTACGCGAGGTAACAGAGATACAGGACCAGCGCTGCGATGTACGGTGGATACAAGCGGCGCACTCGTCGTTTCCAGAAGGTGAAGAAATTGATTACCGGCGCTTGCACACCCGCCGCGCGCGCTTTGGCCCAAAAGAGGTGGATACAAAACCCGGAGATAACAAAGAAAAGGTATATACCGGCGTACGCATAATGAACTACGTAACCGGTGACTTGCGGCAAAAAACCTTCCCAACCGTGCCACGCAGTCTGCGGCGCAACTCCAAGCGCGTGATACGTCACCACTGCCAATGCTGCCCCGCCGCGCATCGCATCAAGGGTCAGCATACGGCCCAGAGTTGTCTGTTCGCTCAAACGTTCGTCCATGCAGGACGAATTCTTAATTGGAGAAGTTGCTTTCGAATACGCGAAAGTTTTGCAGACTTGTGTCTTTTAAGCCTGTTGACTCTCGCCTATGCGCTCCAGCATCTCAAGCGCCTGCATGAACAAAGGATGTTCAAGCAGATCACATTCGGCAGCCTTGTTTAGGACCTCGCGAATGCTGACCAGATCGACGACTTCGAGCGCGCGTCGCAACGTAAACGCAAGGTTCAAAAAGATCAGACTGTCCTGTACCAGTTGAGACGATCGCATCCAATTGACCTTCCACGCGCTTCCTTTTCCCGGCGGCGCCTCGCGATCTCCGGGTACGTCCTGCTGAACTTCGGAAGGCACAGACTCACAAGCAATAATAGTCGCGCAGCACAGCCCGGCAGCGAACATCGTGTGGTAGAGCGTACCCAGCACACGCCGTACTTTCTGCGTGTGCGTCTCGTCCTGCGGAGCCGGTGGAATTCCCGGACCGGGTACAAATCCGAATTCGTTCCAAACTCGCTCCAGCACTTCCCATGCGAAAGACAGCGTTGGCGTCCAGCCTAATCTGAGGATTGGCGGCGCCATCAGCACCTCAGCCAGCAGATCGAGATCGTCTTCATCCAGAGCCTTAACAGCAAGCGCCTCTGCAATCCCAAGTAGATTGTGGCCGTCGACATCGCTGGGCAGAGGAATGCGTCCAAAGTCCGTTGCGTAGGGAAGTGCATGAGTAAATGCGTAAGCATCGTTGGTCGTCGCCTGCAGAAGGTCGACACCAGCGCCGATCGGCGAGAGCGACATCGCGGGATGGTCCAACTCCTCATCACCGAATGCCATGTGACGTGTCCACGCCGCATCCAAAATGCGATAGGGAACTCGTTCGTTCGCCGCACAGACCGATGATGAAAGTGCAAGACGCGCTACACGATCGAGTCGTTCATCCGGTAAACCCAACTCTGACAGACAAAAATGCGCCAGGGTATGCATCGGTGCGCGCGACGGCCGGAGAAAAAGGAATCGATATACTTGCGGCGCACGCACGAGCGGAGCCAGGTCGCGCGCGAGGGAACGAAGTTCCTCGCGATCTGCGTGGTCTGGAAAAGCGCGGTCCGCCTGGCGCAACAGCATTGCCAGTTCGCCGCCAGCCTTGCCCACGAGTTCGCGGTATTCATCGGGCTCCTCATTCTCAAAGCGAACGGCAAGAACTTCGTCCAACACTAAACGCGCCATACCCATCACGGATCGGAGGTAATTTCGGAGGAGTTCAAGGCGCCGTTGATCGGCGCCCTGACCCTGTAAATCGCAACCATGTGTTGTTTGTGAAATCACGCTTAGCCTCTTTGCTTGACCTCAAAGCCGAGTTGTTTGAGTTCGTCAGCGACCGTCACGAGATCAAAATCGTGACGTGGACCGATGCGAATTACGAACGGGTAGCAAATCCGATCCCATTCGTCTAACTCAGCCAGACCACTTGCGCCACCGCCGCCACCAGCCGCGGAAACAACTTCCCGGATTTCCGCTGCCTTTGAAAGCAGAACGTCGAGTTTGATAGCGCCAATATCGTCGAGACGGCGTAACAGTTGTACGGCACTCATGTTCCGTCTGGTTTTGTAATCTTCTGAATCCATTTAGCTTTCTCCTTGTTGGTTGTTTACTTACTTACTTCATCGCCTGTGTCACGGCGGATCTTGCGGAGCAAAAGACTCTGAGAACCTCGGCGTTTGTAGGTGAAGAAATAATGCGCAAAGTCATCAGGTAACTACGATACTGCCGCGACGGCAGTCGAGCTTTGGTTGGACCAGGTTGGCCCGTTCATACTGTGTATGACAAAAGATGGGTGAAACGTTAGAAGGAGATTCTGTATACAAACAAAAGGGGCGTTGCTGTCTCGATCAGCAACGCCCCGCGAGTCTTCACGACACGCAAATGCGTTTAGCCTTCGTCTCTCCGGCTTCGTCTCCGTGCAATTGCCGTTAATCCGGCCAGGCCGGTTCCCAGCAGCAACATGGTTGTGGGTTCCGGTATAGGTTGCTGCACTGCCGATGTGACGAAACCCGCAACCACCATTGATTGACCGGGATTTATACCAATGTCGAAAAAACCAAGGCCGAAAGATCCTGAACCACAAGTTGTCTGCTGGCCTGGGATGCCGCCATGTGGGTTCGGCTCGCAATTCAAGTCGTTAAAACTGACTATCTGGAAAAAGGGGTTGGGCTCCAAAAACACACCGCCAATCATATTGAAAGGCGTAATCGAGTATGTAATCGTGAGCGGGTTTGAAGCCGTAAACCCCTGAGGAGCGGTAAACGTTATCTGCAAGGTAAACGTTTGACCAGCCAGGTTGCCGGGAGTGGTAGACATTGAGATCAAACCCAGCGGGTTCGACGGATCGATAATGCTACCAAGGGAACTGAAACCAGCGGTCGTTGTGGTAGCAAATGTGGAGCCGCTGAACGTGAAACCCAAACCAGTAAAGCTTGCCTGTGGCGTGCAACCGACACCGAAACATCCAAGCGTCGAACCCGCAATAAACACCTCATTTGCGCGTGCAGTTCGGTGAGTGAATGTGATGACAAGTAGGGCAGCGCCGGCAAGCGTTAAACTTCTAAACAGTGAGTTAGTAGTCATTGAAGTGTCCCCCATGTTCGTTCCTCCTGCGGAGGTGAGTGTTAGTAATGCTGGCGGGAGTTGAGACTCTCGTCAACGTGAGATGTGGGTCTTACGCGTGCAAGGGCTCGTCAGACAGCCACCGTGAACAGCCGCCTTTTATACCCGTCAACGACAGATGTCAATAGCACGCTGACTAAAGGACCCCTGAAGCGAGGCCCTTTAGCCGGCGTGCTACTAACCGGTGAACTTCAGAAGACTATGGTCCATCCTGGATTTGACGCCTGTGCTTTCGTGTAAGACACGCCGTCAACTTTCAATCCGGTTTCGTCGAGGATCGAGATGATGCCTCCCTTGTTCGACAATGCCACCGGCTTCTCAACGCGAACAGCTTGAGCCTCTCCAGCCTTCAGCTTGCCGCTGAGTTTCTGGCGATTCTTATGGCTGTCCGCCAACGCCCAGCCTTGCAGGTCGATCTCCCGCGGGGAGGCGTTGAGCAACGTTACCACCTCGACCTCGGGAGAATGAATAGAGTTAACGAGCGCAGCAACGATTCGCACTAACCCTTGCGGGTCGCCAGTGGTCGGCAGTGGCGGTTGTTCTGGAATGACACCCGGCAGGATCACTGGCTCTTGTTCGCCGATCGTGTGTCCGGTCTTGTCGTCTGTGTGCCAACCCTGCGATTGAAACTTGAGAAAGACAGCGATCCATTGGTTTTGCGATGGAAAGTGAACGATCACGCCGCCGTCCTGCCACACACCATCATCGGCAGCGAAATTTCCCACGTTGCTTTGATTCATGTGGATGTCGTGAATGCCGTTGCCGGGCATGAAGCCGAAGTACTTGTCCTTTTTGTTCTTCTCCGGTCCCCAGCGTTCGCCGAAGGCGTAGACTGTCGCCTCTTCGTCGGCCAGAGCGCGCTGCATGACGCTATCGATCTTCTCGTTGAGATCGTTATCAAGACCGGGCACGTTGAACGGCAGTGGCCGCATTTTCGTGCGGTCGAAAAGGTTCGCGCGAATGTAGTCGAGAGCCGTTGTCCCAGGCTTGTTCGCGACGTGGGTGAAGCCAAGGGGCACTTCCTGTAACAACGCCGTAAGGGGATGGCTGAAACGATCGTCGATCAGGTATTCGAGTTCAGAAGGCGAGAGTTTCGATTGGACGTTGATTGCGATCCGGTAGTCAGTGGTGTCATCGACTATCCAGACTTGATAGTGCGGGTTCTGGCCCGCACCTGGCCTGACTTCAATGGCCTTACCTTTCAAAATTCCATAGTTCTTTAGAGGCATGACATTTCTCCTGGTTGGACTCGGCTCAATATGCCGTAGAAACAATGCGCGTGAGAAAAAGCGGGTGTTCGGCCCGAGCCGGAGTTAGTGTGTCTGTTCCAAATTCCTGGACACTTATACGGACGCGCTGATGAACCTTATTGTAACCCGCAGCCGGCTCATCTGTAATGACAAAAAACTGTACAAACGTTTCGACCGTTATAAGATTTCGTGCTCAATCAAAGAGTACTGCACAACACTCCGGGGTTCACTTGAATGACAGGTGAGTTGATTTTGGAATTCAGACAGGTGACTGCGGAGCGAGACCTGATGGACCTTCGTATCTACTTCAGAAAAGAACCTGACTTGCCACTCGTTAGGCTTTATCGGATCGTAGGTCAAAAACTTCAGATCGCTGATCCCGTGGTATCCGGTTTCACGACGAGCGAAAAACTCAGCTGCCTGAACCGGAAATGAGTAGCAGGCACGTCCGCGAAAGTTTGTTAATACGATCCTGCGGTCGTAATACTCTTTCACAATCAGTCTCGCGTTTTCTTCCGTAACGTGTCCGTAGAAAATGCCATCCGGAAAGCAAACGACATTCGCCGCAAATCGATCGCCGCCGACATGAGAACACTGCCAAACCGATGATTCGCCAACCAGTGTGCTGATAGTCTTGTAAATGGGTATGCCGAATTTTGCGCAACACTTGTCACGCTTCCCGTGTGTGCAAACCAGGAAAAGAGGGTCTTCCCATGGCGTTGTGCCGGCAGGCGAGCCACCAGCTAACGCGGAAGCCAGGTCGAAATCCAGCAATTGCTCGTACTCAGAGAACTCGTACTTGAGAATCGATGATGACGACTCGCGCGACCGCGCCACAAAAAGAACAAGTGGTCCTTTGACTCGTCTCGCTTGCTTGATGAAGAGAACGCGTGAACGAGGTATGCTCTTCAGCACGGCGGACACGTGAGTCTTAACCGCTTGCGGAATTGCGCTCTCATGATATGCCCTGGCGCCCCACGGTTGCGCGTATTCAAGCAGCAGCCATGCGTCGCCCATCGAGGCGGTACCGAAAGTTTTCTCTGAAGCTTCCCTGGATCGAACCGAACAGAAAGCGGTTAGCTGCTCAAACATTACGGCTCCACGATCGCGACTAATCCGTTCATCAGTAACTCTTTCAAAAATATTCTGACACGCCGCTCATCAACTTCAGTTTTCGCAACTTCGCATAATTCGGCCACAGTACAGAGGCGGTGTTTGTCGAGATGGCGAAGTATCGGCAGTGCCTCAACTGCCAGGCGCCAGTCCTTTCTCTGAGACGAAAAGCGAACGACTCCTGATTCAACTTTCAATTCGAGTGGACGTGGGGCGAGTAGTCTGACGAGCATATCCCCTGCGGGCAAACTGTCGACGGGCGCACAGGCCAGACTCAGCCGCGGCCGTGACATAGCAGACGCATCGAGATCGGCAAAGTACTGATTCAGAATATCGTCGTCCCATTCCGATAACAGTTCATCACGCATTTGCAGCAGGTGTGCCTGCATAGCTTCTCGCGTCGCAAAGCGCGGCAGATCCATTCTGAACATTTCACGCTCGCGCATCCTGTTCACGAGCCAGCGCAACAGGTCTAACCCGGCGCGGTTATGTACACCTACGGTTAAATGTAATGTCGGTTCGTTAAGCGGATAAGCGACGTGCCAGAAGCCGCGAGGGATATACAGAAGGTCGCCCGCTTCGAGTATGTGATCCCACAGCGGTGGTTCCGTTGGTTTCGGTTCTTTAGGATCGCCCGAAAGCGGATACGGCCGCGTCATGCCGTGAATCATCCACTGCTTGCGACCGGTGACTTGCAGAATGAACACGTCATGATCATCCCAATGGAGATCGAAACCGCGTGACGTCCTCCAACTCGCATAGGCATTGATTTGAATGCGCTCGTGAAAGAAAAGTTCGAGCGCTTCAGCAACGGCACGAAGTGGTTCGAACAACTCGTCAACCGCATCGAGAACTAAAGTTGCGCCACTGTTTAGTTCCTGTGTGAGTTTTTGGTAGCGAAGACGTGGGACGGCGACCCGTTTTTGCCCCGGGTAGGTGTGACTAATGTAACTGCTGGGCTGGAGCCTTTCGCCGTCGCGTGTTAACCGGATGCGCGGAAAATCAAGGCGATGTTGCTCCAGCGCCTCGTTCAAACGCTGCCAGGGCAAGAGGTGGGAGAACTTGTCAGGAGTTCCCGGGACGTGTTTGAAAGTCTTGCCCCAAAACTTCGTGAGAAACTCGTCGACCGTTAGCGGACTAAGAAGTTGCTCCAACCTCATAGGAGCCTGCGCGTCATCAAAGTTCAATGCCACAGACGCAGCCCATGGATCCGGTTAGTCTGTACCGTCAGCGTCGTCTGTTGCGTCAGTATCAGCAGCGTCGGTGCCATCGGTATCGCCGACTTTGTCCTCGGCATCCGTATCCGTTGCATCAACGTTATCGGTATCGTCGCTGAGCGCCGCAGAATCAAGAGAGCGTTCCGAAGTAGCTTCGACGGACAGCAGCAAACCGGATTCGTCGCCTTCGGTGTGTGGACTAGTGCGTTCTTCAGACATTATCGGGTCTCCTTGTTCCTCGAGTGAACAAGAGAAAGCTATGCGCCTTCTCGAAAATTTTTAATAGCTTTGGGGGTTCTTCTGGTTGGGTTATACAGTGTCTGACTGCGGTAAGCAAGCCGCAGGTCCATTTTCTATTTCAGCGAAATCTCGATGCGGTAATCAGCTACTTTATAGGTTGAATGAACTCCGATTTCGCAGTGTCCGTTAAATTCAGGCGGCATCGTACCGGACCACGATTTTGTTTCCTGCGCCACCGGCTCGACATCTAAACCGTGATTCAAATAAACGGTAAAATCCGCGTCGCGGCCGATGATTTTGACGACTACCTTTTGTCCGGCGCGGGCTCGGAAACGGTATAGAACCTCGTCACCATCACGCACCGCACCCGTCAAAACCAGCTTCTTCCCCCTGACCACCTTGACGGTTTTTTCACTGACGCGGTTATAAGACTGGGCCGAAACTTCACTGGTCGTTAGCCAGGTCGACAAACAAATAGCGAAAAGGATTAAGACTGTCTTTCTCATTAGCTTTCGTGGAACGGATGGAGTCGAATCTAACCATCTCTCCTACATAAACAAATGCCCCAATTTGCCAACCGCGAGGAACCTCACGCGAGAGACAATGCGCTCTACAAGGTAGCAACGCTCGTATTCCTGATCATTAAAGAACAACTGGTTGCCATATTTACGCAACGCTACAGGAAAGCTTGGCGCGTCCTTATATTTCTCGTGAGTCAGAATCACAAGTTTATGACCGAAACCGGAGTTTACAAAGTGCGCAATCTCTTCTCCTGCGCCTTTCGAAACATCAAGTACAAAACAGATATCACATGCCGCAAGGTGTAACAGTTCCTGCTCCGGAAGAGTCAAACCGTCACTTCCACCGGGTATTGTATTCATCAGATCTTCGCTAAAACGAACGTCGGCATTTACGAAAACATCTTTGATCTTTTGCCGAATCTTCTGACGTTTAGCATATTGTTCAGACGCTGTTTTTCCTGGACCCCAAATGAGCACGTTCAATTTCATAGCCTCAGATACAGAAATGATTTCCTCAATTCTTTCGTCAAAGGACATCTTAAAGGGCGCTCCGTTTGAATTACTTACTCGAAACTATTACCTATCGCACGCTCAAAATTGTCGAGCAGTATGTCACCGCGTTTGGTGAGGCTAAAAATATCACCTTGCTTTTCCAGCATACCCAACTCGGCGAGCCTGAGTAAGAGAGATCTAACAATCTCGGCATCCATTTCCACATTCGATACAAGTTGTGACATCGTGATAGCGGAGGTTGATCTAAGCCTCACAAGTAACTTTAATCCAGCCCACTGTTCAGTCATTAAGGTAGCGACTAGTTCACGGTTAGACCAAGCGTCGGCAAGCTTTCTTTCCGTCTCATGGGTTACTGAAACACCTACTTCGGACTGCTCTGTACTTCTGGAGATATCTAATTCTCCAGGCCGCTCAACTAGTTCTCGTTTGAGCCAGGCTCTGGCGAATCGCCATTCACGCTCTACCGTAGAATGCGACATCTCGAATACCTCTGCTATTTCTCCAATCGTCAAGCCGCCGAAGTATCTCAGGTCCACGATCGCACTTTTGCGAGCGTCAAATTTTGCTAATCGATTGAGGGCCTCATCCAGTGCAAGTAACTCTATCGCTTTCGTTGCCGCGCCCACATCCGTCAGATCTTTGACCTCTTCCAGGCGCTTGTCTTCAGAGCTGCGTCCAAGCTTATTGCTGAGTTGAGCTCTAGCGTGATCAATCAGAATCTTGCGCATGATATGGGCGGCGACACCGAAGAATTGTGCGCGGTTCTGCCACTCTAATTGCGGTCCTTCCATGAGCCGCACGACTGTTTCATTAATGAACGCTGTTATTCCTAAGTCGTGTTCAGGATATTTATGGCCCCTAAGAAGACCATCAGCTAGCATTCGCAGTTCATTCTCTACTAAAGGGAGCAGTCTATCGAGGGCGGTCTGATCACCTTGGTTCCATTCTTGGAGGCGCTGAGTTATTTCACCTGGTATTTCCATGCAATGCAACGAGAATCGTGACTTATTAAGCAAGCTCTTATTGAGCTCACTGTTTTGCAAATTAAACTTCAGTGCTCAAGGAGCGTTTTTATTGTCGGGATGTTTCGTTAACTCCCCATAGTGATAGAGCACCTTCCAACGATCCCTCTGGGTCCTCACGCTGATCGCAGCAAGACCAAAAAACGCCTCTGTCTTGATAGTCAAGGTAGCGGGCGATGCATGTGATTTGGCGATGGCGGCGTCAAACGCTTTACTCGCTTCGTCAGTATTTCCGGTCAGAAGATTTGCACGACCATAAAGATACAAAAATTCAGCATTTGGGGACTCCAGGGGACTTTGGACCCCGGAGTTCACCAACTCTTTAGCAATGTCGGTTGTCATCCATCCGCGCGGATCTTTATCGACTTGGCGGCGCGTTCTCTCAAATCGCACAAACGGTTCCTCCGGCGGTGGGGCGTCACCAGTCTGAACAGGTTGTGTTTTCGTCGCGAGGAAGGGAATTCGTTCTTTAAAACGTGCGCCTAGAAGTGCGCCTGCGAAGAAAGCTCCAGTGATGAGTAGCAGCACAAACAGCGAACCAAACAAACGAGTGCGACCAAGGCCGTTGGTATCGGCAGCAGGAGCTAGTCCAATATCACGCGTCGCCTCATCTTTAAGTGTAGTCTCTGCGTCCGCTCGACGCTCTTGTTGGGCCTCCTTTCCAGCCTGTAGGTCGCGCAACTTCTGCTCCTTCCATTCACGCCCCCGTAGCTCCGGCAACGTTTTTAGTTCAGTTTCGGCCCGCTCTATCTGAGCCGCCACATCCTTGTAGTCAACGCCCGCTGCTTCCTGGACTTGCCGGAAAGTGCTGAGTGCTTCTGCCCAACGCCCGTTCTTCACGTGTTGTAGTCCAGCGTTGAACAACCTCGCATCCTGCTGTTGCAGATCAATCTCCGCAAGCCACGCCGTTGCCTTGTCGTTACCCGGGTCGACGGCTGTAACCGTTTGCAACCTCTCCCTAGCTGTATCCCAGTCCTCCCGGTCAACTGCAGAGAGGGCCTCGCGATAAAGTTCCTCTTTCTCCTCTTCTTCGTCCAGCCCGGCGTCTGCCTCCGCGATCAAATCGGCGACCCCCCTGTAGGTCTTGTCTATTGCCCGCACTCGACGGAAGCTCTTGAGAGCCTCGCGCCAACGCTTCGCTTGCAGATGTTCGCATCCCACTGTATACGACTCGGCCAATTCCCTCCGCTGCTCCGCCCGACTGAGCGCCCCCTGCGCCTCGGCGTGCGACGGATTGAGTTTCAGCACGGCTTCGAGTCGCTCGACGGCGGTGGCCCACTCCTCCCTATCCGCGGCACCGAGCGCTTCACGGTAGACCCGCTCGGCCTCCTCCTTCTGTAGCTCGGCATTCGCCATAGCGATCGAATCTGTTACGTTCCTGTAATCTGCGTCTATACCCTGCACCTCATGCAAAGTTGCAAGCGCCTCGTGCCACCGCTTCTCGTGCAGGTAGGTCAGTCCTGCATCATATAAGGAGGCCAACCCCTGATGCTGCCGCGCGTAATTCAGTTCCGCTTCTGCCTTTGAGTGTGCAGGGTCGAGTCGAAGCACCGATTCCAGATGCTCGATAGCTGCCCTCCAGTCTTCTTGTCCGAGTGCCTCCAGCGCGGTGTGATAATGAGTCTTGACCTGCGTCGCCTTATCTAGACCCCAGATAGCAAGAAGCCGATCTTGTGCAATTGCGACTTCGTTACGGAAGTCAATGAATTGTAGCGGGAGTAGTCCGAGGTGCAAATCATCCGGCTCGCAAGTCTCCAGCATTACCGGGATGATCCTGTCCTTCCGTTTCAAGAAGGCCCAATGCACTTCGCGTGCAACCCACTCTGAAGTGACGGAGCGCGGTGTGAGGACGATAAGGAACCAGTCACACTTTTTTAGACCCGTAAATATTTGCCGCTCCCACTCGGAAGCGGACTTGATGCTATCTATCGCGTACCAGGTTTCAAGGCCGTGCGCGCGGAGCAGAGAGATAATCTCGCGCTCCACGCGTTCATGGTCCAGAGAGGAGTGGCTGATGAAGACGCCCGGCATGTCGAGTATACGCAACAGCCAATGAGATTTAGCCGTTTTCTGCACACTCAGCGATCATTGGCCGATGTCTGAGAAACTTGATGCAGTGCGTCGCTGAGGTGATCTTGGAGGCGGCGATCGGAATCGAACCGATGAATAAAGGTTTTGCAGACCTCTGCCTTACCACTTGGCTACGCCGCCGTATTTGAAGAATAAAGGATGAAGGCGGAAAGATGAAGCAGCTTAGCGAAAGCTAAAAGCTTTCGTCCTTCATCCGCCCGCCTTCATCTGATTTCGTGGAGCGGGAGACGAGATTTGAACTCGCGACCCTCGCCTTGGCAAGGCGATGCTCTACCACTGAGCTACTCCCGCTTTGAGCACGGTCGATTCTAATGATTCGCCTGATGATGTCAAGCGAACACGTCCGGGTAGTGATGCAGTTTGGATTAACGCTGAAGGCGTTGGCTAATTTGAGCCCATGGTTGGAGCGCAGCGACAACCATGGGAATAAATAACAAATTACCAATTTAACCCTGAAAGGGTTAGGCGGTTGGCGAACCCTTCAGGGTTGGATCAAATTTTCTATATCGAACCCCAGGGTTGTCGCTGCGCTCCAACCCTGGGCTCAAATTAGCGAACGCCTTCGGCGTAATCTCGGCTCAACGTCGTCTGCGTAGTGGCGCTGGAAGCAGCGAGCGAGAGTGAAGACAACAAACGGTGCAATGCGAGAGGGGATTACCCAATACATTGCACCGTTGTTTTAACCCTAAGTCTCACGCCGGTACCGACGCGCAACCGTCGAGTCTATGTGTCGCAGTCTAAGCGCCAGCGCGAGTCTCGTCAACACAGAGGCGCGAAAAAAAACAGGTCGGAAAATAATCCCAAGCAAAGACGCAAAAGAAGCAAAGGCGCGAAGACGAATCGAGGTTGACAAGCGCCTACAACAGTAATACGTTTCGACTTCCGGGAAAACTTTCCACACAACCGTCCATTCATCGCTGCTTGCGGAGGAGCCTATCATGAGATTCCACAACAGATTTGGTCTTGCCATTTGCGCCGTGCTGCTCATCACGAACGTCAGCTTTGCGCAGCAAGGGTACAAAAAACCGCCAAAGGAAGTGCTCGACATTCTGAACGCGCCGACCACACCCGGGATTTCTGTTAGTCCCGCGCGCGACAACATCCTCCTCTTGACCAGTCGACCTAATCCGCCGCTGGCCGATCTGGCGCAACCGATGCTGCGTCTCGCCGGTCGTCGCATCAATCCCGCTTCAAACTCGCCGCATCGCTTCCCATATGCAGTCGGGTTGACCATGAAGCGAATCACCGACGGCTCCGAAATCAAGATCGACGTTCCTCCAGGCGCGAAGATAACCAGTGTGGAATGGACTGACGACGGCAAGCACTTCGCATTTTTAAATACGACTCCAAATCGCGTGGAACTGTGGGTAGGTGATGCGACAACTGGAAAAGTCCGCAACTTAAAACAGCTCGCAATCAACTCCACTATCGGCGATCCGTTAACCTGGATGCCTGACAATCGCACACTGCTGGTCCAACTCGTACCGGCAACGCGCGGTGCGGCGCCTGCAACTCCTTCCGTGCCCACGGAACCGAACACCCAGGAGAGCTCCGGCAGGCCTGGACCAGTGCGAACGTACGAAGATCTTTTGAGGAGCCCGCACGACGAGAGTCTCTTCGAGTACTACGCGACGTCGCAGTTAGCTCTCGTCGATTCAACCAGTGGACGAGCAACACCGATCGGACAGGCGGCAATCTATCAGGGGATCGATCCGTCGCCCGATGGTCAGCACCTCCTGGTGACACGCCTGAAGAAACCCTTTTCGTATCTCTTCCCTGACTCCGCCTTTCCGAAAGACGTAGAAGTGTGGGACATGAAAGGCAAACTCACCTACAAAGTCGCGAGCCTGCCGCTTGCGGATCAAGTCCCGATTGACGGCGTGATCACCGGCCCGCGCTCCATTCGTTGGCGGCCCAACGAACCGGCGACACTCGTTTGGGTCAAAGCGTTGGACGACGGCAATCCGAAGAACAAAGTTTCACACCGCGACAGCATCCTGACGCTCAAGGCGCCTTTCAGCGGTCAACCGGCTGAGTTGTTCAAAACCGAACAACGTTTTTCCGGCATCTTCTTCGGCGAAAAAGGCGGGTTGATGTTCGTCTCAGATTATGAACGTGATAAGCGTTGGGTCAGATATTTCATGTTCGACACTGACAAACCCGGAACGCCGGCAAAACTCGTCTGGAGCAGGAATCAACAGGATCGCTATAACGATCCCGGCTCGGCGGTCATGCGTGCGGGCCAGCGCGCGATGCTGCAAAACGGCGATTGGATCTATCTCACCGGCAACGGCGCTTCGCCGGAAGGCGATCGTCCGTTCCTGGATCGTCTTAACCTGCAAACGTTGAAATCGGAACGCATCTTCCGCAGCGACGCGAACAGTTATGAATCAGTGGTGGCTTTGTTAAGTGACGACGCGCGACAGTTCATAACCAAACGCGAGTCGCCGACTGAAGCGCCGAACTATTTCATCAGAAGCGCTAACGACACCACCGCTCGCGCGCTCACACAGTTTCCGGATGCGACGCCGCAGTTGCGTGGTATCAAGAAACAGCTTGTCACTTACAAGCGCGCCGATGGCGTGCAGTGTTCGTTCACGCTTTACCTGCCACCGAACTACAAAGAAGGCACGCGATTGCCGACGGTTGTTTGGGCCTACCCGCTCGAGTTTACGGATGCGGGCACGGCCGGACAGGTCACCGGTTCAAGACAACGCGCGACTTCGATCACTGGTCCATCACACCTGTTTTTCCTGTTGGAAGGTTACGCCGTACTCGACAACGCCACGATGCCGGTGGTTGGCAGTCCGGAGACTGTTAACAACACCTACGTCGAACAGATCGTGATGAGCGCGAAGGCTGCGATCGACAAAGCTACTGAGATGGGCGTGACTGATCCGGAGCGCGTCGGCGTCGGCGGCCACAGCTACGGCGCTTTCATGACCGCGAACCTGTTGGCCCATAGCGATCTCTTCAGGGCCGGCATTGCTCGCAGCGGTGCTTACAATCGCACGCTGACGCCGTTTGGTTTTCAGAGTGAGCGGCGCACGTTCTGGGAGGCGCCCGAGCTTTACATGAAAGTCTCGCCATTCATGTTTGCGACGAAGATCAACGAGCCGATGCTGATGATTCACGGCGAAGTTGACGACAACATGGGGACGTTTCCGATCCAGTCGGAACGGATGTACCAGGCAATGAAGGGACACGGCGCTACGGTGCGGTTGGTGATGTTGCCGCACGAGGCGCACGGTTACGCCGGCCGCGAGAGTATCGAGCACGTGCTTTATGAAATGATCACCTGGTTTGATAAGTACGTGAAGAACGCGCCGTCGAAAGTGAGAGAAACGACGTCGGCTCAAGCGAAGTAAAACGGATCGAAGTGCCAGCGGCGTTTGCGCAGTGATGCTTCGGTCCAGAAGTTTCGCAAAAGTTCGATTTGCGGAGTTGAATCGTTGTTTAGAACGACGGTGACGACGTCGTAGCGGTGCGGTTCGTCTTCGATGCCGAGCATCTGCCGGTAGACGCGCGCGGCACGCGTGATCTGGCGTCGCTTGCGCAGGTCGACGTTGACCTCCGGTGGCGCGAACCAATCGGAAGAGCGGGTCTTCACTTCAATAAAGCAGAGCGTGTCTTGATCGTATGCGACCAGATCGATCTCTGCGTTCACTACGGCACCACGCAGGTTTCTTCCCACAGGCAAGGTGAAATTGGCGGCCACGAGACGGTAGCCGAGTTGGGTGAGGTATGCAGCGGCGTATGCTTCGCCGAGTTTGCCTAGTGAGGAAGACATTTTCTTAGCCACAGATTAACACGGATTTTCAATACACGGATTTATTCAGATCCGGGTATGAAATCCGTGTTCATCCGTGGCTAAAAATCTGCGTTAGGCGAAAACTTTGGTGGGCGGCGAATCCTGGTTGCTTGTTCGAAGGCGTAGGCGATCTTGAGCAGCTTCGGTTCGGTGTTGGCGCCTGCAAAGAACGAGATGCCGACCGGCAGCCCGAAAACGTAACCTGCAGGAACGGTGATGTGTGGGTATCCCGCAACTGCCGACGCAGATGAATAACCACCCGAGAAGTGGTCGCCATTGATCCAGTCAGTCGGCCACGGCGGTCCACCAGTCGGAGCTACCATCGCGTCGAGACGATGTTTCTTCATCACGAAGTCGATGCCTTGCGTGCGTGTAAGCAAGTGGTTCTTTCGCAACGCCTGGATATAAGCCTTGCTGGTCAGCGGTCCCTTGGCTTCCGCCCTGATCATGATGTCCTGCCCAAAGTACGGCATCTCGCGGTCGCGATTCTTTTCGTTGAACTCGATTACGTCTTTGAGTGAACGAACCGGAGCCTGTGGTCCAAGCCCGGCGAGATAGGCATTCAAATCAGCCTTGAACTCATACAACAGCACTTCAAACTCGGAATCGTCGAACTTGCCGGACGTCGGAATGTCAGCCGGATCGACCAGCACTGCGCCGAGCTTCTTCATCTCGTCGAGTAAGCCATTCATGAGCTTGTCGACGCGATCGTTGAATCCGAAATTCTTGCGCGCGATGCCAATGCGCATGCTACGCAGTCCGTCGTTGTCAAGATACTTGGTGTAATCTTCTCTCGAATTTGCCAACACTCCGAGAAGGATCGCGCCGTCGCGGACAGTCCGCGTCATTGGACCGGCAGTGTCCTGGCTGTGTGCAATCGGAATGATTCCGGTACCGGGGATGAGGCCGAGCGTCGGTTTTATGCCGACTAATGAATTCGCCGAAGAGGGACAGACGATCGAGCCGTCTGTCTCCGTGCCGATAGCCGCGGCGCATAGATTCGCAGCGACCGCCGCGCCTGACCCGGAACTCGAGCCGCAGGGATTGCGGTCGAGTGCGTAAGGGTTTTTTGTCTGCCCGCCACGAGCGCTCCAGCCGCTTGATGACTTAGTAGAGCGAAAGTTGGCCCACTCACTCAGGTTCGTCTTTCCGAGAATGACTGCGCCTGCTTCGCGGAGTCTTTGTGCGACGAATGCATCGCGAGCAGGTTTGGCGCCGACCAGTGCGAGTGAACCAGCAGTGGTCATCATGCGATCGTGCGTGTCGATGTTGTCTTTGATAAGGATCGGGATGCCGTGCAGCGGGCCACGCGATCCTCTCTCTTTGCGTTCGCGATCGAGGTCGGCAGCAATCTTCTCCGCATCGGGATTCATTTCGATGACGGAGCGGAGCGCAGGGCCTTTCTTGTCGATGTCGGAGATACGCTCGGAGTATTTCTCGACGAGTTCGCGTGCAGTGTATTTGCCGGATTGCAGGCCTTGCTGGAGATCCGAGATGGTTAGTTCGTCGAGTTCGAAAGCGGCTGGAAGCGCCGACGCGGGATTCGCTAACGCGACGGCGCAGGTTGCCGCCGTCGCTTGCAGAAAGTCTCTACGCTTCATATTACGCTACATTTTTAGCCACAGATTACACGGATGAACACAGATAAATACAGTATTCGTCTTATCCGTGTTCATCCGTGTCATCTGTGGCTAAAGTTCTCAAGGTAGACGAACTTTAAATGAGCTAAAAAACCGATTCGCTTTTACCGAATCATCCTGGCCCTTCGGTGAGCCGATGACGATTTGATAAGGGCGGCGCCCAACCATGTAAACCCGCGACTTGAAAACCCGGTCGGCAGTCTCGGCGGTAAACTCCAACGCCGAATAACCATCGATGACCGTGGGCCGCGTGCTGATGAGTTTCGCTTCGATACCTTTGACGAAGTTGTCGCGATTCGCTTCGAGTTCCGCCTGACGGTTGAAGTTGAAGCTGGGATCGTAGTCAACCCAGCCGATGAGGTAAACGCTGGTCGTATCTTTTACGATAAAAAGATGAGTAGTGTATGGGCCATGCGCACTCGGCGTGGTCTCGGTCTTGTCCTCCGGTATTTCCGGCATCATTACCGA
>DASVGE010000150.1:0-5376 GCA_036379695.1 Pyrinomonadaceae bacterium | reverse complement strand
TGGCACCTCGATGTCGGCTCATCGCATCCTGGGGCTGAAGAAGGTCCCAAGGGTTTGGCTGTTCGCCAATTAAAGCGGTACGTGAGCTGGGTTTAGAACGTCGCGAGACAGTTCGGTCCCTATCTGGTGTGGGCGGAGCAGGTTTGAGGGAATCTGTCCTTAGTACGAGAGGACCGGGATGGATCCACCTCTAGTGTACGAGTTATGGCGCCAGCCGTAGCGCTCGGTAGCTAAGTGGAGCATGGATAAACGCTGAATGCATCTAAGCGTGAAGCCAGACCCAAGATTAGACCTGCCAGTGAGACTCCTTGTAGACCACGAGGTAATAGGGTGGATATGTAAGCGCAGTAATGCGTTAAGTTGACCACTACTAATCAGTCCCATGGCTTGACCATAAAATTTACTCAAGCAACAAGCACGCACGCGCTTGCGCGTGAGACTTGCCAGGCAGTCGCTATTTGATTTTCAGGAGTTTTGACAAGTTTTCCGGTGATTTTGTCGGCAGGGTCACACCCGTTCCCATCCCGAACACGGAAGTTAAGCCTGCTGGAGCCGATGGTACTGCGCGGGAAACTGCGTGGGAGAGTAGGAAGTCGCCGGGATTATTTAAGAAAGCCCGCGAGAGCATTTTGTTCTCGCGGGCTTTTGTTCTATCTGGCAAACTAATCCGCAGATTTCACAGATTGATAAAATCACAGAAATAAGATTCGATGAAACGCCTCAATAAGACCGGCGCTCTCTTTCTTCTCTGCTTATTTGTTGCTACCGCTCCTGCGCGGGCGCAGAAATCACTGCCACGCAGCAGCCCCGAGCAACAGGGAATCTCGTCAACGGATCTGCTCGCGTTTATCGAAGCAGCAGACAAAGATGTCGACACGATGAACAGCTTCATGCTCGTTCGACACGGGCATGTGGTGGCGGAAGGCTGGTGGGCTCCTTACGATCGCGACACACCTCACATCCTTTACTCGTTGAGCAAGAGTTTCACGTCTACGGCCGTCGGTCTGGCCGTTGCTGAAGAAAAACTCAGCCTCGACGATCAAATCATTAAATTTTTCCCGGATGAGGCACCGCCCGATCCGTCACCGAACCTCCGTGCCATGCGTGTTCGTGATCTGCTGCGCATGAACACCGGCAATCAAAGCGAAGCGCCGATTCGTGTTTTCGATCCAGACAAACAGACCGATACCTGGGTGAAGACTTTTCTCGCGCACCCCGTCCCATTCAAACCGGGTACCCACTTTCTCTACAACTCACCCGCGACTTACATGCTGTCGGCCATTGTTCAAAAAGTGACCGGCATGACGGTGCTCGATTACCTGCGACCGCGACTCTTCGACCCGCTCGGTATCAAAGACCCAAGTTGGATCACTAGCCCGCAGGGAATTACAGCCGGCGGCTATGGCTTGTCAGTGCGCACGGAGGACATCGCACGTTTCGGCGAACTCTATCTTCGCAAGGGCATGTGGAATGGCAAGCAGTTGCTGCCCGCAAAGTGGATTGAACAGGCGACGGCGATGCAAACGTCAACTGGTTCAGCTCCGGCGAGCGACTGGGATCAGGGTTATGGTTACCAATTCTGGCGTTCGCGTCACAACTCTTTTCGCGGGGACGGAGCTTTCGGCCAGTACTGCATGGTGATTCCCGAACTCGACGCCGTAGTAGCGATCACCAGCGGCGTGCGCAACATGCAGCAAGTGATGAATCTCGTTTGGGACAAACTGCTGCCGGCGATGAAGCCAGGACGCTTGCCCGAAAACGCGTCGGCGCGCCGCCAGTTGCAAGCGCGACTCGCCAGCCTCGCCGTCAAATTCCCAGGCGGCACAACATCTTCTCCACCGTCTGCAAACGTCTCTGGAAAGTGGTTTGAATTTTCGGACAACGATCGTGGCATCAAAGCAGTATCATTTGATTTCAACTCAGCCACGCCAACACTCACCATCCGAACAGCGACGGGTGAAACACAGATGACGATCGGAAGTAGTATGTGGGCCAGGAGCCGCGGCTCTTTCGCCAACGGCCTGGAGCGCTTTCTCAGCGTGCCCGCGAATCCCTTGATCGCAGCAAGCGGCGCGTGGACCGCAACAGATACTTTCACCGTAAAGATTGTCCTCTACGAAACCCCCTTCTACTCAACCGTCAACTTCAAATTTGACGGAGATCGGCTGCTGATCGATTCAGAGCAGAACGTTGCCTTTGGACCCACCAAGCTGCCGCAACTGACCGGACGCACCCGCGCTACTGAGTAGCCCTGGCAGCATCAATGTCCATCGCCGATTGCATCTTAAAAGGTCGCCCAGAACCAATGAGCCGCATTCTCTTAAACGTCTGCCTTGCCGTCTTCCTCGCCAGCACTTGCCTTGCGCAACAAACAAACCGCGAAGCTCAAAAGATCGATCGCGTCGTCAACCAGCAGATGGCTGCGAACACCATTCCGGGCGTGTCTCTCGCCGTCCTGCGCAAAGGCAAAATCGTTCTTCTAAAAACCTATGGCCTCGCAAATGTCGAACATCGAGTACCGGTTACACCCGCAACAGTTTTTCAATCGGGTTCCATCGGCAAGCAGTTCACCGCGGCGGCAGTGATGATTCTGGTCCAGGAAAACAAACTCTCGCTCGACGATAGGATCTCCAAATACCTCCCCGACGTTCCTGCAACCTGGAACGACATCACCATCCGGCATCTGCTGACACACACTTCGGGCCTGGGCGATTATCCGCCCGAAATTGATCTCAAGCGCGACTACACCGAAGACCAGTTACTCGAGGCCTTCAAAAAGACACCTCTCGACTTCCAGCCCGGTTCGAGTTGGAATTACAGCAATGTTGGTTACGTGACCCTCGGAATTCTGATCAGAAAGATCACCGGCAAGTTTTATGGCGACTTCATCACGGAGCGAATTTTCCAACCGCTGCAAATGACAACGGCGCGCGTCATTTCCGAAGCCGATATCGTGCCTCATCGCGCTGCCGGATATCGACTTGTTAAAGGTGAGCTGAAAAATCAGGAGTGGGTATCACCATCGACAAATTCTACAGCAGACGGATCGTTATACTTTTCGATTTTGGACCTGGCGAAGTGGGACGCAGCTCTCTACACGGATCAACTACTCACACAATCGAGTCGCGACAAGATTTGGACTCTGGCCAGACTCAACAACGGTACGACAAAGGATTACGGCTTCGGATGGCACCTCGGCGAATATCACGGACACCGGTTGGCCTTTCACGGCGGCGCCTGGCAGGGTTTCAAGACATTCATCATGCGCTTCCTCGACACAGAGTTGACGATCATCTTCCTCGCCAATTCATGGGAGACCAGAGACTTCAAGTTCGCTCGCAGACTCGCCGCGGTATTCTATCCGGCCTTTGCGCTTCCATCTGTGAAAACGATTGAAGACACCGATCCGAAAACAACGTCAATAATCCGCCGTGCGTTGATGCAAATCCTGATGCACCGCGACGAAAACAAAGTAGTCGCACAAAGCTTGAATGCTTTTAGTCTGCCCGTGGCGATTATTCACTCGAGCGAACTGATCGAACGCAAGACTGAAAACAACCTGCGTGTCTATCGCTATCTCTTAACTGACATCGGCCGCTCGGCGATTTGTATAGTCAAACTCACGCCCGACGATAAAATCGCCTCGCTTCAATTGGTCGAACTCTGATCTGCGTTTATCCGCGTCAATCTGCGGCTTCAACCTTTTGACAAGTTGCACAAAAGTAGACTATTCGAGTGCGCTCCTCTTCGTCATCCTCGTGCTGCATCGTCTTCTGCCTGAGTTGTCGAATCTTCTCTCCACAACGCAAACACGGCAGGTTTGTGCGGCGAAAGACGAGGTGGCGTGTTCCGTATTCACGGCCCGGCTGATAGACCAGCGACGGATCGCTTGCCATTCGTTTCCGATCTTCATCCGCAGCCGTGGCGCCACGTTCGTACGCGTCTCGTGTCAACCGCGGGATTGTTTTTGACAAACAACTGAGGTTGCGTTGCGTGAGTTCGCCGGCAGTGAGCCACGGGTTCAGCTTGCATGCGAAGAGTACTTCCGCGCGCAAATAGTTTCCGAGTCCGGCGACGATACGCTGGTTTAGTAGCGCTGCTCCGATCGTTTCGTCGTGGTGTTCGCGCAGCCGGCGCAGAAACTCTTTGCGGTCGAACGGGCCACGATACGGTAATGCGTCGGGACCGAGCGTGGGGAGAATCTCAATCTTGTCGTACGGATCACCTTCACCGACGTTGAATATCGGCGCGGAAAGCAGGATCGCTGCGGCGCCCTTTACGACGATGCGCGCGCGTTCGCGACGATCTTTATCCGGCACTTCAGTTGGTCCGAATGTTTGCCACCGCCCCCACATCATCAGATGTGAGTGAAAGAAGAAGCCACCCTCGATATAGCCCAACAGGTGTTTCCCATGTGAGGCGACGCGCTCAACTCGCCGGCCGCGAATGCGTTGCTCGTTTTCCTGCAGCCACTTTCGCGCATCTTTTGTCCGTGCTTCGAGTGAAACAATAGCGCGCCCGGTCAGCGCCGCGTCGAGCGCATCCGCAAACTTCCTTACCTCCGGACCTTCTGGCATCTCTGACTGCTGGATTACTCGAACGGAATCGTGGGCTTCGATCCCGGCACGACGACACCACCGCGGTCGCCCGGAGTGATCGAGCCGAACCGTTCCGCGTAAACTTCAGGAAGGGGACGAGCGGCGGTTGGAGCCAGCCAAAGACGCAACAGGCGACGTTTGCGTTCCGGCTCAGGGTAATCCTCGAACGCAGTGCGATCGTGCAGAATCGTGTGATTGTGCACGAACTGAATGTCGCCAGGTTGCAGCTCCATCATCAGGTTCAACTGCGGATCGTTTGCCAGTTCGTCGAACAGATTGAGGGCTTCGATTTGGAGTGGGGTGAGTGGTGCGACGCCGGGGAAGCGTCGCGCTGATTCGATGTACTGCCGCTGGTAAATTGCCGAGACCAAACGCTCGTGATAATTGAAGACAGGAATATTGAAATACGGTTTGCTTCCTTCCGGAACTTCACCGCGCCGGTCGGTTTCAATCGGCTCCATCAAGACTCTGAGCAGATCCGGCCTGCGGCGCCGCATCTCGTTGAAGATCGTCGTTGAGGAAACCAGGCTCGACAATCCTCCTGACTTCGCCGCCCTTAAACACAGCAACCCAACCACATCACACGAGTCGGTATGAAACGTTTGACGTTCGCGCGTCTGATAAATCCGCGTATGCGGATCATCACTCGACCTTCCGAGGTCCCTCACATGCCCGAGCAAGTGCCCCTGCGCATTCTGCATCCGCAGGTTCCCGAGCTGCGCTCCCACTATGAGAAACGCTATCGCTGCCTGCCGCCTGGTCCAACGCTCAACCGGCA
>DASVGE010000149.1:0-26721 GCA_036379695.1 Pyrinomonadaceae bacterium | reverse complement strand
GACGGACCGCGATTGCCTGCCTTGAGCGAATTTTGATTGTCGTTTATTCGAATGCCCTGATCGCTGGTCAGGAATTCTCCAGCAGACTCTTCAATGTTTTTTGCGAGATCTTCGCTCTTTGGATTGATGGCGCCGTAGCCGGCGTTCCGGCGCGAGCCGTTGGCGCGTGAACCGTTGGTCGTTGGCTTCTTCGATTTGTTCGTCTTTGAATTCTTTCGCGTGCTCATGTCGTTCCCCCTCGTTCGTCAACCTACGGATAACTATCGCGCGGCGGCTTTCTTGGTTCTGGCTTTCTTGGCCTGGGCAGCTTCCTCCTGCGTCTTCACGTCGCGGACTTCTTCTGGCGGCGGAAGCACAGCGGCCATTCCCAGTGCCTGAATCCAGAGCTCACGAGTCCAACCCGTTGTGTGATAGAGGTGTTCGTCTTCTTCCTCTTCCACCTCTGCGTAGGCGGGTTGTAACAAGCTCGCTTCTGGAAGTTCGGATTGGGTTGCGAGTTGACCGATCAACGACCAATTCAAATGGTCTTTGGTTTCGGCAAGTGTTACGCATTCTGCGGCGACGATCTGCGCCGCTTGCGGATCAGCGTTTCTCAACGCGAGTTCGATCGTTTTTACGAGCGAGGTGCCGAGATAGCGAACGACCTGACGACCTGGCGTTTCGGTGTCGGGATCGAGCCCGAGCTCTCGAATCAGGTCTGTACAGATCTGTACATGGTTTTTTGTTTGTTCGAGATATTTGTTCCATTCGTCGCGTAGATCTTTGTTGAGCGCACAACGGAGTGCTGCTGTGTAGACCTGGACGCCGCCTTTTTCAGTTTCCAGTGCCTGGTAGAGCAAGTCGGTAGGAACGCTGCCGAGTAGTTTCTTTGTATTCATGGAGCCCCCTTGTTTTCTGCGGGTTGTTAAAATTGAGGCGAGCCGTTCGAATTGAAGACGAGCAAGCAAGCGAATGCCTGAAAGTCGGACTCAAAATGGGCGCACCTCGGATATACGCGTAGGAGCAGCAAATACTTAGCCACAAAAAGGCACAAAAGGCACAAAACGATTAAAGAGTTAAGGTCAGCGGTCGACCTGAACTCATTTTGTGCTTTATGTGCCTTTTTGCGGCTTAATAGTTCTTGCGGTTTAGTAAATGTTTCCGCCGGCCTGCGTTGAAGTCACCGATCCGTTATTCACGTTGAGCGTGTAGGCAACTCCGCCGGTGCCGGTCCACGTTGATAAGTTGAAAGTGCCTCCCTGCGGCAGCTTGTAGACGCCGATGTTGAGATAGGTTAAAGGCGTCCTGTCCGCGAGTACCTGTGCTGGGCCAGGCGCCTGAAGGAAGTAAGCTGCGCCGGAACCGGCCATCGTAGCTGCGCCGGTTGGCAACACCAGTAACGCCGTCTCCTCATCAATCCCAATACCCCGCGGTTGCGCGGCCCAACCGTTGTTCACGATGCGCGCTAGAAAGACGAGCGATCTTCCCATGCGATCGCGCGTGACGAAGTGTGAGTCGTAAAGCTTGCTTGCTCCCAATGAAGATTGAAACAGGTCGCGATCGAGTGTGACGTAACGATGGAAAGGATTTGCCAACGCCTGGCTCGAAGTCACCGAGCCGATGGCGCCCGTGTAAATGAACTGACTGAGTACCGCGAGGCCCGCGCTGGTTCCGCCAACGGGCGCCTGCTTGGAGTTCAGCAGAAAGTTCACGCCGCTTTGCACGGCGGTTCCGCGCCACAAGGCAACGTACGTCGACTGGTCGCCGCCGGCGATCCAAAGTGCCTCCGCGTTTTGAATCTGCGTGCTGACATACGTGGAGTTTGCACCGGCCACACTGGTGATGATGATCGTTTCAACTGAATTCATCTGCGGGCAGAGTTGCTGGATGTACGGATTGTAAGCGTCTGTACCAGTGGTCCGGATCACAAGGAAGTCGCCGCCGCCGGCGCGCTGGCACATCCACTGAAACGCTGCATCGACGTCAGTCCCACCTCCCATCAACACCAGCCCCGGACTCAGCGTCGGAGCGGGTTGCGCGTCGGCGGGATTACCGACAACAAACGAAGTGAATCCGGTTTTCGGACCAGCGTAAACCGAGGCCGAAAGCGCGCACAAAACAACGAACGTCAACAAAAGAGAACGCAGACAAGTCAGCATGGAAGTCCTCCTGAAGTGTGAAAGAGTGACGGACCTTATATCACTTTGCGTTGGTAGAGAGAATAGCGTGACATCCGCTCAACGCGCTTTCAGAGCTATTCACTGCAACGATAGAGCGGTTCATTGCAAATCGGATTCGCGAAATCCCTTCGCCATGTATAAAGGCCGGAAACTTTTTTGGCCGAGGTACCCCGTGAAAAAACGAAGCCATGAAGAAGGTCCCCATTTCTTTGAATCACTCGGACAGGATGTCAGATACGGCTTCAGGGTTCTGCGCAGGAATCCCGCCTTTACACTCACGGCAGTAATAACGTTGGCCCTGGGCATCGGCGCCAACACCGCGATTTTCAGCGTGATTTACGGAGTGTTGTTGCGCCCGCTCCCCTATTCCGAGGGGGAACGTTTGGTGGTGTTGAATCAACAAGCTCGCCTCTCGAACATAAATCGTCTGGGTTTCTCGGTTAAGGAGTTCCAGGATTACCGCGACCAGACGAGGACCATGGAGATGGTTGAGCACCACGCGATGAACTTCATTCTGTACGGCCGCGAGGAACCGGAGCGCGTGCAGACCGCGGTGGTGTCGGCAAACTTCTTTGACGTGTTGGGGGTAAAGCCACTGCTCGGTCGAAGCTTCGTGCCGGAAGATGAGAAGCAGGGTGGCGAGGCCGTGCTCATGCTCAGCTATAAATATTGGGAACAGAGTCACGGGCGCGATTCGAACATCGTGGGCAAGGTCTTTCGCATGAACAATCGGCCGCATACGGTGATCGGTGTGCTGCCGCCCGTTCCGGAGTATCCGTCTGAGAGTGACGTTTACATGCCCACGGCGAACTGTCCGTTTCGCTCCAGTCAGAGAATAATTGAGAACCGGCAGGCGCGGTTGTTATCAGTCGTCTTTGGCCGGCTTAAACCTGGAGTTGAAGTCGGGCAGGCGCAGGTAGATGTCGCGGCCGTCGCCGGCAATTTACAGTCGACGTATCCGGACGTCTATCCAAAGCAGATCGGCTATGCAACGCAGGTTGATCGACTCGACGCGGTGCTCACGCAAGAAGCGCGGCCGACGTTTCTGATACTGCTTGGGACGACGGTGTTGGTCCTGCTAATCGTGTCCGCAAACGTCGCTAATCTTAATCTCGCGCGCGTACTTCAGCGGCAGTCAGAGATTGCGATGCGGACGGCGCTGGGTGCGAGTCGTGCTCGGCTTGTCAGGCAGATGGTGACTGAGAGCATGCTGCTGTCGCTGGTTGGAGGCGCGCTCGGCGTGCTCTTGGCGTGGTCCGGGCTTCCGTTGCTCACGTCGTTTGCAGCGCGTTTCACGACACGCACTGCCGAGATCCAGATCGATTCTTCCGTGCTGATCTTTACCGTGGTCGTGTCCGTGTGTACGGGTCTGGCTTTCGGTTTACTCCCGGCGCTCTCTTTAGGTCTCAACCGGAAGAAGGATCTCGCCGGTACACTCAAGCAGGCTGAAGGTCGATCCACGTCAGGCGGGAAGAACCGCATACGTGGCTTGTTGGTAGCGGCGCAAGTGGCGATCTCTTTCACGTTGCTAACAGCCGCCGGTCTGCTGCTCCAAAGTCTTATCAAACTTCAGAGGGTTGATTCCGGCTTCAATCCCGAGAACATACTGGTGATGCGACTCGCGCCGAACTGGACCAGGTTCAGTAACACTGCGACCTCGACGGCACAATACATTTCGTACTTCCAGCGGATCTCGGAACGAGTGAATCAGGAACCCGGCGTAGTGGAAGCAGCCGTTTCGTCAACCTATCCGCTGAATCCGGCCGGTATCACTCAAGGACCTAACAACGTCACTATCCAAATCGAAGGGCGGCCGCGAGACGACGCCCAACCGCAGGTGCAACTCGATCCTCGCGCCGTGAGCCCCGGCTACTTCCGCATTCTCGACATACCGCTGATCAGCGGCCGGATGTTTACCGGTGGCGATGACGAGAAGGCGCCGCGTGTTGTCATTGTGAACGAGGCGGCTGCACGCGCCCGCTGGGGTGTGGAAGATCCTGTTGGCAAGAGGATTTCTTTTGATAACGGGACCACGTGGAACACCATAGTCGGCGTGGTGAGTAACGTTAAGCAGTACGGCTTGGAGAAAGAGGCAACGGAAGAGATCTACAGTCCCATGGCCCAGGCTCCTTTCGGATCGTTCCTGGTGATTAAAACGAGGGGAACTCCAATGGGAGAGGCGAGGCGAATACGTGATGCGATACATCAGGTAGACGCGGAGACCGCGATCGATCAGGTGAAGACGCTGCAGCAGGTGGTTGACGACTCTGTCGCATCGCCGCGTCTCACGGCGGGGCTGCTCGGACTCTTTGCGCTCCTCGCGCTGGTTATCACAGCCGCCGGCATAACCGGTGTGATGGCGCTGGCTGTGACGCAGCGCACGCGTGAGATCGGAATCCGCATCGCGCTCGGCGCCTCGCGTCCGCGGATCGTAGCCATGATGATGTGGCAGGCGATGTTACTGGTGTTGCTTGGCCTCGCGGTGGGTTTGGCCGGAGCGCTTTGGCTCAACAGGCTGATCGCTTCGCTCCTGTTCGCCACACCCAGCGCAGATCCATTCACGTTCACGGCGGTCACATGCCTGCTCATTTTCACCGGCGCAGCCGCGTGCCTGATACCGTCTCTCAGGGCAACCGGAATCGATCCGATCCTGACCCTTCGGCGCGAGTGATACTTCATCGCGAGAAAGAGCTATACTTCGGTGTCCATCAGAAGAGCAAAGGGTCTGTTCCTAACGTGACAGACCCTTACTCTGTTTAGTCAATGTAATTCTCATTCAAGGTGTATGTGGTCGATAGTCATTCCGCCACTATCAACACGACGCACCAGTTGACCCAGATCAGGATCTTTTATTTTCAATGCATAACGGATTAGCGACCGAGTTGGTGATGGTATTGAGCTGTTAGTTAGGAGTAATCGAGCGTGTCGTCTAAGACCTGCGTCGATGACTTTAGATTTTTCTTTGCGCGGTGTTGCGCTACCATGAAGAGCCATGATCTTCTGCCTTTCCATAGAAGGTTGAGGGTCTAGAAACTATGAAGCCGGGTCTCCCGAAGTCGGTTTGAAAGTTGGAAAATATCCAACGACACGAGTTTGACCCAAAGGGCTGACTCAAAACCTGACTATGAAGGGAGTACCCGGCTATGAAGATCTTGGCGTTAGATTTAGGAAAATACAAGACGGTAGGTTGTGCTTACGAGAGTGAGAGTGGCGCCCACGAATTTCAGCGAACTATTACGGCGCCGGCGGAGCTACAGCAACTGGTGCAGGAAGTAAAGCCCGATCGCGTGGTGATCGAAGTTTGCTCGATTGCGGGTTGGGTTTGTGACCTGATGGGGCAGTTGGGAATAGCAGTGCAGGTGGCGAACACGAGCGACGATGCCTGGCGCTGGCGCAAGGTAAAGCAGAAAGATGACCGGCGCGATGCCTTGAAGGCGGCGCGGTTGTCAGCTGTCAATCAGTTGCGCGAGGTGTATGTCCCGCAAACTGAAGTGCGACAGTGGCGTGCGTTGATCACTTACCGGCAACACCTAGTCGGTCGGCGCACGAAGATCAAGAATCATATTCGCGACCTGCTGGTACGGGAAGGCCAGCTCCTACCGCGCGGCAGCAGATGCTGGAACAAGTTAGGCCAAGAACAACTGAACAGTATGGCGCGACCGCTGGCGGAGGTAGGACCAGCGGAGTTATGGCGTGGTGAGTTATGGGAAGAACTGCAGCAGTTGCAAGTGATCCAGGAACGAATCGCGAGTGTAGAAGAGAAGTTGAACGCGATGGGCCAGGCGGATGCGCGGGTGCAGTTATTACGCACCATTCCGGGCGTGGGCCCGAGATTGTCGGAAGCAATTGTGGCGTTGCTGGACCAGCCACAGCGGTTTCGTAAAGCGAGCCAGGTAAGTGGCTATATCGGGATGGTACCCAAAGCCTTTGACTCGGGTGAAAGTGAACGGCGCGGACACATCACAAGGCAAGGCAGTGGACTGGTACGTTCCTTATTAGTCGAGGTGGCCTGGGCCGGGCTCCGTCATAATCGTTGGATGCGCCAAACCTATCAGCGATTAAGCGGTGGCAAGAAAGCGCGCAAGAAGATTGCGATTGTGGCGGTAGGGCGCAAATTGTTGGTCCGGTGTTGGGCCATGCTACGCGATAACCGCGCTTGGGATTGGCAACCACAAATTACCTGAGCGAGCGAGTAATCGCGGAAGTGAGGACCAAGGGGAAACGTTTATTCCGCCCGACGTGATGCCCGGATCAAGCTCAAGTGGGACAAGGTAAGTTCGGAAACTGATTAGATGACGAGAAACTCGAGCCGACCCTGAGAGTAAAACTCGTGGTCTAGAATGAGAACTCGTCGCACCGTTGAATGAGACCACAGACTTTCAGCCACATAGTGGCTAACTGTGAAAACTCGAATAGAAGGGTGAAACGATCACAACCGAATTCCCTTGACACGACCCGGCTTCATAGAAGGGTCGGCTTAGTGTTCGTGGCACAAGTCGGCCCGTTATTTTGTCGGAGGGCTCAACGCCAGTCTACCGCGCGGATTTTCGGTTGTCATTGAAATTAATTTAAGCTTCTCTGCGTAAACCGTACGTCCCGAGCTACACATTCTAGATAAGCTTTTCTATAACCCCGCTAACACCATTCGCGAGTTTCCAATGCTTCCGTTCGTCCACTCCCAGATTGTTACTTGCAAACAAGATGGCTAATTTCAGCAACGGAGTGGCTGCTGCGTAATCATCTTTAATAGCAATAGCTTCAGCACGCTTGCCTGTTGATTGAATGGCTAAAGCGCAGTAACGCATAACGACCTGAGAGTTTGAACTGCTATAGAGGGCCACCAGCTCCCTTATGTGATTCCAAGCCGGATCTGACGCGAATATATGCAGTATCCACATCGCATAATAATCGGGAGCTGGGGTAGTCTTACTTTTCAACGGTCTAAGGAGTTTCGATGATATCTGCCGTCGTTCAGAGTTTGTCAGATCTGAAAATGATAGAACATAGTTTGCTATCTGCTCAGCTACCGGGTAAAGCAACTCTGCCTTATCTATTACAAGGTTGAGCACGCCTCGTTTAAGGTCAGGATCTACACCGGGAATAAGAGGTAGTTTCGTTAACACATATCCAACCGCTTCGTAATCCACTAGTGTTGTGTCTTCGAGCGAGGATTCTAATATCGATTGAAGATCACCGCCTTGGAGGAGTGCGAGCAGGTCTTGGATCTGAGCTTCGTCGATCTCCTTGCGGTCCCCCTTTTCCTCCTCATCTTCATATTCCGATTCCACACCCCGAAGCATCGAGACTACCTCATCTCGACCAGTAAGACGTTGCTCATGACGCGATAGAACATCTGAGACAAAATTCTCGACGGGCAGGATCTTAGTCTTAGCTGCTTGGAGGGTCAGTCCATGGTTCAAGAAAAGCCACTCACCAAGTATGAATAGAATTGACTGCGCTTCATGCTCACTCTTGCAAAATATGCTGTAGTCATCCACCCAGCGCACAAAATTAGCTGCCTTAGATTCAACATAGCGTCCACGTCAATCAATACCGCCTCACCCAGTAGGCGCGACGCAAGCGGTCCAACCGGGATACCATAGCTATTGCGCGACATCAAATTAGCAATCAGCTTCCGCACTAATACTCGCGCAACGTCCCTGACTCGTTGACTGGTAGCAACGCTTTGAATCACGTTCTCGAGTCGGTGCTGATAGATACGAGGGTAAAAGTCAGCGATGTCAGCCAGGGCGACATATCTGATTCTCTTGCTTTTGGCCTTCGCTAACATTTCCTTTCGATAGGCGTCGTGAAAACCTCGGGTGTCGTAAAGGACTTGTCGCTGTGATGGATCTGATCGATAGGAAAACACTCGCTTCGAACGGGGGGATATTCGAGCGTTCTCAATGTCGTTCTTTGCTATGAGCACCAAAGCCGTGTAGATGATCATGTCCTGAGGATGGAGTAAGTGCGTTATACGAACGTTTGCTCGATTCTTAGGGGCGAAGACCCGCAAAGGACTAAACGGCTCATATGTATCAAGGTCAAAGTTCTGAAGAGTGTCTCTTACGGTGGGCCAGTTTGCCTCAATTACGTTCCATTCAGGTGGCTCAGGAAGCATTGCGCTATAACCATGGTGCGAAATTGCGGCTCGAGCATTATCGAGTTCGTTTGCTGTCAAAGTGAACATGCTGTTCGTTTCACTCCGTATGTACCTTCAGTAGCGATTTGGTTTCTGCCGATGAATATTACTTCCAAAAAGCTTTCGTGGCCTCCTTCACCTCAGCCAACCGCCAATTCCGAAATTTTTGTGCGTCAGAGTCGCAAAACAAAACACCGAATCGTACAATCACACAATCTAACCGGATTTTCTCAAAGAAACGACTACCTCCCAGCCGAACTGGAAGATTATAGAAGCGCAGATATGAAACCTGCGGGACCTGACAGAAGCATCAAGTATTGGACTTCCCTTACGTATCGGAGACATTATGAGCGCGACCCCTATAAAGCCCGACCTAACAGCACCCAACAACGATTTCAAGATGAAAACTTTTACTGACGAAGTAATGAGTTTCTTTGTGGGTGACGACATCTTCATCTCTTACGCTCGTGGAGATTCGACTGGGTATGCTCTCGCGCTTGCCAACTGTCTAGGTGAGAAGAAATTAATCTGTTATCTGGACCAGTACGGCACCGGCATCAACGATGAGTTGGACGAACGCGTGATAAACAAACTAAAGCGCACCCGCGTGCTGGTTCTCATTGGCTCCCAACGCGCTGTAGATTCCAGTCCTATCAGGCGGGAAGTGGAACTTTTTAAGAAGACCGAACGCCCGATTATTCCCATCGATATTGATGGAGCTTTTAAAGATACGGATCTGTATCAAGTTGTTCGCGGTTTGCCGCTCGCCGAGGATCCACAGCCAATAAGGACATCGCCTGGATCAAAAGTGGAAAATGCAAAAGAAGAACTGCTGCACGAAACGCAAACTAACCTTCATCATGACAGCCCCTCGGAGGAACTTGTTGACCGAATTGTAAGCTCCATCGACGATCTGACTAAGTCGAACCCTTCTCAAAGAGTTGTTGATCGAATCAAAAGTACTCTCAATTATACCAAACGCACCGAACTGCAAAGACGCATGCTTTGGCTTGGCTCTACATTCCTTTTGGTCTCGCTCGGCCTTGCCATCGTTTTCCTCTACGTTGCGGCTGACGCAGGAGCTGCTGCTGAGCATGCGAACAACGCCAGAGATGAAGCAACACGGGATGCCGCCGCTGCACGTGGCGAAGCCGCATTAGCACACATGGTTACTACCTTCAATCGGGTCGCCGCTGATGTGACCAAGCGATTGCCGAGTTGAAAAGGAAAGACGCTGAGGATCGAGAGAAGGATGCGTTAGCACGCGCTCAACAGCAGGAGCGACTCGCGCGTTCACTCGATCAGGTAACGCAAGCGGCGGGTCTAACAGATGTACGACCAAGTGACGCTCTAGTCGCTAGCGCTGTCGCTTTCAAGTCTGCGCCTGAAGCGGTGGGGACCCGCAGCGGCTTGTTAAGGAGTTTACAGCGTTACAGTCACTTGAGGTCCGTAGTGCCAGTAGGTAATGGGATTATCAGGAGCGTCACTTCGGCGCTGAACGGAAGGCTGATCGCTTTTTTGGATGACACGCTTACTTTCTATGACATCGAAAAGAAGCGTCGGTTCGAAGTCAAGCGAATAGGCGAGGCGGGGGCCTTACGATGGGCCTTCTGCATTCCTACAGGTAATTTGTGCGCTGGTTCAAATCACCAAAATATCTTCGTTTGGCGGTTGATCATTCGTCAAGGCGACATCGTGGCTGAGCCTCTTGCCAAATCCTTCGAGTTTTCGCCTTACTTTGACGAGAAAACGTTTGGCTTGACGGAAGACGAACAACTCCTGGTTTATAACAGAAAAGAAGGTAGACTGCTGGTCTGGGATCTCGCGAAGCCGGACGATTCACCGAAAAAGTTAGAGTTGAGTGAGGGTGCCCCGTCATGTTTGGCGGTCAGTCCAGCCAATAAAACCCTCGTATTAGGTTATGAAAGTGGTGTGACTTTCCGACAGTTAGATAAGGTAAGTGAACCTCCTATCACTCTTTCATTTCCGGAAGGCACATATACATATGGCAGTAAAGTGAATCAGCTTATTTTCAGTTTGGACGGAAGCCTTCTAGCAGTCGGCAACACGAATGGCACGACAGTGCTGATCGACGTTGCGACGCACTCAATTCTCGGAGAAACGCTCAGGGACTCGGGTCCCGAGATGAGCTTCGTCCCACAGGACACCTATCAGACATTATTGGTTACGGGTAATGCGGAGGGGAGGATAATGACATGGGAGATCCATAAGACGGGGGTGTCCATAGACGTGACCGAGGGGAAATCGCGCGATTACAAGCCGGGCATATACAGTCTGGATACTCTTTACGACAAGACTAACACTTTAGTGATAGGAGGCGGCGATGGTGCGCTTGCTCTCTGGGATACAAGTAGTAAACCTTTGCTCGACAGGGTTGAGTTTTCTCTTGGGAAGGAGGCGGATCATTTGCTCTTCGACGCGAGCGGCACCCTTCTCCTTCACCACTCTACTGATGGCGATCAGGCTTTTTTTGAATTCTCGGACAGCCAATTCACGGAGATTTTGTCTCCTACGACGCACAAGGGTGTTAAGTCGGCGCGTTTTCCACCTTGGGTCTTTACGGAACAAATCTTTACGGAAGCCAACTCCGGAGTTTTTATTGTTGACCCGATGAAACCAAGTCTCAAGCCGAAAAAGTTGCCAATCAAGGGTGATGGGGTTAGAGCTGCTGCTATTAACGCCAAGGGGAGCATCCTTGCGGTCGGTACGAAGCTGCTGAGTAAGACGGGTGCCATTACATATCAGGTTGTTTTATGGGATTTCAGAAACAAGAGTAAGCCGAAACGGCTGAGAACAATCGAATATGGTGAGGAAGCGACATCGGCCGCTTTTAGTCGCGACAGCAGGTTGTTAGCCGTTGGGTACAACAGCGGACGGATTATTCTCTGGGACGTGGCAACGGCGAAAAAGGTAACAGCACTGGCATCGTTATTAACCGTCGCAACTGCCAACGACGCGGCAGTGATTTCTCTCGCATTCAGTCCAGACGGAAAGACTCTTGCCTCAAGTAGTCTCTATAGATCCCTCGATCTATGGGACACGAGCAGCAGCGTGCTGATTGGCACCCTCGAATCAGACTCGTTTAGGACTTTTAGGGATGACCATGCCCATTCGTTGGTATTCAGTCCAAGCGGTAAGAAGCTGATCGCAAGTACGCCGCTTGCCGTCAAAGTGTGGGATACGGATCCTTTTTCCTGGGCTAAACGCGCTAGGGCTGTCGCAAATCGTCTAACGGACGCGAAATGATCGCGTCACATTACTCTCGGGCTCTCAGATTACCCCGACGGCACAGTTTATCTCTTGATGTTGCTGCACTCTCGTTCTACACCTGCCTACTGCGTCCTGAGCGCGATGACTGACACCGAGTGCTTTGGTAGCGTGACGACAAAGTTACGTCCGCTCCGCAGCATTCTCTTTTGAATGGACACTGCGTCAGGGCGTGAAAAATCGTTATAGACGTTAAGCGATGGAGCGGTGATGGTTTTTAGCTCTGCTCGTAGTGCGGGAGTCAGGCCATCAATTGTGATCGTTGTGAGTAGGGCACTGGTCCGGTGGGTGTTGACCGCTTTGATGAAGAGCGTTTTGTCGTCAGCCGTCCGGGTGACGACGGCGTCGAGGTAAGGGATGTTTGTGCCTTCACCGGATGTGTTGAAGGTTGGACTGTTGACTGTGGTTTGCAGGAGCTGATCGCCGCGATGCTCGGCGTAGAGTTGGTTCACGAGATAGATGGGTGAGACGAAGACGCTATGTCGACCGGCCTGGATGATACCGCCCGGCCAGCCGTTAACGAGATCAGAGACTGCGCTCATTTCGACGATCTCGCCAGAACGCTCGAACACGTTCATTAGCCGCGCGCCATACAGAGCCGACTCCATCGAGTACTGCCGCTCAGTCGGAAGATCGAGACCCCATTCATTGATCGCGAGCTTAATGCGATCGCCCAGCCCGAGCTCGCTTAACAACTGTTGGACCTGCGTGTAGAAACGTTGGAAGAATAACGGACGCGCCATCAGGTTTAACGGATCGTCTTTCATCTCGCGGCGCCCGTAGTAATGATGAATAGCGAGGTAATCGATGTTACGCCCGGCTTCGCGCAGCACGGTGCGGTTCCAGTTCATGTTGTTGTCGCCTACGGCGATCAGCTTGATCGACGGATCGACAGCACGCATCGCCTGCGCATACCGGTTGTAGTTACGCGCGTAGGTTTCTGCATCTGAGTGGCCACGCACCCAGTCGCCCCAGATCTCATTTCCAACTTCCCAAAACCTGACGCCGAATGGCGCCGCGTGACCATTAGCTGCACGCATCGCGCCGTACTTCGACGTTGCCGGTCCGTTGCAGTACTCAACCCAGGCGGCCGCTTCCTCAACGGTCGCGCCGCGTCCTTCGACGTTAACCGTAATCGAAGGCTCGGCCCCGACGGCGCGCGCGAACATGACGAACTCATCTGTGCCGAAGTCGCCGGGCTCTGGTTCGTTCTTCCACGAAAGGTTGGTCCAGGTGACACGCTCGTCGCGCGGTCCAACCCCGTCGCGCCAGTGATAGTCCTGGGCTACGTTGCCGCCCGGCCAACGAATGAACGCAGGCTTCAGTAGTTTGATCTTGTCGAACACCTCGCGACGTACGCCGCCAGGCGCGACATCGGATGGCATCAACGACACTTGATCGATCCAGACCGTCCCTCGTCCGGGAAAGAGGATCGCGAACCGCGCCAGTGGATCGTTGCGCGTGGGCTTCAGTGAGAAGAAGACCTTTCGCCAATCACCCCAGGCTATACGTTCGATGTGAGCGGTGGCATAGACCTGACCCTGGTCCGAATCTGACTCCAGCGCCAGGGTGATATTGCCGTCGTAATCAGTGGTTCTCAGCATCATGGAACCTTGATATTCCAGGCCGGACTTAATGGGAATGCGCGGTTGATAGATTCCGTGACGTTTGATGACGCCGTCACCGGCCTCGACGCGCAGCGAGTGTTCGTTGCGTTGTTGCGGGTAAGCAAATTGATTGTCCCAAAGAAAGTTGAGTGCGTAGTCGTCGTTTCGATCGTCCGGATAACGCTCCCAATTGCGTGACAGACCGATGACGTTTGCGGGTTCTTCGAAACTGCGATTGCGAATCAGTTCCGCGTGCAGTCCGCCCTTGATGCCCTCGTACATGAATTCCAGAAACTGTCCGTAGAGCAGGGGACTAATGCGGTTTTCAACCTTGCGCGCATCGATCGATATGGATGCCCTCGTTTGCGCCGCGACGAGGTGAGGCTGCGCAAAAGCAACCGCCAAAACCAAAAGGATCAACAGATCTTTTTGTGCCTTTTTGTGGCTCACTAACTTTTACTGCGCTGCTGCTCGTTTCATTTTACCGGTCATCCGTTTGATGAAGTCGACTTCTTCCGGAATGTAAGGTTGGCCATCGTTGCGAAACACTTCGTGAAACCAGATCGAGGGTTCGCGATCGACATACGGACGTTGCCATGAATCCCACGGCAGGTGTGTTTGGGTTTTACCCTGCACCAATCCCCAGTTGATCATGCCGACGTTGTGCACCTTGCCGACCAGCAGACCACCCATAAAGAAACTGCCGTTGCCGCGAGCCATGTATTCCGTGCAGATCATCGGACGGTTGTAGCGCTTGAGCCAGTTGATCCGTTTCTCCAACTCTGTCGGCGAGTCGTAGTTATGAAACGTGATGACGTCTGAGAGTTCGATCTGTAAACGATCCATCTCAGTCATCTTTTCAGGCGTGGACCATTCACCCTTCCAGACGCCCGACGTCAGCGGTTGTTGCGGTTGCGCCGCGCGCGCCCAGGCAAACGCCTGAGGCAGCAGGCGCAACACAAGTTCCACCTTGTTCTTCGGCTCGAGTTCGTTGTAGCTGCCGGGATTTACGTTGTCGGGCTCGTTCCAGATGTCCCATGCGAGGACGCGCTGATCTTTTGCAAACGCGCCGACAACGCCTTTCACATATGCTTCCAGACGCGGATACTCCGCCGGGTTTTGCAACGTCGTGCGACTCGGGCTCTGCACCCAACCCGAGTTGTGTACGCCCGGACGCGGTGCGCGCTGCTTGCCGGGCTTCGGATCGGGATCCCAAACGGAGTCGAAGAGTACGAAGATCGGTTTGATCCTGTGCCTTGCGGCGATGGTCAGAAACTGATCGAGACGGCGTTTGAACCCTTCGGGATCCTCCCAGAGCAGATCGTGCAGGTAAACGCGCATGGTATTCATGCCGAGATTCTCCGCCCAGCCGAGTTCGAGATCGATTCTTTTCGGATCGAACGAGTCTGCCTGCCACATCTCGAGTTGGTTGATCGCGCTGGCAGGGTTGTAGTTGCTGCCGATCAGCCACGGTTGCCGCGCGTACCAATCGCGCGCCTGTTGTTCAGTCCACCTTCCGGACTGCGCGAGCGCAGTGACGGCAAGGAGGATCGAAACGGCGATTACTTGAACGAGTCTTCGCATTAAAGAAACTCTCCATTTATTTAGCCACGGAACACGGATAAAAATCCGGATTTAATCCGCGTTATCCGTGGCTCAGAATCTGACATTCGCGAGACGGCGGACGATCTCGCGGCTTTCATTTTGGGCCTTCTGCCTTGCGCTTAGTTGTTTAAAGATTTCAAGCTCGCGATTGGCCTCGTCGGGTCGCTTCAACTTCACCAGCACGCGGCTGAGCTGGTAATGCGCTTCGAGCAACTCCGGTTGTAACGACACGGCGCGCTGCAACAGCGGGGCGGCTTCGCTGTATCGATTTGCGCGAACGTGAATCCTGCCCCAGGAAAGATAAGCGGCAGCGAGGTTTGGGTCGAGTTCAATCGCGCGCTTGAGATAGTTTTCAGCGCGGGTTGTGTCGGCATTCGAAGTCTTGAGTATCGTTTCTGCTGTAAGGTAATGCAGCGCCGCGAGTCGTGAGTTTAAAGCAATTGCCTGTTCGTAGAAGCCCGTAGCCTTGTCGTATTGACCTCGTTCCGCGTAAGTCACACCGAGATATGCAAGTGCGGGTACGAGTTTCGTGTCCAGTGAGAGCGAGCGCTTGAAGGAAGTTTCGGCCTCGACGTTCTGTCCGTGTGTAAGCTGAGCAATCCCAAGGCCTAACCACAGACGTGCGGAACTCGGGAACTGCTTCAGCGCTTCCTGCAACCGGAGAATGCCTGCGGCAGGTGCATGTGAGTCGGCGAGGAGAAGTCCATAGCGAAAGTGGTACATCTCGTTCTGCGAATCGCGTTGCACCGCGAGCCGCATTGCCGGAATCGCATTCTCGTAGTGACCGTCGGCTTCATAGACGTCCGCCAAAGCAGCGTAGATCTTTGCATCGTGCAATCCGCTCGCGACGGCGCTCTCGAGCGTGCGACCGGCCGCGCGAAGATCTTTTTTCGCCATCAACACCTGGCTCAATTTCAGATAAGTAACAACAAGCGCCTCAGAAATCTGCGGGTCTGAGGTGATCTTCGCCGCACGCTCAAGCAGACTTCGAGCTGCCTGTAGATCATCCAGCTGACCACTATCGAAATAAATCTGTGCCAGGTTCGTTAATGCACTCGGCTGATTCGGATTTAATTTCAGCGACGCTTCAAACTCCATGCGCGCCTGCGCCGTTCGTCCCAGGCGCATGAGAATCGCTCCGTAATTATTCCGGGTAGCCGCATCCGCCGGCGCGAGCGAAGCAGCGGCCGCAAATTGACGCTCCGCTTCTTTCAAGTCATTTGCCTCAACCGCGCTCACCCCCCGACTCGTGTGCGCATCTACACTCCGTTGCTGAACCACCGCGCCGGCAGTGGTCCAACCCAGCAAAATCAGTAAACCAATCCGTGTAATCCGTGGCAAATTCATTTCAGAAAAGGAGCCGTAGCCGAAGTTGTACCCTGCGCGGGTTGTTTGCTCCGACACTCTGGAAGCCGAAGTTTACAGCGTCGCGCAGGTCCGTCGTCGGGTTGAAGTAATAGGTGCGATTGAACAAGTTGAAGGCTTCGGCGCCCAACTCAAACGTCACCGTCTCTGTTATGCGTGTCTTCTTGAGCAGGCTGAAGTCTTCGCTATAGAAAGGCTGCGAGCGCACGTTGCTGAGCGCCGGAGCAAGCGTGCCGAAGAACCGCAGCGGATCAGCGTAATACGCGGCATAAGCAGCCGATCCGATTGCAGCACCACTCGGATTGTTATTAAAGCCTGAGCCAAACTGCGGCGGAGGCGCGAGCGCCGCCGGATTGATCGCCTGCCGCCCAAAACGATTGTCAATGAACGTTCCATCAGTCTCAAACGGCTGTCCGGTTGCGTTCAGCCGGAGGTTTCCGAGATAGCCCGTCAATTGCAGAAAGTCAGTGAACAGCGGATCGGACGTGAAGAAACTCAGCGGTACGCCAGATTGATACCGGTGAATTCCGTTGACCTGCCATCCACCTACCAATTTATCCACGACCCCACCGTAATTCAGGTAACGCCTGTTGTGACCGAATGGCAACTCAACGAGGTAATTGATCACGAGCACGTGTGGTGCATTGTTCGGCGAGATAGAGCGTAACGACTCGGGATCGAACGGGTTTTGCAAAACTCCGCCAAGCGGTGATCCACCGAATAGATCTTCAGACGCATCAGTGATGAGTTTGGAGAAAGTGTAAGACGCTCCAAACTGAATACCACGCGAAAAGCGTCGTTCGAGTTTGGCCTGAAGCGCGTTGTAATCGCTTGTACCCTCGCTTTCGAGAATGTTGTTGATGCGGTTGTATTGTGGGAACGGTTTCAGCGCTTGCGCGACGCTGCCATTGAAGCCAGGGAAGACCGCATTTGTTGACGCCGGAAGCGTCACTCCAGCACTCTGCGCAAACGACACGATCGTTGGATTCCCAAGCGCATCCGCAAGCGACATGTTAAGCACCGGAAATCCCAGCCTCAGCGCGTTGAATGGCAATGCATTCAAGCGCTGGAAGTTCGAGCGCAGCCGCGTGGCGTGATGTCCGATATACCCAATCGAGGTGACGAAGTTGAAAGGCAATTCGCGCTGCAGGTCGACGCTGTATTGCAGCGTCCGCCCGGTCTTGAAATCCGGATCGAAGAACTGTATGTCCGACCCAATGAACTGACTGTCAGGAGCAACCGGCGGAATCGATGGATACGTCGACAAAAAGAACTGCGCGTTACGACCATTGGGTGTTCGCGGTCCCGAACCAGTGTTGTAACCAATCAGTCCCGTATTCAATTCATTTACGCCTTCGAAGCCATAAATGATCGGCGAGTAGTAGAGACCGATACCGCCGCGAATCACTGTGCGATCGTTCCACGCGTAGGCGACGCCGAATCTTGGTCCGACGTTCGAATAGTCGTTCTTTACGAGTGCACGTTCCGCGGCCTGCACACCACCTTGTCCCGCAGCGCCTGCAATCGCGCCCAGCCGTCCAACCTCCGGGTTGAGCGCATTCGGATCGAACCCACGATAGAAGTTGCGTGCTTCGTAGCGTTGGCCCGGCACGTCATAACGTATGCCGAGGTTCAAAGTCAGACGAGGCGTAAGCTTCAGATCGTCTTGCGCGAAATACCCGTGCGTCAGTTGTCTGAACTGCGGATCGATTGAGTTGTTTGAATTGAAAGAGAACTCGGTCGCGCCGGTTATCAGGCTGGCGATGGGCCAGCCGCCATCCGGATCGAAATCAGCCGCGGTTTGATCGTGCCGGAAGTTGAACGACCCACCGGGATCGATCCTTTGCCTGAAATTGAACTGTGACGTACGAAACTCTGCGCCGAACCTGAACGTGTGTCTGCCGTTAACCCACGTAACGAAGTCTGAGACGTGCGAGGTTGTATCGAAGATGCGATCGGTAAAGAAACTCGAACCGATGTCCTGATAGGCTCTCGGATCTGCTGATGACTCGGGCGAACCGTAACCAGGAAAACCGAGTCGTGGAAACGCGCTATTCTGCGTTGCATTAACCGGAAAACCGAGCGATGACGTGTCGAACGGATCGGTGGTATTACGGTTCGCGACATCGTAACGCGTAAACCCGACGTTGAAGTGATTCAGTAGCGTAGGGCCAAACGTGTAGTCGTCCTGGACGCGCACAAGAATCGATTTGAAGAGTTGACTAAATGCGCCCTGCGACGTGAACGGCAAAGGAAACCGAGGAACCGGATCGCCCGCGATGCGATCGTTTTTGCGCTGTGACAAGCTGCCCGAAAGCCGGTGGTTGTCAGACGTGACGAAATCGAGTTTCGTCGTGTACTGGTTCATGTTTGTGGGCCTGAGTCCCTGTGACAGGTAATTGCGGAATACAGTCGAGCCCAACGGGCCGGTGGTGTTAGGCGCCGGAAAAAACTGGAGTGACGCTGCGCCGGCTGGATCGATTCTGGCGCCGCCCAGGTATAAATCGAGGCGATTGCCGGGGATCGCTGCGCGACTTCCCGCGGGCTGTCGCGGATCGTAGAGCTGGATGCCGCGTCCGAAGAAATTCAGAATGTACGGATCGGTCAGCAGCTCGGAAAAGTCTCCCTGCCGCATTCTCAGTGTCGGAACCGTGATGATGTTGTTTGAGCCTTCGCTGAACCGGTAGCCTTCGTAGTTGAAGAAGAAAAAGGCGCGATCCCGGAACACGCGGACCATCGGTCCACCTTCGCCGAAGTTTGGCAGCGTGATTGGACCGCCGACGTTGAAACCGAAGTCGTTCTGATTGTCACGCGCACGGTCGATGCCCAGCGCGTTGTTGCGAAACGTGTTGGCGTTCAGTTTATCGTTGCGGATCAGATCGTAGATCTCACCGTGAAAGTCATTCCCGCCACTCTTTTGCGTGAAGTTAACGATGCCGCCGGATGAGTTGCCGAATTGGGCGGAATAAGTGCTGGTGGAAACCGTAAACTCCTGGAACGCATTTGGTCCCGGAGCAACTTCCGAGAAGAACGTGCCGTTCTGTGTGCGCCGAGTACTCGCTCCATCTATTAGTATCTCTGTGCCCAATGCCTGTCCGCCGCTGACTCGAAAACGCGTCGTGTCAGTACCTTGTGCACCGCTGCCTTGCGTCACGTTGCTGTCGAGATAAATGAATGACAGGGGCGTGCGCCCGGAGAACTCGGAACTGACCAGTAGAGGCAGCTCCTTCACCTGACGCTCAGACACGTTTGTCTGCCGCACCGGGGTTTCCGATTGGAGGACGGCAGCCTCGTCGTTTGAGATCGTGACGACGCTGCTGATCTCGCCGATCTCCAGTTTGAAATCGAGCGTGCGGTTGACCTGGACCGCGACCACGATGTTTTCCGCAGAAGCGGTTTTGAAACCTTGTGCTTCCGCAGTCACTTTATAGGGGTCGGCTTTGAGTTCGGGAATGGTGTAGTTCCCGTCCTCTGAAGTTTGGACCTCGCGAGTTTCGGATGTATTCAGGTTGGTGGCGGTGACTTTGGCGTTTGCCACGCCGGCGCCGTTTGGATCGGTGACGCGTCCGGTTAGCGACCCGCGATCGCTTTGGGCAACTGCGGAAGTGACGCATAAAAGTAGAAAGAACAGCGGGAGTATAGTCCCTCGACGAGATAGCATAATTCCCCCCTTGGCTCGGAGCATGGAAGACTGGGCAGTGTTAATACCGACTTCGGGGGAACGAAGTAATGCAGAGGGATGTAGCCGCATTTCTAGCAAGCGCCTTTGGCGTTGTCAATGAAATTGTTGTAGACGACAATGCGTAACCAATGGAAAAGCAGAATTGGCAACGCGGTGACTACACGATCAGCACGGATCGTTCGCGCCTGGACCTGGACCTGATTCACGATTTCATCAGCAATCATTCATATTGGGGGGCCGGTCGCGCGCGCGAGGTGGTGCAACGTTCGATTGAGAACTCGCTTCCGTTTGGCGTGTATAAAGGTGACGAGCAGGTGGGATTCGCACGCATTGTGACAGACTATGCGACGTTCGCGTGGGTGGCTGATGTTTTCATGCTACCGGAGCACCGCGGTCGCGGGTTATCGAAGTGGCTGATGGAGGTGATCATCGCCCATCCACAGCTACAGGGATTTCGTCGCTGGGTATTAGCGACGAAAGACGCCCAAGGCTTATACGAGCGATTCGGATTTATCCCGCTGCACCGTCCCGAACGTTGGATGGAACGCCCCGACCCGAACATGCAGGAGTCTCCGGATTACTGGCACGGTAGGTAAACTTAAAACCCATCCACAGATTACACAGATTTGTTGTTGCAATCTGTGTAATCTGTGGATGGCTTTGTACGTCACCGCACTGTGAACAGTGATGGTGGTACTACCGCCGTGGCTTCGGGGTTGTAGTAGTCGTAGAGAATCGAAGGGGCGGTCTTTGCTTTCAATCCGAATCGTGGGCGGAATTTGAAGTTGAATGATGCACCGCCTGCTCGCGGCCAGAGATAGACCACGACGCGATCGGGGAGCACGTCGTATTGATTGATCGTCCAATCTTTCATTGCGGCCTGGAACGAACTCCGATCAACCTCCGCACCTGGTGGGATTCCGATTTCCGCCAACATCATGCCGTAGCTGCGAGCATCCACGCGAGCAGCTTCAACCCGACACGTGATCTCATCGTTGATTCCGGCCTCCGTCTTGTCAAACTTCACCTGCAAACGCAGACCAGCTTTCGAATCGGGTTTTGAATACGACCAGGGAACATAGTAATTAGCCACGGCCTGAACAGTCGCGGGCGGCAAGCCTTGCGGACGCTTGATCTCGATCCGGTTCTTTCCGGCCTGCAGAAACTGCGAAATGTCTACCGTGACTGGATTGTTCAAACGATCATTAATTTGAAGAGTTTGGACGCGGTTACCATTCACGACGATATCCGTTGAGGACTGAGCACTACTCACACCGTTATTCAGCAATAACATCGCATCGAGCACGTTTACAGTCGCTTGCGTCGAGTACCACACTCCGTAACGATCTTTCTGCTTCAGTAAGAAGAGCAGACTGCGACTGATCAACTTCCGGTCAGCATCATTTTTGGCCAGTGCCTGGACCACGAGCGCCGTTGTCTCAACTCGACCGGCGAGTCCCCAACCGTAGAACGGTGTGCTGCTTTTGAGTGACCAGTAAGTCGTGCTTCCTTCTTCCTGAGCAAGGGCACGAAGTTTCTCTACCGCGGGCTGTGCGCGTGCAGTATCTTTCGCGTCGGCAGCGGCCAACGCAAACGAAGCAAGTAAGTAAGGCTCGTCCATCCGCTGCGACTCTCGGCCCAGAAAATCGAGCGCGCGTTTCAACGGATCCGAAACTTCCGCATCTATGCGCGCGAGAACGCGGGCGATAAATGCCGTCAGCACAACACTGGGGCCTTGATCCTGGCTTTCATTCCAATACGGATGCCCCCAACTCCCGTTGGGCCGCTGTTGTTTCACCAGCCATTCGCGAGTTTGCCTGACGACATCCTCGTCCACAGATGTCAGCTCGCCGGCGTCGATTAAAAACCGCAACGCATACGCGGTTAGCGCTACATCGGGTTCACCGTGTCCCCAGTAAGTAAAACCGCCATTCTCCGCGCGGTAATTGAGCAACCGGCTATAGCCGTCCTTTAAATAGCGTTGCGCTCGTCCGCTCAGCGGAAAACCTTCGCCGCTCTTTTTGTAGTGACGTAAAAGCAGCAAACTCGGATAGGTGGATGAGATCGTTTGCTCGCCACAGCCGTACGGCCGCTGCATGATTGCTTCGACGCCTTCCGCCACGTGCGCCAGGAGGTTTGGGTAGATCTTCAACTCGCCACGGCTTGAGTCAGGAACCATGCTTTGCGCAATGTCCAATTCGAGCGTGCTTTCGTCATCGAGGATATCGGCGGCTGTCACCGATAACTGTTCGCCATCAGGATGAACGGTGACCGGCTTTTCGATCGCGTCGTGATCGTCACTACCGCGCGCAGTAATACGTTGTTTGCCGTCCTTCACTGACGCAATCACACGAAAGTCAAACGTCTCGCGCTGCGCATCGCCTGCGACCACACTCGTTTGCTTCTGTGCTGGTCCAAGCAGTGAAAACCAACTCTCCGGCTTGATTTCCAGATCAACCTTTTGCGCTTGCGACAGGTAGTTGCGAACAACAACGGGCAACGAGATTTCATCGCCTTCGGTGAGGACGCGGGGCGGATCGTGTTCCACAAAGAACGGCTGAAAAGCCTTGATCTCTTTTTCAGTCGTGCCGATGCGACCGTCTTCAGTGGAACCGATGACCACGAGCTTCCACGTCGTGATGTTGTCGGCCAGTTTGAAATTGATCTGGGCGCGTCCCTCTTTGTCGGTCTCGATTGAAGGTTGCCAGAGCAGTGTTTCGGGGAAGTACTCTCGCAAACGTGGTGTCGATATCTGTTGCGGGCCGGATTTCGTAGCGATTTTACTGAGCGCCAGGACATTCCTACTGACGACGCTCGATGACACTGAAGCCTGAGTTGTCATCATCGGGGATGCCGCCGCAGTTACAGTTACAGCCTCAGAAACGGCGCCAGGTTCCAGGGACGCATTCACTTGCGTGATGTTGTTCGAACGAACAAGAACCTGCGTGATCACAGTGCGGTTAAAGCCAGGAGCGTCATAAGTGAGTTCGTATGATGCAGGTGGCAAAATCGCGAAGTTGTATTCTCCGCTGGGATTGGTTGACGTCTCGTAGGTCGGGCCTCCAGGTAAACGCGTCGCCTTGACAGCCACTCCGGAAATAACAGCACCTTGAAGATCTCTAACGACGCCACTGATCGACCCGTTAGGTCCGGATTGTACGGCTCGCGAAGTCAATGCGATGGGCGCAAAGGTTGTGCGCGCAACTTCCGAAACGACACCGGAGAAAGTAGCGACGGTGAAATCGTCTTTGGTCCCCGCTTTCGCATCCGCACCCATACTACGGACGCCGATGAATCGCACCGTTTGTGTGACGGGCATGACGCTTGTGTGCGGCGACGGGGCTTGACCAAAAATTGAACGGTTCTCGACCCGCACACTGTCTGTGTTGATCGATTGAGTTTTGAAGGTGCGGTAGTAAGGACGCCCCCATGGATCGCGCAAAGAGTCGAAAAACTTCTGCCAACCGCGCAGTGCCTGGCGCAACTCGCGCTCAGATTGTGGAAACGTCTTGGTTCTATTGAGGTGATCGGCGAGAACAGTATTTATTTCCGCCCGGACCACCGCGAAATAGTCGATGGGGGACTTCCAAATCATGAAGTCGTCCGGCTTATACTGCCCGCGTCTCGCGAATTGCTTATCGGGTCCGGCACTCTGGATCTTGAGTACGAAATTGCTCTCATCGATACCGAAGTCAAACCGGTATGGTTTACCCCATGGATCACGGATCTCGTCGAGGTTTAAGCCATCGGTTGAAACTTCTTCCCGCAGAGTTGCCGCGTCGCGAATGAATTTCCCGGTGCGCCGGTTATAACGCTTGATCGCCTGGTCGATTGTTTCACCCACCTTGCGAAAATAGAGCCAGCTCATTCGCTCGACGACAAAATCATCCGCAGTGTTGTAGCGCTTGTCGGCGCCGCTGCATAAGAGAGTCAACGTATAGTTTTGCTTGTCGACGGAAAATTTGGCGTGGTAAGGCATACCCCACGGATCGCGTACGCTGTTGAAATCGATTTGCGACTGTGAGAGGGAATTGCGCAGTTCCGTTTCGTCCGAGGGATATTCCATCGTGCGCACGTAATGATTCGACAGTGCTTGCTTCAGTGGTGTGAGTTGGTTTCGGATTAAGTCGCTAAACAGCGTCGCAGCATTCAGTTCGAATTCATCACTCGAATAAAATGCCGGGAAGTAATTGCTGCTGTTCGTCAGCACCACTGACGCCAGCAGATCCAAATCTGAAGGAACGCGTTGCGATGTGTTGAGGCGCTGAAGATCTCTGAAGCTGACGCCGGCTATTTGATTCTCCAGCCCAAGGAATTGCTGGATGGCGTTATCGGCGCCGTACCCGCCACCAAACTCTTGATCACTACGGGATCGCTCAATCAACGCCTGGTCCAGGACGACCACTCCCAACGCACTCTCTTCCGCACGATCGCCGGCCGAACGCACGCTGAAGTTGAGTTGCGCCTCTTCGCCGGGTCGATACGTGTCTTGCGAAGAGCGCACCTCAACATTCAGCTCCGAATTATGTGGATATAGAATTGTGCGAATTCCGACTACGCCGCGCGAATCCGCAGAGTCGGGATACGCAACAACGCTTAGCACGTTTTTGAACTCGGGCCTGAAAGGAAAAGTGATAGACGCACGACCGTTGCGCAGTTGTACGCGTTCGGATTGAATCAAACCCGCTTCTCCTCCCAGATCAACTATCACTGTTTCTTCAGGGCCACTCGAAGTGATGACGGCAGTGACTGGCTCCCCAGGCCGGTAGATTGTTTTCGCCGTCTCAACACGCACACGTGGCTCATTATTAAAGTAAAGCTCCTCTGTCTCAGTTCCTTTTCGACCTCTGGAGTCCGACGCAGAGACCACGACGTCTATTTCGCTTTCATCTTCCAATTCTTTTGGCAGACGCGTGCTGATCTGTGCCAGGCCGTAACGATTGGTCGTGAGTGTTGCCACGCGCGTTGTGGTGTCAGGGTAATCGGCGTCATCAGTGAACGCGACGTTAACCCTGGCGCGCGCCGGCGATCCGTCAGCATAGAACGTCGACACGTAGAAGTTAACCGGCAGTTCACGGCTGTTGCTGTAGCTCGAATCGTACCGTTCTATGACGTAGACGTGGATCGGCTCTTTGGTTACGCGCACGTCGAAGCGGCGCTGCTCTGTTCGATTGGTAGTGGGATCGGTGACGTAAGCTGCATAAGTGATGTCTCGGAAGCGCTGGTAATAAGAGTCTTTCAGATCTTTGTGAAGTGACTTCAGATCAAGATTGACAGTAAAGGTGCCATCAGGATTCGTTTCACCTTTCTGTTCATCGTCTTCGCTAAGGTCCCACTTCTGTTCGCGATAATTCCACTCGCGCCCAGACTCGCGCACAACGCGCACTTTCCCGCGCAACAGCGGTTGGCCAAACAAGTAGTCAGCCCTGACTGTGATGGTCGCGTTCTGACCCGGCAGATAGAACTTACGATCCTGATCTACGTTGACTTTGAAGTTAGGCAATTCGTAACGACTAATGCGAACGTTTTGCCCCGTTTCGTCGTCGCCACCGTCAACACCCACCCAGATCCGGTAATCTCCGAGGCGTGTGTTTTCCGGGACGCTCCAATCAGCGCTGGCGATTCCGAAGCGTGAAGTAGTGGCGACGGTGCGATACACGACTGCACCTTCGGGATCACATATTTTGAAGTATGTGTTGTAGTTCGCCAGTGCTTGCCTTGAAGGGGTGAGGGCGAGAGCGCGGATGTGCATGACCTGGCCCGGTTGATAGAGCGGCTTGTCAGTGTTGATGAGAATGCGCGCAAACTGATCGACGAGAACGTCGCCTTGCGTCTGAACGACAATGGCGCCTTTTGTGCCGGTCACCTGAAGCTCACCGCCGGCCGACCGGGTGTGATGAGGGAACTGTGGAAAGCGCGGCGGCAATTTAAAGTCTAATGAAATGCGACCTTTGTCGTCAGTGAGACTGGAACCGTTGAGCTTCGCGGTTTTGTCGTCGTCACCCTCGAGTGTGACCTGTGCATCGACGCGAACATTCGAAACCGGAAGATGTGTGATGGGGTGAGTTGCCTGCGCGCGGACTCGATATCGATTTCCTTCGCGCACAACCTCCGCCGCCGAGACGCGCAGTTCAAAAACATCCGGCGTCATTTCGGACAGGGAGATGATGCCATCGGCGAGTGTTTCAGCAGGAGATTCCTGAGGGCTGAGACGGTAATGGAGTCGATACAAAAGAACTCGGTTGCGTTCGCTCTCGATGGAGCTTCGGACGGTAAATGGCAGCGACAGCCTGAGTGTTTGGCTGCCACGAGCTATCGGTTGAAGCTGAGTTGTCTTGGCGATGCTTTGATTGCGTGGGTCGAGGAGTTCGAGTTCGACGTTTGCGTTTACGTTGGTGGAGAAGGGATTCTCAACGGCGAGTATGACTTCCGCCGGAGCCTTCTCGAGCAGAAACCTGCTACCGGCCTCGTTAACTCTCAGCTCGCCACGCGCGCCCGTGAGTTGGACCAACGAAAGAAACAGCACCGCAAGGCACAACAGGGAAAGAAGCCATCGATGGCTCATAGCTGCCTCCAAAGACACACTGCCACACTGTGAAACGAACAGTTTCAACTGACAGCGACTCTTATTTTTCGGTTTGGTTGAGCCTGGGGATAGCTCGTGCTAGTACTTCTTCATTCCAGACGATCGCGAATACAGGCTTGCGACTTCGCTCCTGTGATGCAAAAAAATGTAGCGCGGTTGGTGCTGAGTGATTTTTTTGAAGATTAAAAAGAACAAGTCAGGAAGAGGGGCTTGCCCCCGCTGATCCGGCGAGCGGGGGCAAGCCCCTCTTCCTGACTTGTTCTTTTTAATCTTCAAAAAAATCACTC
>DASVGE010000148.1:0-4244 GCA_036379695.1 Pyrinomonadaceae bacterium | reverse complement strand
CGCCCTATTTTGTGCTGCGAGCGTCTCGCGCTATTATTGCTGGTTTTCGCCTAGCGCAAATTTTCGTCTGTATGCCTGAAGAAGCCATTCAAGTTAAGGGAGCCCGCGTTAATAATCTCAAGAACGTCTCCTTTTCCGTGCCCATCAACCGGATGACGGTGGTCACCGGCGTGAGCGGGTCGGGCAAGTCGTCTCTCGCGTTCGACACGATCTACGCCGAGGGACAGCGCCGCTACGTCGAATCGCTCTCCGCCTACGCGCGGCAATTTCTGGAACGGATGGATAAGCCCGACGTCGACGAGATCCAGGGCATCGCACCCGCAATCGCCATTCGTCAGAAGAACTCGACGCGCAACCCACGTTCGACTGTCGGCACACAGACTGAGATCTACGACTACCTGCGGCTTCTGTTTGCTCGTGTCGGGCAAACGTTTTGCCGCGTTTGCGGACGCCTGGTCACGCGCGACTCGCCGGAGTCAATCGCCGATGAAGTCCTCGGAAACCTGCCCGAGGGAACACGGTTTTACGTGCTCTTTCCAGCTTCAGCCGGCCTGAGCGATCCGGAACGTGAAGCGCCAAAGAAATCGTCGCGCCGCAAAGCCGCACCGTCGCGCCAGTGGCTGACGGCGCACCTGATGAGCCTGATGCAACGAGGCTTCACGCGTCTCTTCGCCGCCGGACAAACCATCGACCTGCAATCGCCCGACGATTACCCGCGCGATGATTTCAAAGACGTCTACGTGCTGGTCGACAGGCTGGTAGCGCGGCCGGATGTACGTCAACGTCTCGTCGATTCACTCGAGATCTGTTTCCAGGAAGGACACGGAACCGCGCTGATCGAAACCACCGAGCCGGAACCGAAACGACTCTGGTTCTCCGAACGTTTCGAGTGCAAGTACGACCACACGGTCTACGCCACGCCCGAACCGCGACTGTTCAGTTTCAATAATCCCTACGGAGCGTGTCCCACCTGCCAGGGATTCGGAAACACGATTGGTCTCGATCTCGATCTGGTGATCCCCAACCCGGGCTTGTCTCTGAAAGACGGCGCCATCGAGCCATGGACCAAGCCACAGCACGAGTGGGCCATGCAGGAGTTGAAGCAGTTTTGCCGCGCCGAAAAGATTTCGATGACGGTGCCGTTCAACCAGCTTTCGCGCGCTGACCAACAGGCCATCATCGAAGGACGTGGCGATTGGAGCGGCGTGCGCGGCTTCTTCGATTGGATGGAAACGAAGAAGTACAAGCTCCACGTGCGCGTCTTCCTGTCAAAGTATCGCGGCTACACACTGTGTCCCGACTGCGGCGGCGGCCGTCTGCGGCAGGAAGCGCGGGACGTAAAAGTCAGCGGCCGCACCCTGCCGGAGATCTGCTCGTTCTCAATCAAAGACGCCGCCGAATTCTTTGACACGCTCGAACTCTCAACCGAGCAGACAGCGATTGCGGAAAGAATACTTTTCGAAGTGCGGCGGCGGCTGCGGTTTCTGGTCGAAGTCGGACTGGATTATTTGACGTTGGATCGACTCGCTTCGACGCTCTCCGGCGGAGAAGCCCAGCGAATCCAACTCGCAACCAACCTCGGCTCATCGCTCGTCGGCGCGCTCTACGTACTCGACGAACCATCAATCGGCCTGCACCCACGCGACAACGATCGACTTATTCGCCTGCTCAAGAACCTGCGCGACATCGGCAACACAGTGCTCGTAGTCGAGCACGACGCGGAAATGATGCGCTCCGCGGATCACATACTCGACATCGGTCCAGCCGCGGGCGAACTGGGCGGCCGCGTGATGTACGAAGGCGACTTCAAAGGCCTGCTCGCCGACGAGAATTCGCTGACCGCGCGTTACCTGCGCGGCGATGCCGAGATCAAGGAACCGCGACAACGTCGCACGATGCAGAAGCGGCGCATCACGATTCAAGGCGCCGCCGAGCACAATCTCAAATCGATCGACGTCGAGATCCCGCTCGACATGCTGGTCTGCATCACCGGCGTAAGCGGTTCCGGAAAGTCAACGTTGATTCACGACTGCCTCTACGCCGGACTCAAGAAGCAGCGCGGCGAATGGCAAGGTCACGTCGGCGCTTTTCAGAGGCTCGAAGGCGGACAGCTTATTGATGATGTGATCCTCGTCGATCAATCACCGATCGGGCGGACGCCACGCTCAAATCCGGTGACGTATATCAAGGTTTACGACGCGATTCGCGAAGTCTTTTCGGCGACTCGCGAAGCGCAGGCTCGCGGTTTTGATCCGTCGCACTTTTCGTTCAACCTTCCCGGCGGGCGTTGTGAGGTCTGCCAGGGCGATGGCACGGTGACGGTGGAGATGCAGTTTCTCGCGGACGTTGAACTGGTCTGCGAGGAGTGCAAGGGAACACGCTTCAAACAGCAGATCCTCGACATTCGCTATCGCGGCAAGAACGTTCACGAAGTGCTCAACATGACCGTGCGTGAGGCGATCACGTTCTTCCGCGAAGTGCCGAAGATTACGAACCGGCTGCGCGTGTTGGACGATGTCGGTCTCGGCTACCTGCGGCTGGGCCAGTCAGCGACAACGCTGTCCGGCGGTGAAGCACAACGTATTAAACTCGCCGCCCACCTGCTCAAGCGGACCGGCGCGAAGACGCTTTACATATTTGACGAACCCACTACAGGTTTACACTTCGACGACATCAACAAACTACTCGCGGCGTTTCGCGCGCTCATCGATGCCGGCGGCTCGTTGCTGGTGATCGAACATAACCTCGACGTGATCAAGACCGCCGATCACATTATCGATCTCGGCGCAGAGGGCGGCGATGCAGGCGGGTACGTTGTCGGTATCGGGACGCCTGAAGAGATTATGACCATTCCCGAATCGTACACGGGCCAGTTTCTACGTGACTATCTTGCGAAAACGAATGGCCACAGATTAAACGGATTGGAGTTGAAAAATGAGTCTCAGTAAACAGATTGTCACGGATCTCACAGCCGCGATGAAGGCGCAGGATGCAGCCCGTACTTCAACGCTGCGAATGGTGAAAGCCGCGATGATGAACCGCCAGATCGAGAAAGGCGCTGAACTGGATGACGACGACATGCAGAAACTGCTGCGCTCTCTGGTAAAGCAAAGACGCGACTCGATCGAGCAGTATGAAAAGGCCGGCCGCCAGGAACTCGTCGACAAGGAGTCCGCGGAAATCGCTGTCATCGAGACCTACCTACCTGCGGCCGCGTCGCAGGAAGAGATCGAACAAGCTGTCACGGCAGCGATTGCCGAAACCGGCGCCACTTCCATGAAAGACATGGGCAAAGTAATGAAAGCGGTCCAGGCCGCACTGGCTGGCAAAAACGCCGATGGGCGGTTGGTCAGCGAGATCGTGAAGTCAAAGCTGACTTAGCCGCAGCTTAACGCGGATTTCCAATACGATTCACACAGATTCTGATCCGCGTGAATCCGTATTTAACAATCCGCGTAATCCGTGGCTGAAGTTGCTTGAACAGTGGTGTTTCCGTATAATTCACAGCTTGCTCGAAGCACGGGGTCTCGTCCGGTGGGTTTCGCGCCCACTTTTTCTTTTGGACGAGAAACCTCCTGAGAAGGGACAATGGGTAACGAATCGATTGCAGAAAGGGTTCAGGAGTTAGCTGAACGAGTAGCAATCGACCATGGCCTCGAGCTGGTTCACGCCGAGGTTGCCGGCCCCGAGAACAAGCCGATTGTTCGTATCTTCATTGATAAGCCGACGGGTGTGACCCACGAAGATTGCTCGGCAGTGAGCCTTCACCTGGGGACGATTCTGGATGTGGAAGACTTTATTCATGCTTCCTACACCCTGGAGGTATCGTCGCCGGGACTCGAAAGGGGCTTGTATAAACGCGCCGACTTCGAGCGGTTCGCGGGCAGCCAGGCAAAGTTGAAGACCCGGCAGCCGATTGCGGGGCAGCGCAATTTCCGGGGACTTTTGCTAGGAGTAGACGGCAACGACGTGCTTTTTGAGGATCGAACTAGCGGGCAGGTACGTGTTCCTCTGGACTTGATTACGAAAGCGAACCTGGAGGTGGATGTAAACGAGGAACTGCGCCGAGCCGGGCATTAGTTTTAGCTACCGATTAGACGGATTACACAGATGAGTTCATCGATTGCACAAAACATCGAGGCACTTTGCCAGGAGCAGGGTATCGAACGCGATCTCGTCATAGAAGCTATGAAGGAGGCCGTGAGAGCGGCCGCCAAAAAACAGTTTCGGTCCGGTGAAGACAT
>DASVGE010000147.1:0-10975 GCA_036379695.1 Pyrinomonadaceae bacterium | reverse complement strand
CCTGACGTCGCGCACCGCTTCCTGATACTGTTCGGGCGTACACAATCCCTTGACGCACGGGCCAAGGCAGCGTTTGATGTGATACTCGAGACACGGTCGCGGCGCCTTACCATCGATCTCGATATCGCAAGTGCGTAACTGGAATGTGCGGTTGATCAGATCGATCGTCCGGCGCGCCAGGCTTGCAGGCAGGAACGGGCCGAAATAGAGTGCGCCGTCGCGCTGAATCCGCCGCGTGATCACCACTTTCGGAAACGGCTCGTTGATCGTGAGCTTGAGATGCGGATACGACTTGTCGTCCTGAAGTTTGATGTTGTAACGGGGCTTGTGCTGTTTGACGAGCGACGCTTCGAGTATTAGGGCTTCGACTTCGTTATCGGTGACGATGAATTCGAGGTCCGCGATCTGGCCGACGAGGGCATCTGTTTTGCGGTCGAACGGCCGGGCGCGAAAGTAGGATCTGACGCGGCTGCGGAGGTTCTTCGCCTTGCCGACATAGATCACCTTGCCCGCCGCGTCTTTGTGCAGATAGACGCCGGGCGAAGACGGAATTTCCTTCAATTTCTCTTCGATCGCCACGATGTTGAGATGCTATTTTAGCCTAGTAAAATGCATTTTCCACTTACGCTTCCCGCAAACAAACCGTTTGATGCAGTTGGTTTTGGGCTCAACGCCGTCGATCACTTGATCGTAGTGCCGGAGTATCCGGCGTTCGACACGAAAATCCGCCTGCTGGAGCACATACAGTCTGCTGGCGGACAAACGGCGTCGACGATGGTCGCGCTCCGGCGCCTGGGGTTGAAGACCGCTTACGCCGGACGTTTTGGGTCGGATCCGGAAGGTTTGTTTGGCTTTCAAACGTTAAAAGACGACGACGTCAACGTCGACTTTGCCGAGATCGTCGAAGGGGCGCGGAATCAGATCGCTTTCATCACGGTCGAGGCGCGCAGTGGCGAGCGCACCATCGTCTGGGATCGTGACGACCGGCTCGCGTACAAGCCGGAAGAGGCGCCGGCTGAATTTGGCGCGATGGGAAGAGTATTGCACCTCGACGCACACGATCCGCCGGCGTGCGTGCGTGTGGCGCAAGCGGCGCGCGCGAGCGGAACAATCGTTTCGGCTGACATCGATAACGTTTACGAAGGACTGCCGGAACTGCTGCCTTTGATCGACATAATGATCGGTTCGAAGGAATTTCCGCGACGAGTCACCGGCATTACTGATCATCGAACAGCGCTGATCGAATTAAAGGCTCAATATGGTTGCGCACTGGTTGGCATGACCATCGGCGCCGCGGGTGCGGTCGTTTACGCGGGCGGAACTTTCATCGAATCGCCCGGCTTCGAAGCTCCCGGCGGCTGCCGTGACACAACCGGCGCCGGCGACGCTTTCCACGGCGGCTTTCTCTACGGCCTTCTGACTGGTGAAAACCTCGAGACCAGCTTAAAACTCGGCAACGCAGTCGCCGCAATCAAGTGCAGCGCCCTCGGCGCCCGCACCGCATTACCCACTCGTTCCAAGCTCGACTACTTCCTGCGTACCGCCCCCTCCTAACAAGTCAGGAAGAGGGGCTTGCCCCCGCTGATCAGTCCCTAAGAGCGGGGGCAAGCCCCTCTTCCTGACTTGTTAGGAGTGAGCGGCGCTGATATAAACCTCTCCGCACGCCACCCGAATCGTTCTACATTCTTATCAACTGAGGGAAAGATGAAACTCCTTTTAATCATAGCGAGTGCCCTGCTCCTGGTGCTGCTGCCTGCGTCTGTTCCTGTTCAGTCTGCGGCCGACATCGTCTTCAAAAACGGCAACATCTACACAGCAAACGACCAGTCGCCAAAAGCACAGGCGATCGCCGTCAAGGAAAACAAAATCGTTTTCGTCGGCGCAAACGCAGACGCGCAGAAATTTGTTGGTCCAAACACGCGTGTCGTCGATCTCAAAGGCAACACCGTCCTGCCTGGTTTCACTGACTCGCATCAACACCTCTCCGGCGTCGGCCTGCGCGAGATGACTCTCAATCTCGAAGGCACCACCAGCCTCGAAGACTTTCTCGCCAAAGTGAAAGCACGCGTCGAGCAGGCAAAACCCGGCGAATGGATAACGGGACGCGGCTGGATCGAAACACACTGGACACCACCGGTGTTTCCGACGCGTTGGGACCTCGACAAAGTAGCGCCCAACAATCCCGTAATCTTCGGACGCGCCGACGGTCACGGCTCGGTCACAAACAGCGCCGCTTTGAAACTCGCCGGTATCGACAAGAACACTCCAAGCCCATTCGGCGGCGAGATCTCAAAAGACAAACAGAGCGGCGAACCCAACGGCATGTTGCTGGACACGGCGCAGGGTTTGGTCCGGCGTAAGGTTCCGCCGACGACTCGCGAAGATGCAGAGCGCGCAGTTGTGCTGGGAGTGAAGCGGAATATCGAACTCGGTTGGACGCAGATTCAGGACGCAGGCGGTGGTTACGACGACGTCGACGTCTTCAAGAAACTTTACGCCGCGGGCACAATCAAGCTTCGCATCTACAAGGCCGTTCATGGACCAGGCGCCAGTGCCACGCGTCTGCTCAACGAAGGTGCGACCATCGGCGCGTATGGAAATCGTTTTACTTTCCGGACGATCAAGGTGGTCTCGGACGGCGCGCTCGGTTCGCGTGGCGCGGCATTGTTCGAGCCGTACTCAGACGCGACCGACACCTCCGGGTTTCTGACAGTGAAGGCGGAAGAGTTGCGACCGATGCTCGTCGAAGCCTTGCGCAAAGGCATACAAGTCGAAACTCACGCGATTGGCGACCGTGCGAATCGTTTCGTGCTTGATGAATATGAAGCGGCGTTTAAGGCGGTACCAGCGGCGGATAGAAAGGTTGCCGATCCGCGCTGGCGCATCGAGCACGCGCAGATCGTTAACCCTGCTGACATTCCGCGTTTCGCAAAGCTCGGAGTGATTCCTTCGATGCAACCGTCGCACGCGATCGGCGACCTGTTCTTCGCACCGAGTCGCGTCGGCATCAAGCGGCTTCAGGGTTCGTACGCGTGGGAGAGTTTTATCAAGTCGGGCGTTGTCGTGCCTGGTGGATCGGATGCGCCGGTTGAGCGTGGTGAACCGATGATCGAGTTTTACGCCGCTGTGGCGCGTAAAGATCAGAAGGGGTTCTCGGGCGAAGGATGGCATCCGGAAGAAGCTGTTACTCGTGCGCAAGCGCTGAAGATGTTCACGCTCTGGCCGGCGTATGCCGCATTTGAAGAAAAACTGCGCGGCACGATCGAGGCCGGCAAGCTCGCCGACTTAACCATTCTCTCATCCGACATCATGACTATCCCCGCCCCCGAGATCTTGAAAACTCGATGCGTGATGACAGTTATCAACGGGGAGATTGTTTTTGAGGGATCCTGACAATGATGAGCCACAAAATACCTTCGACTCGTCGAAGAGAATTTCTCGCCCAGGCAGGCAAGAGTCTTGGATTGGCTGCGCTTTCATTTCCTGCCATCGGTGCACTTCTGAAAGACGTTGAAGCCGCGAGTCGAAGTGTCGTGCATCTCACGCCCGAGCAGGTCGCGATGGATGAAGACTACTGGTCAGTCATCCAAAACTCGTTCACGGTCACGCGTGGCATCGTGAATCTCAACAACGGCGGTGTCTCACCGAGCCCGCGCATCGTCACCGAGGCGCTCGTGCGTTACATCTGGCAACAGGAAGACGCGACCGCGTACACAATGTGGCAACTACTCGAGCCACAGTCAGAAACGATTCGCACCGGACTGGCGGAAATGTTTGGCTGCGATCGCGAAGAGATCGCGATCACGCGTAATGCTTCAGAGTCACTCGAGATCCTTTTGATGGGAATGGATTTCAAACCGGGCGACGAGATACTCACGACCACGCAGGACTACCCGCGCATGTTAACCACGTTGCGCCAGCGCGAACGTCGCGAAGGTCTCGTTCTCAAGATGGTGAAGATCCCGATCCCGCCCAGGAACCTGAGCGAGATCACGGCGGCGTTTGAAAAAGGCATCACGAGTCGAACAAAACTGATCCTCGTTTCGCATCAAGTGAACATCACGGGCCAGATCACGCCGGTGAAAGAGGTCTGCGAAATCGCGCGCGCGAAAGGGATCGAGACGATCGTCGACGGCGCGCATTCGTTTGCGCAGTTTGATTTCAAGCAGAAAGACCTCGGCTGCGATTACTTCGGCACGAGCTTGCACAAATGGCTCTTTGCTCCGAAGGGGAGCGGGCTGCTTTACGTGAAGCGCGACAAGATCGAGAAGCTCTGGCCGTTGATGGCGGCGGAGTCGAAGCAAAGCAACGACATTCGCAAGTTTGAAGAGATCGGCACCCACTCGGCGGCGCCACGGCTGGCGATCGGTGAGGCGCTGCTGTTTCATCAGGGAATGGGCGGCAAGCGCAAAGAGGCGCGGCTCAGATACCTCTCACGCTACTGGATGAATCGTCTGAAGGATGTCCCGAAGGTCGGTTTCAATACTTCTTTTGATCCGAATCAATCGTGCGCAATTGCGAACGTAAACATCGAAGGCATCGATCCGACCGCGATCGGCGCCTACCTCTTCAACAAGCATCGCATTTTCACGACGCCGATCGTGCACGACGAATTCAAGGGCATCCGCATCACGCCCAACGTCTACACCACCCTCGGCGAATTGGATCGGTTCTGTAACCTGATGGAATCCATCGCGCGCAAAGGCCTGCCAATATAAGCCACAGATAAACACGGATTTCATTCACGGATTTTGTTTTAATCTGTGTATGAAATCCGTATTTATCTGTGGCTGATTTTCTTGCTAGAATGCCCGTGGAGCAAATGTAATGGAAGTCTTACTGGCAGAAGAATTCGGATTTTGTTTCGGCGTCGAGCGCGCCGTCGAAATGGTGGAAGAGGCGGTTGAAGAAGGCGTGCGCCCGATTCGCTCTCTTGGTCCACTGATTCACAACGCACAGGAAATGGAACGCCTCGGCGCCCGTGGCGTCTCCACCATCGACTCACCTGAAGAAGCCGGCGCCGACACCATCGCCGTTATCCGCGCGCACGGCGTCACGCCGCAAGTGCAGCGCGAACTCGAACAGCGCGCCGCGAAAGTAATCGATGCAACCTGCCCGTTTGTGACTCGCGTACAGCATCTCGCCGAACGAGCCGCGCGACAGGGACGCGACGTGGTTGTGGCCGGCAATCCGGATCACCCGGAGATGATCGGCGTCGTGGGTTACGCGCCAAACAATACTTACGTCGTGCGCGATGCAGGCGAAGTAGCTAAGCTGCCGGCGTTGCGCTCGCCGTTAGTCGTTTCCCAAACGACGATCAAGTTGCAGACGTTTTTGGAAGTCGCCGAAGCGGTGCGTGAGAAGGCCGACACCGAACCGCAGGTGGTCAACACGATCTGTTCCGCCACTCGCGATCGACAGGATGCAGCGCGAGCGCTCGCAGGACAAGTCGACGCGTTTTACGTGATCGGCGGACGCCACTCATCCAACAGCGTCAAGTTGTTAGCGGTTTGCCAGGAACAATGCGCGAAGAGTTTCCTGATCGAAACTCCTGCCGAGATAAATCCGGCTGATCTGAAGAACGTGAAGAAAGTTGGCGTGACGGCCGGCGCTTCAACTCCAAACTGGCTGATCGATCAAGTAGTCGAGCGACTTCACCAGCTCGGACAGTAGTTACATCATGTCCTCTGCCTGATCGAGCGCGTTGACGAGCTGGCGCGCTTCTTCCGATCCATATTCCACAACCTGCCTTCGCAGCGCCGCACGCGCGGTCTCGGCATCTACCGGATCGTTGAGCAAACTGTACAGCACGGAAATCGGACAGCGTGCGAGTGCCTCATTTGCAAGCTCGCGAACGACTTTATCTTCGGAGCGCGCGAGCTCGCAGATCTCGCTGGGCGGAAAACGTGAAGTGAGAGCGTCGGCGAGTGTGTCGATGCGTCGATAGTCTCTTTGCGCCTGGGCCCGACGCACCAGTTGCGTAAAGACTTCCGCTGACTCAGTCTTTTCCAACAACACTGCGGCGCACGTGTCGGCAATCGATTTCAGTTCCCCACCTTTTTCGGCATCGAGAGCTTTTTCGGCGGCGCGATCGTCAAGTGCGGCGAGGAAGCGGCTGAGTTCGAGATCGGCGCGCGCATCGTAGTGGAAGTTACGCGCGGTGGGCATTCCGGAACCACCTGCCTGCAGAGCCCGCTCGACCAATCCACGCGTGGCCGGCCGAAGCTCAGACCAGGCGTTAGCGATACGGGTTCCAAAATCGTCGATTCTCATAGAACGGCGTACTATACCCTATTAGCTGCCGATATTGTGATCCTTAATCTCCGCAATCGTCGGAAACGGGATCTTCACGATCTGCCCGTTTGCGACCTCCATCTTGACGCTGGGAGTGGTAAGGGCTTGGGTAGTCTTCATGCTGCGAACAGTCCCCCGCACTCGCCTGCCGTCGGTGGTAATGATCTCCACGTTGTCTTTGCCGTACAGCGGTTGTAGCGCCGCGAGTGCTTTGGTTATTTCCACAATGACATCCCTCCGAGATTTAGGGGAATATTGCCCTTTAGTTGCCCGGAAGTCTATCGACGTGAGCCCAATGCAACCAGAAAACATCATTTGGCGTATAGTCCCTGTCCGTGTATTCTTCGACGAACACCAATAAATAGGGTGGATCTTCTATGTCGCAGGAATTGGAAGTAACTTGCTCAAATTGTCATTCGCGCATGCCGTCAGACCAGCGTTTCTGCCGGAACTGCGGATTTCGACTGACTCACAACATGGGAGGTTATACCGGCAGCAACCAGTATCTTGCTCCTGGCGAAGCGCCCACGGCTGTCTTGCCCGGCACACAGAAGAAGAAACGCCGCATGAGTGGCATGTCGTGGATCTTCGTTGGCTTGCTCGTCTTTTTCATCGGCGCAGCCGCGTTCACGGCGCTGGTGGCGCCGGCGAAGAGAGGTGGTGGCGTTGGGGTTGGGGTCTCGCGTGCACCGGTCGTTAAGTCTTTCCTGGGTGTGAATGGATTTAATGAGACCGACGATGGTGTGATCCTGGAGTGCGTCAGTGCGCCGGGCGGTCCTGCAGACAAGGCCGGCCTGGTTGGCGGCGATGTAATTCTGAGTGTCGATGGGCAACCGATTCGAGATGAGGACCAGATCGAAGAGATCATGAGGCAAACGCCGATCGGAAAAACTATCAACATCGAATACGTGCGCGACGGCGAAAAGAAGACCGCTCAATTGACGACAATCTCGGAAGACGAATCGAAGCGTTTGACGAAAGAGTTTGAGCGACGTCCGGAGGGACGAGGTCAATTTGGTTACGAAGATGGCGACGCCGATACAATCCCGGTTCCCGGAACAAAGATTCGGGGCGTGATATTAAACACCATCCTGCGCAGCCGTCCGGCGGATCTCGCGGGAATTAAGAATGGCGATATCGTGGTCGAGTTTGATGGGATACCGATTCGACACGACCAGGAGTTTCTGATGCGCGTACGTCGCGCACTGCCTTACAGCACAGTAAAGGTTGTCGTGATGCGTCCGAAGGGCGAACCTCCCACCGATGGCCAGTTGCCGGAGTTTGAGAAAGTGGAAATTCCGGTGAAGATGGGCAAGCAATAATTAGCCACGGATAACACGGATTTCATACACGGATTTTCTCTTATCCGTGAATGAAATCCGTGTTCATCCGTGGCTAATTCTTTCCGACGTAATCCCTTAATCGCGCTTCCATCTCGAGCTTCACGTCCGCGCGTTCTTCTTCAGTCTCGTTTGCCTCGAAAGCTTCGAACAACGCGTATTGAGTCTGCGATAGCAGGCGCAGTTCCCAGGCCTCGCGGTTGTTGTGTGAGGGGCGTGAAAACCATAACGCATCAACGCTCGCCTCTTTAACCGGAACGTCCTCGAGCAACTCCTGCAGCACCGCCTGCGTGGCCGTTTGCAGCAGCGCACTACGCAATTCCCAACCGTGGCGGCGGTAGGTCGCGACCAATTCCATAAATAATTCCGCACTCTTCATTGCAAACCCTTATCGCAGTGGAGCCTAGCACAGTTGACCGCCCGATTCAGCCGCCACTATCATCTTTTGCGCTTTTGGAGATCATGATTACAGTTTGTCTGATTATCGCAAGCGGGGTGATGCCGATCCTGGGAAACATGTCAACAGAGCCAATGATTTCAAACTCACGTCTAGAAACTAAAAACCTCAAAGAACCGACTCCTTTTTACGAAGCCCTCGCCAAGGCCCTCAAGAAACGGAAAATCAAACTGGAGAACATCTGCCCGCCGTCCGACCCCGTGTCACGGCGCATCCTCGAGGAGTACGGCGCGATCTTCGTCGCCGACAAAAAGGTGACTCCGCCTCCGGTCTGCGTCTTCACGAATGAAGAGCAGGTCATGAAGTTTCAGGACGACGCGGGTTTTGAAGCCGAAGTAATCGGCTATGACGAGGTTGAGCTCCAGCCGGAAGCACTCAGAAAACTAAACAAAGCGCGCGAAGAAGCTCAAAAGGAAGGCCTCGACATAACGCCGCGCGACGGCGCCGAGGCCGCGCGACGTAACTACGACGACAGCGTGCGTCTGTGGAACTCGCGATTTGAGCCGGCGCTCGACTATTGGCAGTCGCAGGGACGTCTCACGGCGGAGCAGGTCGCGCGCTTGCGCAGCTTGCCGCTATCGCAACAAATTGCCGAAGTCTTAGAGCTTGAAAAGACCGGGATCTATTTCAGCAAAGACCTTTCAAAGTCGATCCTTTACTCGATCGCGGCGCCGGGCACGTCGCAACACATCGCTATGCTGGCTTTCGACGTTAACGAGTTTCAGAACCCGCGTGTCCGCGAAATCCTGGCGAAGCACGGTTGGTTTCAAACCGTTCTCAGCGATCTCCCACACTTCACCTTTCTCGGTTTGAAGGAAAAAGACCTCCCAAAGCACGGGCTGCGTAGCCTTGAGATCAACGGACAGGTATTCTGGATCCCCAATGTACCAGGCGTGCATCCTGGTTTGGATAAATGATCTGTGTTCATCCGTGAAATCCGTGGCTAAATATTGACTGAAGGTGCTAAACTGTCCGGCACTCTTCCCCCGTCCCAAGCCAAAACTGAGTTCGATATCGACCTTTTAACCCGAAGGAAGGTCAAAAATGGATGTCCCCCAATTTATCGCTGGCAGATTCAGAATAGAGCGCGAAATCGGGACCGGTGGCATGGGAGCGGTTTACCTTGCCACGCATCTCGATCTCGAGCGTCCTGTCGCCGTCAAAATCATCAGACGTGAATTCGCCAGTGATGCCGACATCGCTGACCGGTTCCTGCGCGAAGCACGCACGATGGCCAAGCTGCGCCATCCGAACGCGGCGATGATTTTCGACGCGGGGAACCTGCCTGACGGTCGTCACTTCATCGTGATGGAGTTTGTCGAAGGCGAGACGCTTTCACAGGCGCTCGCGCGCGAAGGCCGCTTTCCCTTCACGAAGGCAGTCAGCATCGCCACGCAGATCTGCGACGTCCTCGAAGAAGCACACCGGATCGGAATCGTTCATCGCGACTTGAAACCGTCAAACATCCTGCTCGGGAAGCGTGGTGTTTGCGTGCTCGATTTCGGCGTCGCGAAAGTTTTGGCTTCGTCGGCTGAATCCACGGCCACATATGCGAGCACAGGTTCGGGCCAGTTGATCGGAACGCCGCGCTACATGTCGCCCGAGCAGTGTTTAGGGCAGCGAATCGGCGCGCGGAGCGATCTCTACAGTTTGGGAGTTTTGTTGTACGAAATGCTTGCGGGGCGTCCGCCGTTTGTAGATCCACTGCAGTCAGCTTTGCTGGTGAAACAGGCGACCGCGCCGGCGCCGCCGTTGCCGAGGTTGAGACAGGACATTCCGCGTCCACTGGCGCTGGCAGTTCATGGTTTGCTTGCCAAGCGGCCGGAGGATCGACCGCGTACTGCTGCGATGGCGAAACTGCTTTTAGAGCGCAGTCTCACGCAAGAGGATCGCACGCTGCCTGACATGGAGCCATTGTCGGCGATGGTGGCTGCGGCGGATGCGGGACGGGGTCTCGTTTTTAGAGTTGGTGCCCCGCTGTTTCTCGTGACGACTTTCAGCGCGTTTCTCGCCTGGGGTTACACGGGTGGACAGACTGCAACCGAACGACAGATTCCAGCCGAGGCTCTTCCCGTTGCTGCTTCCAAGGTACAGATGACGCCGGCTTCCTGGCGAAATGAAGTTACGTCAGTCGCCGAACCGCGTGAGAACCGGACGCCGGTGGAACAGCTCTCGATCGACCAGGCACGAAAGATCGCAGCACGCTTTGCGCGCGGCGGCTCAGTAGGTTCACTCGAGATCGTCGACACTGATTCAGGTCCCGCGATCGTGGCAGTGAACAATCAGCGCAAGGCGGGCACGACAAATTTTCTCGTGCTGCAAAAGCGTGATGGCAAATTCCGGCTCAGCGCTCAGGGACGGCTCGATACGAAAGGCTTCACTCACGCAAGCTGGGGCGCTGAACTCGTCGACGCAGATGAAGACGGTTATCACGAACTGTTGTTCGTCGGGAAAGATCCCAGCGAGGGCCGAAATCTCAAACGTCTGATCCTGTTCGTCCCCAATGACAAGCGAACCTACTCGGCGCAATTGACAGGTGAAACCACCGCGCGCGGCACCCCACGAATCCAGTGGCTCTCAAACGCCGCCGGAACCGGCGCCGCCCCCTACAGAACCGCGCTCCGTCAAAAAGCACGCGCTATCGTGTCCAAAAAGAAATAAGCCACAGATGAACACGGATTACACAGATAAAAAATAAATCCGTGTATGAAATCCGTGTTCATCTGTGGCTAAAAATTCCTTCCTGTACAATTTTCGACGGTCAAGATAACCTTTTCCCCACGACTAACATCAATTTGCAGCATATGGAGTTATCTGTGAAACGAAGTTTTCTTGTCATTCTGCTTCTGCTTACTTTGCTGTCGCCCTCGACGCTTTCTGCGCG